>NZ_JALPSY010000041.1:0-22002 GCF_023218005.1 Gordonia sp. C13
CTATATCCCCATGCTTTCTACCGATCGGCGAGCGGGTCAGCGGATGAGCCCGGCGTCCTGGAAGGCAGTCAGGGCCGCCTCGCCGGTGTTCCACAGTCCGCGGACATCTCCGCGGGCACCCGCGGCCGAGGTCCGGCCCTGGAGCGCGAGCCCGTTGCGGAAGGTCAGCACGTTGTATCCGACGTCGGCAGCCCGCAGCATCGGCCCGGTGGCACGACCGGCACCGGCGACGCGATCGAGCCCCTCCCCAGAACGTAGAAGCGGAAGATCGGGCCGAGATCGACGCCGTACTCGCGGATCGTCGACGTCACGATCGAGTTCCCGTGGGCAGCGATCGAATCGACGATGAAGAAGAAATCCCGAGCATTGGCGGTCGTCGCACGCGAGTCGGCGGTCGCGTAGGCCAGGTCGACGGTGATGTGGGCGTTGTAACCGGCCATCGCAACGCGCTGACCTGGCACGCGGCAGTCGGCGGCCAGGTCGAAGTAGTGCCGCCACTGCCCCGGCACCGGACGGCCACTGAACTCCGCGCGCACCGCGTCGAGAAAACGATTGAGCAGTTTCAGGCTGATGACCGGCGCCCACCGCGGGGTCTGGAAAACCGCCGGGCGATTCTGCAACGGCATCACCGCGTCGCGTTCGACCGACGCCAGACCGAGCGCGAACAGTCCCCGACGGTCGCCGTTCTCGGTGAGGATGTCGACGATCCCGTAGAGACGCTCGACGTTGCGTCGAAGCTGGACGAGCGGCAGTTCACGGGAACCGGCGTCGTATGAACTCAGCTCGACGATGCGGGCGCGGTCGGCGGAGGTCAGCGTCGAACCGCAGACGGTCGTGGGTGCGGCGGCAGCCAGCGCCGACACGAGGAGGGCCGATGTCAGGCCGAGGGTCAGCAGGATCGCCGAGATCAGTCGCATGGAGCCCGGAAGTACCCCGATCCGGTAGCAATCATGCGCGCCATATCCCCATGCTTTCTACCGATCGCGGGCGGGCAGGGGTCAGGGCAGCAGGCCGGCGCGCCGGGCGACGACGACGGCCTCGAGCCGCGACGACGCGTCGAGCTTGCGCATCGCGTCCTTCATGTAGCTCTTCACCGTGTGCACGGTCAGGCCGAGGGCTTCGGCGATCCGCGCGTTCGAGTAACCGAGAGCGGCGAGCGACAGCACATCTTGTTCGCGTCCGGTGAGCTCGACGGCGACCGAGTCGGCGGCCGCTTCGGCAAGTAGGAAATCGGTGACGGCAGCGAGTTGTTCGGCGAGACGGGCGTCGTCGACGGTGTCGGCGAGTGACCGCAGGCGCGTGTAGGCGGCGGTCATACGGTCGCGCAGTTCGTCCTCGCTCTGCGCGCCGTGCTCCAACCGGGCGCGTGCGGCCACGATCTCCTGCTCGACGGCGCGCGCCTCGGCAGCCAGGACGTCGAGCATGCGGCCACCGATCGGATCGGGGGTGTGCAGCGCGCCGTAGATGACGGCGACCGGCGTCCGGTTGACGATGATCGGCGCGGCCATCATCGCGCGCAGACCCTCGCGTTCGATGAGCGTGTTGTAGCGGTGGGTGATGTGCGGGGTCCGCAGGTAGTCCTCGACCACCATCGGCCGGTTCAGTGAGACGACCTTGCCGCCCAGCCCGTGGCCGACGTCGACCGAGAGTCCGGACAGCGCACCAGCGTGACTCCCAGCGAAATGCTGGAGACGCAGGCTAGTGGAGTTGTTGACGACGCCGGCGAAGGCCAAGGGCACTCCGCTCGATTTGCGCACCCGTCGCAACGCGTCGGTGACGATCCCGCTCAACGGCTCGGGCATCTCACCTCTCTATCCCCCTCTTCGGAGGGTGGTAGGGACTACTTGTGTCGCGTCACACTGTGACCCAGCTTACTCAGTAAAGAGCGAGGTTCACGATGACACAGGCCACCATGACCCCCACCCACATGGTCGACCGCTGGTTGGCAATCTACGGGGCGCCCGACGCCAATGCGGCGGCACTCCTCGTCGACGACCACGATCCCGACGCGGTCGCGTTCACCGTGATCGAGGTCGAGGCCTCCGCGGACGCCGATTCGGCCCCCGCCCCGATCACCACCGACGTGACCTACGGCGACCTCGCCGAGCGCTCCAAGCGCTTGGCATCAGCGCTGGCCGAGCTCGGCGTCGGACGTGGTGACACCGTCGGCGTCCTCATGGGCAAACGCGAGGAACTCGTCGTGTCGCTGCTGGCCATCGCCCGCCTCGGCGCCGTCTACATCCCGCTGTTCACCGCGTTCGCCACCCCGGCCATCGAGATGCGCCTCACGTCGGGCAAGGCGAAGGTCGTCATCACCGAGCCGAGCCAGGCGTCGAAGCTCGAGGGCATCGACGGTGTCGAGACGATCGTCGCCGGCGAGCAGTTCGAGCAGCTCGTGTCGTCGCACGAGCCGATCGCCGAGTCCGTGGCCGTGGGCGGCGACGGCGCCCTGATCCTGCTCTTCACCAGCGGCACCACCGGCGCGCCGAAGGGCGTCCCGGTGCCGGTCAAGGCCCTCGCCTCGTTCGTCGCCTACATGCACTACGGCCTCGACGTCCGCGATGACGACGTCTTCTGGAACGCCGCGGACCCGGGCTGGGCCTACGGCCTCTACTACGGCATCCTCGGCCCGCTTGCGACCGGACACCGCAACCTGCTGCTCCATGCCGGCTTCAGCCCCGAGCTGACCGCGCAGATCCTCGGCGGTCTCGGCGTCACCAACTTCGCCGCCGCACCGACCGTCTACCGCACCCTGAGCAAGGACCCGCGGATCACCGGCTTCTCGCTGCGACGCGCCTCCTCGGCCGGCGAGCCCCTGACCCCCGACGTCATCGGCTGGGCCCAGCAGGCACTCGGCACCGAGGTCCGCGACCATTACGGCCAGACCGAACACGGCATGTTCATCAACAACCACTGGCACGACGACGTCCACGAGACGCTCGTCCCCGGTTCAATGGGTAAGCCGATGCCCGGCTTCGCGGCAGGCATCGTCGACGGCCAGATCGCGATCGACGTGCCCGCCAGTCCGCTCATGTGGTTCAGCGGATACCTCGACGCGCCGGAGAAGACCGCCGCACGGTTCACCGAGGACGGCCGCTGGTACCTCACCGGCGACACCGGCCGCGCCGACGAGGAGGGCCGCTATTTCTTCTCCGCGCGCGACGACGATGTGATCATCATGGCCGGCTACCGCATCGGGCCGTTCGACGTGGAGAGCGTGCTGATCACGCACCCGTCGGTGGTCGACGTCGCGGTGGTCGGGCGTCCCGACGAGCTGCGCGGCGAGGTCATCGAGGCGTTCGTCGTCCCCGCTCCCGGTGTCGAGGGCACCGAGGCCCTCGAGAAGGAACTGCAGCAGCTGGTGAAGACCGAGTTCGCGGCGCACGCGTACCCGCGCACCGTGCACTTCGTCGACGCCCTCCCCAAGACCCCCAGCGGCAAGATCCAGCGGTTCCTGCTGCGCAAGGGATAGAGCCGACCGTGTCTCGGCGATCCCGCGACACGGTCTCCCAACGCGCGGCCGACGGGTAGCCCCCCTACCGTCCGGCCGCGTCACCATCGAGAACCACGGCCGGCCACCGCAATCCGGCCGGCCGTGCGCCTCGATTCGGCCGGCGGGTCATTCACCCCCGGATGGCCCGTCGGCCGGCCTTCTTCTGCTGTGGCGGCGGTGCGTGACCTCGATACGCGGCGTCCTCGCTGCGCTCGGTCGGCGCTACTCGGCCGGCAGACTCTGGCTGGTTGAGTAGGCGAGGAGCCTGCGACGAGCCGTATCGAAACCACTCGCGCGCCCGCAGTCGGTACTACTCGGCCGGCGGTCTGGCCAGCGCCCGCACCGAATCCGGCGGCGTTTCACCGGAATACGTGACCGGCTCGTCGTAGACCGTTCTCATCGGTACGACGCCGGTCCACTCCTCTGACTCGATACCCGGACCACCGGTGCGCGCCTTCGCGATCCACTGACCATCGACGATCGGCAACCGAAGGGCCACGGTCGCGGCGAGTTCTTTGCGGGTGGTCTCCCGCACTTCGGCGACGCGACCCGGAATCAGCTTGTCCGACAACACCTCCAGCACCGACCTCGCGTCGTCGACCTGCTCGAGGAAACCTCTCACCACAGCTGACCGGTAGTTGGCGGAGTGGTCGAACAGGGTGTCGGCGATGACCAGTCCGTCCATCACGAAGACGGTGAACGTCACCGGCGCGCCTGCGGCGACATGCCGCAACGCGCCCGCGCCGGTCGATCCGTGCAACAGGATGTGGTCGCCGTCGCGCGCGAACAGCATCGGCACCGACCATGGCAGACCATCGACGACGGTGCTGAGCGTCCCGACCTTCGCCTCATCGAGTACGTGGTCGAGGGCGTCGCGATCGGTGGCGCGATCGGGTTTCCGGGTGAGCGCGTCGAGCGGAGATGTCATGCGCCCATCGTCGGGTACCAGCCGCACGCCGCTCAACCGATATAGCTCCCGAAGGTCGAAGAAAGATGAGAACAAAACGAGGACCGGAGTTGTCCTCAATCGGTCATAACGTGGTTCTCACCAGCACGAACAACCCACGACGAACCGGAGAGCACCGTGAGCACCTACACCACCCCCGAACTCAGCGTCGACGTCACCGGCGAGAAGCTCGAACTCCTCACCCTTCTGCAGGACCAGCGCAACATGCTCAAGGTCACCGCCCGCAACCTCTCCGACGAGCAGGCCCGCAAGCAGACCACGGTGAGCACGCTGACCATCGGTGCCCTCATCAAGCACCTCGCCAACGGGGAGGCAAACGCCGCCAAGGTCATCATCGAGCGCGACGAGACCGCCGAGTTCGACATGAGCCGCGCGGAAACCGAATACGAGTTGGTCGAGGGAGAGACCCTCACCGGTTGGCTCGAGGCCTACGACCGCAACGCCGCCGCACTCGACCGCGTGATCGCCGACGCCGACAGCCTCGACGAGCTCATCCCCCAGCCCACCGCGCCGTGGGCACCGGAGCGCGAGTGGTCCACGATCCGCACCATGCTCCTGCACCTGCTCCGGGAGACCTCCCACCACTGCGGGCACGCCGACATCATCCGCGAGGCGCTCGACGGCCAGACCACCATGGGAGCCATCTCCGAGGGCCAGGACTGGGCCGCGGAGTGGACCCAGTAACTCACTCGATGGTCACCACGCGACTGTGCCAGCCGGTGGCACCCTCCGGAATGGGCGGCACCCGCTCCTCCGGTTGGGTCGCGCCGGTGGCGTCGGTCGCACGGCAGTACAGCGTGTGTCGGCCGGGCGTGGCGTCCCAGGTCCATGTCCACTGGCGCCAGGTGTCCGTCGAGTACTCGGTGGCGAGTTCGGCGCGGTTCCACGGTCCGTCGTCGACGCGGACCTCCACGGACTCGATACCCCGATGCTGCGCCCACGCAGTACCCGCGACGACCACCGGTCCCGCGGGCGTCGCCGACAGCGGTGCCGGCCGATCGATCCGCGACGCGGTCTTGATCGGTCCCCGCACGCCCCAGCCCCGCTGGGTCCAGTAGGCCTCGGCGCGATCGAAGCGGGTGATCTCCCAGTCGACGACCCATTTGCACGCCGACACATACCCGTAGAGGCCGGGGATAACCTGCCGCACCGGGTATCCGTGCTCGATGGGTAGCGGTTCGCCGTTCATGCCGACGGCGAGCAGAGCATCGCGGCCGTCTCGGATCGCCTCGAGCGGGCTTCCCGAGGTCCACCCGTCGACGCTGGTGGCCAGCAACATGTCCGCATCGGCGTAAACCCCGACCTCGGCGAGGATGTCGCGCATTGAGTACCCGAGCCAACGTGCGGTCCCGGCGAGGTCGCCACCCACCTCGTTGGACACGCACGAGAGCGTGATGATCCGCTCGATCGCGGGCATCGATTGGAGGTCGTCCCACCCCAGCGTCATCTCGCGATCCACCATCCCGTGTATCCGCAACCGCCAGTCTGCCGTGGTCAGCTGCGGGACCTGGAGCGCGGTGTCGATCCGGTAGAACTCGCGGTTTCCGGTGATGAACGGAGTCGCATCATCGATACCCAGATCGGCACCCGGCGGAATCGGCGCGCTCGCAGAAGTCGTGCGCGGCAACCGAAGCCGCATGCGCTCGGCGATGGCCCCACCGGTGTCCGCGGCGCGTCGGGCCACGCCGGCGCACACCGCCCCCGTCACCACGACGATCCCGACCGCACCGACGAACCGACGGCGCGACCATCCCCCTGCGCGGGGCGCGTCCTTTTCGGACACGTCTCCGACGGCACTCCCGCGCCCCAGCACCACCAACACACCGACGGCAACCAGGCCGGCGGCAACCGGCGGAACGACGTAGGACGCCTCCATCGTGGGGCGGGTCAACACGGCAACCACACCGACAGCCGCGAAGGCCACGACGACCAGCGCCCCGAGGGGCGGCCGCTTGACCTGCAAAACCCCGGCAGTCACTGCGATCAACAGAATCGCCAGCGCCATACCGGCCAGCAGCGCCGGCTTGTCCGCGGTTCCGAATCGGTCTATCGCGAACTCGCGTGCAAACGCAGGCGCATGGTCGACGAGTAAGGCCGCGACCGCGCGATACGGGGACGCGAACTGCGAGATACCGACTGCGACGAGTTCGCCGACTGCCAGACCTCCTGCCACGGCGACGACCCCCGACACCGCCGCCCGCACAGTGGACTCTCTGAACACTCGCACCATTGAACTCCGTTTCTGTTGAGGGGAGTTCGCCCGTCGACAGCGCCCGGATTGGATTGATCTGACATCGGACCCATCCGCGACCACTCGAGCCGCGAATGACGTTCTGAGTTCGGCCGGATGGTCGGACCACGACCTTCAGATTGGATGGGCCATGGCCATCAAACGAATTCAGCGACTCGTGGTCGCAGCGTCCGGGCTGGCGCTGGCCGTCGGCGTCGTCGCCGGTTGTTCCAGCGACGAATCCGACTCGGGCAGCAGCTCTTCAACCGGCACCGCGATGTCGTCGATGAACAACGAGTCCGCCGACACCGCCAGCGGCCCGGTCGGTCCCGGTTGCGGGGACTACGCTGCGGCCAACCCCTCCGGCGCCGGCTCGGTTTCCGGGATGGCAATGGATCCGGTTGCCACCGCGGCGTCGAACAACCCCGAGCTGAAGACACTGACGCAGGCGCTGTCCGGCCAGTTGAATCCGGATGTGAACCTGGTCGATACGCTCAACAGCGGTGAGTACACCGTCTTCGCACCGACCGACGCGGCCTTTGCCAAGTTGCCGGCCGAAACCGTCGAGCAGCTCAAGACCGACTCGGATCTGTTGACCAAGATCCTTACCTACCACGTGGTTTCGGGTCAGGCGACGCCGGACAAGATCGTCGGTGAGCACAAGACCCTCGAGGGGCAGACCGTGACCGTGACCGGATCGCCGGACATGCTCAAGGTCAACGAGGCGAGCGTTGCCTGTGGTGGCGTCTCCACTGCCAACGCGCAGGTCTACATGATCGACGCAGTCCTGACGCCGCCTGCCGGCGAGTGATTTCTTCTGATCACAATGGTTCGCGGGCAACGGGTTACCCACCTCTGAGCCCGTAACTCCGTCGAGCGAGAGAATGCCGGTTCCCTGGATGAGGACACCCTCGTCCAGGGAATCGGCATGAGCGCGTTCAGCACTCGACCGTCTGGCGACAGCCGGGTCTCCCCGGCGCCGGAACAAACGGGCACATCTGACCCATCTGATTCTCACACGGTGCCGAATGCGCTTGTGAGGCTGCCGTTCAGCGCAGCCGAAACCTTCTCGGAGAGATTGGATCAACGATGATCAAGCGTGTTCCCCGTATCGCAGGAGCGGTGACCGGACTGGTCCTCGCCGTCGGCGTGATCGCCGGCTGTTCGAGTGACGATTCCGACTCGTCGAGCGAAACCACCAGCGCAGCAACCGGAATGAGCTCGATGAGCGCGAGCGCAGCCGCCGACCCGGCAGCGAACCTCGTCGGCCCCGGCTGTGCCGCCTACGCCGAGGCCAACCCCTCTGGTCCCGCGTCGATCGCCGACATGGCAACCGTCCCGGTCGCCACCGCGGCGTCGAACAACCCTGAACTCACCACCCTGACCGCCGCACTGTCAGGCCAGCTGAACCCCGACGTCAACCTCGTCGAGACGCTGAACGACGGTGAGTACACCGTCTTCGCGCCGACCGACGACGCCTTCGCGAAGCTGCCGCCGGAGACCGTCGAGCAGCTGAAGACCGACAAGGACCTGCTGACCAGCATCCTGACCTACCACGTGGTCGAGGGTCAGGCGACCCCCGACAAGGCCCTGGGTGAGCACACCACCCTCGAAGGCAAGAAGCTGACCGTCAGCGGCGAGGGCGACAACCTCAAGGTCAACGACGCGGGAATCGTCTGCGGCGGCGTCACCACCTCGAACGCCCAGGTGTACCTGATCGACGCCGTGCTGACCCCGCCGGCCTCGTAAGGCACACTCCGACAACAACTCCGGCGGGCTGACACGCCCCGAACGCGGATGAGTCGGGCTCCGTGGGCGGGATGACCGGATCACCAGCCGGCTAATATCGATAGATGTCGCGTAACGTATTGTGCCGCAATACGTTACGCGACATCTGCATTCAGGGCGGTGGTGGCCCATGCCCGGCGGTCGACACCAGTCGTGTGATTCCGTTCACAGGTGGTCGCAAGTGTTGCATGATGGCACCACCCAGGCATCCCACGGAGGAGGTCCATGTGACCGAGATCGACGCCACCGACGCCGTCCGATCAGCCGGCGATCCCGAGCCCAGCTCGCCGTCGACGACCGAGTCCCCGATGCGGGACGTCATCATCATCGGCGCCGGCCTGTCCGGTATCGACTGCGCCTATCGCCTGCGCGAGCAGAACCCGGATGCCGACTACCTGATCCTCGAACGCCGCCCCCGGATGGGCGGCACCTGGGACCTGTTTCGTTATCCCGGTGTCCGCTCGGACAGTGACATCTTCTCGCTGAGTTACCCGTTCGAGCCGTGGCGCAAGCCGGGTGCACTGGCCGAGGGCGAAGACATCCGGAAGTACATCGAGCACACCGCGCACAAGTACGGCATCGCCGAGCAGATCCGCTTCGAACGGCACGTACTGACCGCGGACTGGGACTCCTCGACGGACACCTGGACGCTCGGCGTCGAGGTGGGCGAAGGTGCGGACAAGCGCACCGAGACCTACCGCTGCCGGTTCCTGCTCTTCGCGACCGGTTACTACGACTACGACCAGCCGTACACGCCGCGTTTCGCCGGCGCCGACGACTTCACCGGACAGATCATCCACCCCCAGCACTGGCCGGAGGACCTCGACTACCGCGGCAAGCGCGTCGTCGTCATCGGCAGCGGGGCGACGGCGGTGAGCCTCATCCCCAACATCGCCGACGACGCCGCGCACGTGACGATGCTGCAGCGCTCGCCGTCGTACATCTTCTCGTCGAAGCAGAAGGCCTACCTGGCACCAGCCCTCAAGAAGTTGCTCCCGCCCAAGGCCGCTCACCGGGCGATCCGCCTCCGCTATGCGACGCAGACCGCGGCGATCGTGCATCTCACCCACCGCTTCCCGAAGCTCGGGCGCAAGTTGATCCGCGCGAACGTCGCCGCGAACCTGCCCGACGACTATCCCGTCGACGTCCACTTCAACCCGACGTACAACCCGTGGGATCAGCGTATGTGCATGGTCCCCGACGCCGACCTGTTCCACGGCATCACCGAGGGATCGATCGAGATGGTCACCGACCACATCGACCGCTTCGACGAGACCGGTGTGCGCCTGACGTCGGGTAGGCATCTGGACGCCGACATCATCGTCACCGCGACTGGCCTGCAGCTGCTCGGATTCGGCGGGACCCGGCTGCGCATCGACGGTGACGAGGTGAAACCGCACGACCGTTTCGTCTTCAAGAGCCACCTGCTCGAGGACGTCCCCAACCTCGCCTGGTCGGTGGGTTACACGAACGCGTCGTGGACGCTGCGCGCTGACATGACCGCGCGGTCGGTCGCAACCCTGGTGAAGTACATGCGCGAGAACGGTTACACGCATGCCTACCCGCATCTCGGGTCCGAACCGATGACGGCGCAACCGCTGTGGGATCTCAAGGCCGGGTACGTCGAACGGTCGCCCGATGCGCTGCCGAAGTCGGGCACCCACGGGCACTGGAAGGTGCGCCACAACTACTACCGGGACGCGCTTGATCACCGCATCAGCAAGATCGACGACTCGATGGTGTTCGGTCGGATCTGAGGACGGCTCCCCGGCCCGAACCGGCACGTCGGCCCCGTCGATCGCGGTGTTACGCGGTGTGGTCCAAACGGTCGAGATTTGGCGGCAGATGTCCGATCTGTGCTGGTCAGGCCTTGCCCGGCGTCTGATGGGGCGCTGATACTCGAACTCGGCGAGCGCCTCTGCCCGCCACGACCGCGCCGGTGTCGCCGGCGCGTCGGCACGAGGAGTTCGCCCCGATGACCTACCCGCCCGGTCCCCCGACCCATCCCTCGACGCCCTTCGGTGCGGTTCCTCCTCAGCCGAAGAACCGGCAGGCCCTCACCCTCGTCCTCGGCGCGATCGTCGTCGTCCTGGCGCTCGTGCTCGCGGCAGGGATCGTGTTCGTGGTGAAGGCCCGAAAGGGGGACATCTACGTACCCGGTCTCACGCTCGCCTCGGTCAACGATCCCGGCATCGACCCGTTCACCGATCCGGTTCTCGTCTCCGGAGCTGGGAACCTGCCGGCGAACGTCGCGCTCACTGCGAGCGCCGGGGCTCCGGACATGGGTGGCCGCGCGGTCAACGGCACCGAGGCCGGCCTGTACGCGACGGGCGACACCATGGCCTGCGACACCGCGGCCCTCAGCAACCGCCTGATGGCCGATCCGGCGAAGGCCGCGGCCTGGGCGAGCGTCTTCGGGATCAGCACGGCCGCCATCCCGCACTACCTCAACACCCTCACCCCGGTGGTCCTCACCGCAGACACCTGGGTCACGAACCACACCTTCACGACGGGTCGGGCGGAGCCGTTCCAGTCGGTCTTGCAGCGTGGAACCTCGGTGTACGTCGACGCCGCCGGAGTCCCGCGGGCCATGTGCTCCTGTGGCAATCCGCTGGCGCCGCCTGCCTCGGCACCCCTCGGCGGCTATCGGCTCGAAGGTCAGCCGTGGCCCGGCTACCAGACCCGAGAGGTGACCCGCATCGCCTACAACAACCAGAACGTCACCGCCGTCAACCGCACGACGACGATCGTCCCGGGCACACCCACGCCCGTCGCGAACGCCAACGGCGGGTCGGTCCTGCAACTGCTGAACTTCCTCACCGGCGAGATCATCCCGCAGACGCTGGGCGGTCTCCTCGACCTCTCGGGTCTGCCACCACTCTCCGAACCGCTGCCCACACCGGCGTCGCTGAACACCCCCTTCACGGCCGCCACCGACGACGACGCCGAACGCAACGGTCTGCTCGAGGCCGGTAACCCGGCCGCCGCCCCGGCCGTCGAAGAGCGTGCCGCCGAGGACAACGGGCTGCCGGTCGGCGCCCCCGCCTCCGACTCACCTGCCGGCTCTCCTTCGGGAGAGCCGGGTTCGGGCGTCCCGGGTTCGGCGGAGGTGCCGGCCCCCGGATCAGCAGGAAACCCGTCGTCCGAGAACCCCGCCGCCCAGAGTCCACCGGAGGCCGCATCCGTCCCGACCTCCTTCAGCGGTGCCGGTGACCTCATCGGCAGCTTTGTCTTCGACGACGCGGGCCTGTCGGTCAGCTGCTCGGTCCCGCCCGGCGCGGCGTCGGGCACCATCGCGCTGGCGTGCAGCGACGGCGTGCCGCGCTCGGTGAGTGCCGCGGCGCTGGAACGGGCCGCCGTCCTCGGCGCGACCGACGCGACGGGCGTCTGGACCCTGGCGCTCTCGTCCCGGGCCGTCGTCGTCCGGTCCGCCTCCTGGACCGTTGCGCAACCGGAGATCCCCAGGTCGGCGCCGCCCGCGGAGACATCAACCGAGACCTACGAGGCGCCGCCGGAGGAAACCCACACCGAGACACCGACCACCACCGAGCCGACCACCGAGTACGCCCCGCCTCCCGAGGAGCCCTCCCAGGCGCCCGAGTCGCCGGCGGAGGTGCCTTACTCGTCACCGGCTGCATGAGAATATTCAGGCTCTGACCTGGTACTATGCTCCCGGTCCTGGGAGAACCGTCTGCGTGGTCAGCCGGGCGTCCCAGAGCGGGGTACGGTTCGAGCAATCGTTCAGCAATAGGTCTGATCAACCGACCAACAATGTCGCCCCGGTCACCTAACCTGAACCCCGAGACGGGTTCGCGGTCGTTCACGTCTGAGCCGGCTCATCCGGGCTGTCCGTCGACGAACCGACACCGCAGCCACCCGAAGCCCGCTGTAGCACCGGGCGGTCTCGATCTCAGCGCACGAGAAAGGAAGTCGACATGACGCCCGACTTCACCGTGGACTCGAACATCGATGACGCCTGGCGCACATTCCAGTTGCACGTCGGCGATCGTCTGGCCAACCTCACCCCCGGCTCGACGCTCACCATCCAGCAGGACCCCCTGATCCCCGAAGGCCCGCACGGCAGACTGCGATTCACCCTCACCGGGTCGAACCGTCTGCGGTGCACCATCGACGACACCGACCTGCACCCCACCGAGGAGTACTTCCTCGAGCATCTCGACATGCTCGCCGACATCGGCTGGCGTCGTCTGCGCAACGGCACCCACATCTACGAGGTGGGCCGCCGGCGCGTCGACGAGCTCGCCCACACCACGGTTGCCACGCTGCGTCGCGTCTGGGAAGTCGTGCACCCGGCCTTCCTCGACCACACCCCGGCAGCGCGCGCCGAACCACAGATCGAGGTCGCGGTCCAGCCTTTCGACGACGACCACCTCCGGGCGCTGCTCCTCGGTTCGCTCGAGGACCTGACCGGTTGCCGGATCCAGACCGACGCCGACGGCGACATCGCCTTGCCGACCAAGCCCGTGTCCTCGTGGCTGAGCCCGCGGTCGGACGCCCCCCGGCTCGAGTTCTTCGCCCGCCTGGCCGGCGACATCCCCGATCGCAGGCGCGCCGCCGACATCGTGGCGGCCCAGCCGACGATGGGTTCGGCGGTCCGTGTCCATCTCCTGCAGGACGAGGTCTTCGCGACCCTGACCCTCGAGTGCGCGGTCTTCCACCCCCACAATCTGAGCTCCGCGCTCGCCGAGTGGTTCAGCTTCCTCGCCGACTGCGCGCCGAACGTCATCGAGCAGATCACGCAGACTGCGGCGCCGACCCGGCCCGAGACCGACGAACGCCTCCCGGATGCGCTGCAGACCTTGCTCGAACTCGATCCCGACGGTCGGTCGCTGTCCGCTCATGAGGTCGCCAAGATCTGCCGCTACAACCAGGCCGACATCCTCTCGTTCATCCACACCTGCGAGGAGCAGTACCTCACCTGGCGGCGTTCGGCGGCCGACGCGGTTGCGTCCGCGGACTCGACCGAGGCCGACGCATGCCGGCACGAGGCCGACGCCTGGCGGGCCACGACCCACAATCTGCGCGCCGCGCTCCGGGTCGTCGTGCTGTCCGACGACGACGTCCCCGACCGTCGTCCGACGGCCAAGTAGCCGCGAACCGGACACGACTCACCCACCTGCTGATCTTCCGGTAGTCCACCCGGAGGATTACGGCCCCGTACACGAGCGTCACGGTGATGCCTGCGCTATATCGGTAGTGGGTCTCCTGCGGGCGGCCCCGCCCGGCCTCCCATCGGAGCACTGCATGACCCTCACCACCGACCGCAGCACGCTGACGTTCGCCTTCCCCGAACTGGGACCCGACGCCCGCCTGCATGTCGTCTTCCCGAGGACCCTGCGCGCGATCGATCCCCACGACCGCACCGGACTGACCGCCGACACCACATTGCGGCTCGCGCACGGCTCACCGACCGGTGACGCCGACGCCGTCATCCCGATGTGGCAGTCCGAGGCGACCTGGATCGACTTCTCCTCTCCGCACCAGCATCCGTTCCTGGTGATGGTCGGCGTGGACGGGATCAACGCGATCAGCGGTGAGCCGTTCACCGGGACACCCGACTTCGCCACCGACGACTACATCGAGGTGCCGACCCAGCAGACCCTGGCGTCATACCGAACGGTCACGGGTGATCACCGGCAGTTCGTCGCTCCATCGATCCACACCGCGGCGAGACCGGACGCGGGCGGGATTCTGGTACAGCTGACGGTGATACCGATGCGGGCCGAGGCCTGGGCACGACGCCGCCGCCACACCTCCGCGAATGCCTGCGTCCTCTGCGACATCTCCCGGGCCGAGCAGGCACGCGCACAACCGCGGACCGCGGCACCTCGGGTCATCGGCCCGCTGGAGTCCGCCGACACCTGGCATCCGACCCGGATGGGGTCGGCGGCCGTCCGGATCGTCAACTCGGTGATGTGGGAGTCGCTGACCGGCGGCTCACCGTCCCACTCTCGGCTGACGTGTGCCGACTACGTCGACCACCGACTCCCCTGGCACACGAGCTTCGGCGAGACGACCCGGCATTCGACTCCGCTGTAGATCTCACCCGGGTGTCAGGAAGGCGTCGTAATATTCGGGTTCCGCAGGTTCGCCGGCGGCCACCCAGCACGAGGACCCAGCCCTAAGGAGTGCGAATGTCCCCCGATTTCGATGCCGTCGTCGAGGCGGCATGGCGGGACTTCACCGACACCCTCGCGGGCCGGGTGCCGCAGCTCGTTCCCGGGCAGTCGTTGACGGTCGTGGAGGCCGCGGCCGGTGGCTGGCGCAGGCGGATGACGTTCGCCGTCGCCGACGAGGACCGGTTGCGCTGCACCATCTCCGCGGGAGACCTGACGTGGACCGACAAGGACCGCTGGATGCGGCAGGCCACCTACATCGTCGACCGCGGCTGGTGCCGTCTCGAGGGTCGCAGCGCCTTCTGTTACGAGGTGGCCGACGACCGTTTCGGTGACCTCGCCCGCGCCGCCGTGCGAGCTCTGCGCGAGGTGTGGGGAGTCATCCACCCGTCGTTCGTCAGCATCGGCGACCCGTCGTACGCGCGGCACCATCTGGCCTCGGGATCGGCCGACACCGAGACCAGCGACGACGCCCCGGGGACCGACCGACACGGCCGCGAGTTCGGGACCCACGCGCTCGACCCCGAGACGACCAACGCCGACACCATCCGCTTCGCTTCGCTGGCCCATCCGCTCGACGCCCCGGTCGAGAGCGGCGTCGTGCCGCAGTCCAAGGATCATCTCGTCGAACTGGTCCGCGCCGCGATGGCCGCGGCCGGCCGGCCGGTGGTGATCAGTCCGCGCAAGGCGATCTTCCTGCGGTCGTCGGGCACGTCGTTGCTACGGCCGACCCGCGATGCACGCGCGCTCGAGATCGTGACGATCCTCAGTTCCGCGGTGCCGCCACCGTCGGTCCTGGGGATGCTGATCTCCGAGTTCTCCCCGCGCTGGCCGGAGATCGCGGTGGTGGTCCGCAACGGTCTCGTCTATGCCCAGCGCCGACTCGACGTGGCGGTGTTCAGTCCCGCCAACCTCGACGCCGCGCTGCGTCGCTGGGACCAGTTCGCCGCCACCGCCCGCGCCGAGATGATCGCCCGGCTCGACGGTGGCAAGAAGTCCACGCACCGGTGCCGTGGCGAACGACTCCCCGGGGTTCTGCTGGCACTGCTGCGCCTCAGCCAGAAGCCGGACAGCACGCTGTCGCCGACCACCGTTCTGATCGCCTGCCGCCGCGATCCCGAACGCGTGCACGAGTTCTTCGACATCTGCGCCGCCGAGATGCGCGAGTGGATGGACAATCTCGCCTCGGCTCGCAAGGCCGAACTGGGCGAGGAGGAGATCGCCTTCTGCGAAGCGGAGCACCGCGCCTACGCCGAGGTGGCGCAGTTGCTCCTCAGCGCGATGGAGCTGGCCTGACGCTCAGGCGGTCGACGCGTACGACAGGTGCACCACGCCGTTGTCGAAGGACTCCGTCCCCACCAGGGTGAGCGGTAGGTCGGCGAGACCGTCGAAGAGGCGCGCGCCGCTACCGAGGACCACCGGATAGACGAGTAGGTGCAACTCGTCCACCAGCCTGTCGCGCAACAGGGCTCGGACCAGCGTGCCACTGCCGCTGACGTAGAGGTCGTGGGAGCTCTTGAGTTCGCGGATCTTATCGAGGTCGTAGCCACCGACGACCTCGGAGTTCTGCCAGCCGGTCGCTTCGTCGAGCGTCGAGGAGACGACGTATTTGGTGGTGTCGTTGAAGAACGGAGCGCCCGGGTCGTCGTCGACGCTCCGTTCCGACCACGCCGGACCGAACATCTCGAACGTGTTGCGGCCCAGCAGGATGCCGTCACATGAGCCGGTGATACCGCCCAGCACCTCGCCCATCCGGTCGGTGAACCCGTACGGCATCGTGAAGGCGGGGTTCTCGAAACTGCCGTCGAGGGTGATGAATTCGTGGACGTGGATCTTTCCCATCGGGATGCTCCTGTGCTCGCGGTCTGCGTTGCTGTCACGATGTCAGACCCGAGGTCCCACCGGAACTCATCGGCCGCCGGTAGCGGGCCGTCGAAACCGCCTCCGCGCCAGAGGAGGGTCGATTAGGGTTCGGCGCAGCGGGTCCGCGACGAGGCGGGCCCCGGAGGAGGTTCGCGTGGCCACCGTCCACACTGCAGCAGGTCCGATCGATTCCGCCGATCTCGGCAAAGTGCTTGTGCACGAACACGTCTTCATCGTCGGCGAAGAGTTCCGGCAGAACTACCAGGACGACTGGGACGAGGACGCGAAAGTCGCAGAAGCCGTCCGCGATCTGTCCGAGCTGAAGGAGCTCGGGATCGACACCATTCTCGATCCCACGGTCCTGGGGCTCGGCCGGTACATCCCCCGCATCCAGCGGATCGCCGAGCAGATCGACCTCAACATCGTCGTCGCGACGGGCCTCTACACCTACAACGACATCCCGTTCCAGTTCCACTACGCCGGACCCGGCCTGCTGTTCGACGTCCCCGAACCGCTGGTGGAGATGTTCACCAAGGACCTCACGGAGGGCATCGCCGACACCGGCGTCCGCGCCGCATTCCTCAAGTGCGCCATCGAGGCCGAGGGACTGACACCGGGCGTCGAGCGGGTGATGCGTGCCGTCGGACAAACCAGTGCGCAGACCGGTGCACCCATCACCGTGCACACCAATCCGCACACCCAGTCGGGTCTGGTGGCACAGAAGGTGCTGGCCGAGGAGGGCGCCGACCTCACCAAGGTGGTCATCGGTCACTCCGGCGACAGCGTCGACCTCGACTATCTGATGCAGATCGCCGACGCCGGCTCGATCCTGGGCATGGACCGCTTCGGTCTCGATCTGCTGTTGCCGTTCGAGGAGCGGGTGAACACGGTCGCCGAACTGTGCAAGCGCGGCTACGCCGACCGCATGGCACTGGCCCACGACGCGTCGTGCTTCATCGACTGGTTCGACCAGGAGGCGAAGAAGCAGGCGGTACCCAAGTGGAACTATCGCCACATCAGCGAAGACGTGCTGCCCGCGCTGCGTGAACGCGGGGTCGGCGACGCCGACATCACCACGATGCTCGTCGACGTCCCGCGTCGGTACTTCGAGTAGTCGCTGCTAACCCCGCAGCGAGCGCTGGTACCGGCGCATGCCGCGCAGCCAGCGGTCGTAGTCGGCGCCCTTCTGCCGGTACATGTCCAGCACCTCGGCGTGCGGGAGGATCAGGAACCGTTCGTCGGCAACGGCTTCCAGTACGATCGCGGCCACCGCACCCGGGGTCAGGACCTCACCGGCGGTCTCGACTGCCTTCTGCATCAGCTTCTGGTCCGTGGTCGCCGAATCGTCCTCGGGCCGCAGCAGCTTGGTGTCGACACCCATCGGGCACAGGCAGCTGACGCGCACACCGTCGTCGCCGTGGGTGATGTTCAGCCACTCGGAGAAGCCGACCGCCGCGTGCTTGGTGACCGAGTACGGTGCGTTGCCGATCTGGGTGAGCAGGCCCGCGGCCGACGCCGTGCTGACGAAGTAACCGCTACCCCGCTCGACCCACTCGGGTACGAGCCGACGCGCCGCCCGGATGTGGCTGCGCAGGTTGACGTCGAGCGCCAGATCCCACATCGCCTCGTCGGTGTCCAGACCACCACCGCGTCCGATGCCGGCGTTCGCGAAGTACATGTCCACGGGCCCGAAGGTGGACTCGGCCAGGCGGACCGCCGCATCGATGTGGTCGTCGCTCGAGGCGTCGCCGGCGAGCGCGACCGCGGACTCGCCGAGGGCATCGGCGACGCCGTTTGCCGACGCCGCGTCGAGGTCGGTGACCACGACCTTCGCACCTGCTTCGACCAGAGCGTGCGCGAGCGCACCACCGATCCCGCCGCCGCCGCCGGTGACGATTGCAACCTTGCCTGCGACGTCCATGGGATCTCCTTCGATCGGTGAGTCTGGTTAAAGACCTACCAGACACGCGCATCGTCGTACTTGGCTGACCCGCGCCCGCGGGTCAGCACCGAGGTCTGGCCACACGGCGTGCGCGGTGGGACACTGGAGGTCATGACCGCCGGGCTCTCGCCGCCGGCGCATGCCGAACTCGACGGCATGCTCGCGGAGCTCGCGCAGGGCGCCGCCCACTGGGCGGCGATGCCCCTGGAACAACGAGCAGATCTGTTCTCACGCACACGAACGACCGTCGGCAAGGTGAGTAGACGCTGGGCGGAGCTCGCGATCCGCATCAAGTCCACGCCACCGTCGGTGCGCGGTGAGGAATGGCTCGCCGGTCCGTACATCATCATGGCCGGACTGACCACGCTGGCGAAGACCATGCGCACGGTCGCGTCCGGTCGGAGCCCGGTCGACGGGGTGCGCACCGGTAGCGCCCCGGGCGGGCGGCTGACACTCGAGGTGATGCCTCTCGGATTGCAGGAAGCGCTCTTGTTCAACGGGTTGCGCGGTGAGATCTGGATGCCGCCCGGCGTTGGCTACGACGCGGTGCGCGCGGGCGCCGGCCTCGGCACGCTTACCCCAGGTGTCAGCGGAGGGGTCGGACTCGTCCTCGGCGCCGGGAACGCCACACTCATCGGCCCGTACGATGTGATCTACGAACTCGTCGCGTACAACCGTGTCTCGATCCTGAAACTCAATCCGACCTTCCGCGAGCTGTACAGCGTCTACCTCGAGGCTTTCGCCCCGCTCATCGAAGCCAACGTGATGCGAATCATCAACGGCGACATCGCAACCGGTGAGTACCTGACGTCCCACCCCGAGATCGGCCACGTACACATCACCGGTAGCCGCGCCGCACACGACGCGATCGTGTGGGGCGTCGGGGCCGAGGGCGAACGACGCCGATCCGAGGGCACACCGCTTCTGACGAAGCCCATCACCAGCGAGCTCGGGGGCGTGTCCCCGATCATCGTCGTACCGGGCAAGTGGTCCGAGGCCGATATCAGGTATCAGGCAGAACACGTTGTCACACAGCGCATCCACAACGCGGGACACAATTGCGTCGCCGGTCAGTCGCTCATCCTGAGTTCGTCGTGGCCCCAGCGTTCCCAGTTCCTCGACGCGATCCAATCGCTCCTCGACAAGGTTTCACCTCGGGCACCGTGGTATCCGGGGAGCGACCGCAGGATGAGTCTCGCCGAGCAGGAGTATCCCCGCGCCGAACACCACGGCGGCCGATTGCTCATCCGGGTCGACGACTCCACGTCGGACGCCCTGTACAACACCGAATTCTTCTCTCTTGTTCTGGGACACACCGAGTTACCCGGTACAGGATCAGCATTCCTACGCGACGCCGTGCACTTCGCGAACACCAGGCTCGTAGGTCAGCTCGGCGCCTGCGTCATCATCTCCCCACGTGAACGCAAAGCCCTCGGGCCACGTCTCGAGGAGTCACTCGCCGACCTACGGTACGGAGCGATCGGGGTGAACTGCTGGACCGCCTTCGTCTTCCTCTCACCCACGCTCGCCTGGGGCGCATATCCGGGTAACACCCTGGACGACGTGGGCAGCGGAATCGGCGTGGTACACAACGGTTTGTTGGTACCCAACCCGGAGAGGTCGGTGGTGTACGGCTCGTTCCGTCCGTTCCCGAGGTCCTGGCCCGGCGGAGAATCCACCATCGCCCCGGCGTCGCCGGTCTTCGTCACCTCGAAATCGAACAATGCAGCATCCGAGGCCCTCACCCACTATGCGGCACGGCCCGGCTGGTCTCGCATCCCGCGGGTGTTCCGGTCGATTCTCTTCCCGTGAACTCGGGGTCGCCTGGAAGCGCAATACACCATTGCACCGACAAGACCGGCTTCTACACAACCCGCAGTCTTGTTGCACAACAACATATTAGCGTGTAGTGTCGAACATGTATTCGAACTGCGGAGCCAGGGGGTGACCGTCATGACCGCTATCGCATCGACCGATACCGCTGATGGATCGTCTCCTGCAGGGATGCCCGAGTTGCTCGATGAACTCGATACGGTCGTCGACAGGCTTCAGGCCACCGGTTTCACCCGCCTGACCGATACCGAAGTCGACGACGCCGGCGTCCGCATCGAACAAGCCATCGCCCGACTCACCTACACCGGCAACCAGCAGATCGTCGAAGCCGACCAGCGGGACCTACCCCGTAAAGCCGGATATCGCAGCGTCATCGACTACATGAAACACCGGTTGCGAATGGCCTACCCCGGCAAACGCCTCAAACAAACCCGCGCCACCGCCACCTACCCCGACGCCACCACCGGCCAACCCCTCGAACCCGTCCACCCCACTCTGGCCAACGCGTTCGCCGACGGACAGGTCGGGTCTGCACATGTCCACGCCGTGATCGACGTGCTCGACCAGATTCCGCACGCCGTCGACCATGACATCAAAGTCGCCGCCGAACGCACCATCGCCGAGCAAGCCGTCCACCTCACCCCCGACCAGATCACCGACGCGGGCTTCCGACTGCTGGGCTACCTCGACCCCGACGGCACCCTCGCCGACGACACCAACCGCAGACGACGCCGCAACGTGTACCTCAATCGGCAACGCGCTGATGGCACCGCCAAGGTGTCGGGCACCCTGACACCCGAACTGCTGGCACGGGTCTCCATGTTCCTGGCCGTGTGGGCCAAACCGGGGATGAACAATCCGAATGATCCGGAATCACCGACAGGGTCCATCGAGGATGCCGATCCCGACGCTGTGGCGGCCGCCGCTGAACGGGACGACCGCAGCCCCGCCCAGCTCAACCACGACGCCTTCAACGCACTCCTGAGGGCCGTGTTGGAGGACGGCATGCTCGGGAAGAGTCATCGTGGACTGCCGATCCAGGTGATCGTCAAGGTCGACCACAGCGATCTCGTCCGCGAAGCCGGTTACGCCGTCACCGCCACCGGCACCCAGATTCCCGTCACAGATCTCATCCCCATGCTCGCCGACGCCCAGCCTTGGCTGGCCGTGTTCAAAGACGCCACCGCCGTCCCGCTCTACTTCGGGCGCGGCAGACGCCTGGCCACCCGCGAACAACGCCTCGTCTCCTTCGCCCGACCCGACGGCCACGTCTGCTCCAACCCCGACTGCTGTGTGCCCGCCACCCATGTGGAAATGCACCATGCCCACATCGATTGGGTCGACGGCGGATTGACCGATGTCACCAACCTGACACCCGCCTGCACCCGCCACCACCACATGATCGGGAACCAGCCCGGACAGTTCACCACCCGCATGGTTCGCGAAGGCCCCGACGAAGGCCGCGCCACCTGGCAACTCAACACTGAACCCGGCGCACCACCCAACCCCGAACGTATCAACCGGCGACCCGACATACCCCGCAGATTCGCCGAACACCTACAACACGTGCGCACCGAAATCCACGGACCCGAACCGGAGTCCGGCGATGAAATGCGCCTACAGATGCGCCAGATCATCGACCTACGGGACGCCACCCCCGTCGAACTCGTCGTCGCCTCAGCACTCCTCGACCACGCGTACCGAGACTCCGGAAGGGAAGGTCACCCACCCTTCGAGGCTCGTCGCTAA
>NZ_JALPSY010000042.1:0-20922 GCF_023218005.1 Gordonia sp. C13
ATAGCGCGCTTTTCCCTACGGATCGCGGGGGTCAGTCGAGTCCGCGAGCGGTGAGCGTGTCGGCGAATCCGTCGGCGGTGCGCAACGCGGCCAGTACCACCGGAGCGACGAGGATGCGAGGTCCGGGGCGGAGCCCGCGGGCCTTGCGCGCCTCGTCGACCTCGCGCACCACCTCGACCATCAGTGGGATCGCGCGGATGGTCAGCGCCAACGCGATGGCCATGAGGTCGGTGCGGACGCCGACGTGACGCAGCGGGCTCAGGCCGCGGACGATCGCGTCGAGCATGTCGGTGGTGCGGGTCGTCAGCGTGACGACCGTGGCGAGCGCGACCGACAACGCCAGCAGTCCGCAGACCACCACGGCCCGACGCCAGTCGGTGAAGATGACCTGGAAAACGAAGATGAACAACAACATCCAGAGCAGGGGCCGCAGCTGCTTGGCGGCCTCCCGGGGACCGATGCCGGCCAGTGCGAAGGTCACCGCGACCGCGAGCGCCGCGATCCCCAGTGCGGGCAGCGTCCGCACGGTCAGCGACATCACGAGGATCGCCACGGCCATCGCGACGAATTTGACCCCCGGCGGGAGCCGGTGCAGCAGGGTGTTCCCGGGACGGTAGACGCCGAGGACGTTCACGACATCAGTGTCCGGTAGTAGGCGAGAGCGGGCGAGGGTTCGTCGTCGGCGACCACCCGGCCGTCGTCGATGACGATGACGCGGTCGAAGCCGTCGAGGATGTCGAGATCGTGACTGACGACGATGAGTTGCTCGTCGAGCGTCGCGAAGACATCGGTGAGCATGCGGGTGTTGCGGAGGTCGAGGAGTGTGGTCGGCTCGTCGGCGACGATGATCGCGGGGTCGGTCACGAAGATCGACGCCAGCGCGAGAAGTTGCTTCTGCCCGCCGGACAGGCGTTGCGCGGGATGGTCGGCGTGCTCGCCCAGTCCGAACCGGTCGAGCACCTCGAGGGCCCGGGCCGCGCGCTGCTTCTTGTCGAGGTCGGTGCGCCGCAACGACAGTTCGATGTCCTCGATGACGGTCGGCATGATGATCTGCCGGTCGGGGTCGGAGAAGATGAACCCGACGCGGCGTCGGACCTCACGTTTGTTGCGGGACACGTCGAGACCGTCGACGGTCACCGTGCCCGACGCGGGCACGACGAGCGCGTTGATCATCCGCGCCAGCGTCGACTTCCCGCTGCCGTTGGCCCCGACGATGCCGATGCGGTTCTCGGTGAGGTCCAACGAGACATCGCGCAGCACGACCCGGTCGTCGTAGGCGTGCGAGACGTTCGTGAACTCGATCATCGAAGCGGGGCGATCGCGGAGCGGCTCAGCTGCCGGCGACGGTGCGCCGGGACAGTCGGAGCGGCTCGATCAGGCCGGGTCGGCCGCGGTGGATCTGCGCGGCGACCAGCGCGCCGACGACGACCTTGAGAACGTCGCCGATGATGAACGGGCCGTTCGACGTGATCGCCGCCCACACCGTCAGGTCCGTGCGCAGGACCAGTCCGATCACCCCGAACAGGTAGAGGACGAACATCCCACCCAGAGCGTTGATCCCGATGCCCCAGAGCACGCGGTAGCGCGGCTTGTCGCCGACGGACATCATCGCCGCGGTGAGCACGCCGATCACAATGACCGCGGGCAGGAAGCCGACGAAGTAGCCGGCGGTCGGGGAGGCCAGCGCGGTCAGGCCGCTGCGTCCGCCCGACAGGATCGGGAGTCCGGCGATGGCCAGCACCATGAAGATGACGACCGCGAGGGTGCCCTTCTTGGGCCCCAGGACGGCTCCCGCCAGGATCACACCCAGGGTCTGGAACGTGATCGGCACGCCGCTGGTGCCGATGTTGATGGTCCCGGGCAGGCCGAGCGCGGCGATCAACGCGGCGAAAACGGCGGCCTGGGTGAGATCGCCGATGCTCAGCGACCATGCGGAGGTGCGGGGAGATGCAGTCATGTCGGTGTCGAAGTATTTCACGTCGTGGTCGACCACTAGACTCGACCGGGTGACAGACTCTTCTGCTGAGGATTTCCTCGAGGGCCCGCGGCCCGTTCTCGTCGTCGACTTCGGAGCGCAGTACGCGCAGCTGATCGCACGAAGAGTGCGTGAGGCCCGGATCTACTCCGAGGTGATCTCCCACGACGCGCCGCTGGCGAAGATCCAGGAGAAGAACCCGGTCGCGATCATCCTCTCGGGCGGACCGGCGTCGGTGTACGCCGAGGACGCCCCCGAACTCGATCCCGCCGTGTTCGACCTGGACGTCCCGGTCTTCGGCATCTGCTACGGCTTCCAGGCGATGGCCGCGAAGCTGGGTGGCGAGGTCGCCAACACCGGTGGTCGCGAGTTCGGCCGCACCACCCTGACGGTGAACGGCGAGGGCATCCTGCACCAGGGCCTCTCCGACACCCAGCCGGTGTGGATGAGCCACAACGACGCGGTGCAGCAGGCCCCGGAGGGCTTCACCGTCACCGGTTCGACGCCGGGCGCCCCTGTCGCGTCGTTCGAGAACCTCAAGCGCCGCATGGCCGGCGTCCAGTACCACCCCGAGGTGCTGCACACCCCGCACGGCCAGCAGATCCTCACCCGCTTCCTCTACGAGGTCGCCGGGCTGGAGGCCACCTGGACCGCGGCGAACATCGCCGACGCCCTCATCGATGCGGTCGCCGATCAGATCGGCGACGGCCGGGCGATCTGCGGTCTGTCCGGCGGTGTCGACTCCGCGGTGGCCGCCGCGCTGGTCCAGCGCGCCATCGGCGATCGCCTCACCTGTGTCTTCGTCGACCACGGACTGCTCCGCGCCGGTGAGCGCGAACAGGTCCAGCACGACTTCGTCGGTGCGACCGGCGCCAAGCTGGTCACCGTCGACGCCGCCGACAAGTTCCTGAAGGAACTGTCCGGTGTGAGCGACCCGGAGACCAAGCGCAAGATCATCGGCCGCGAGTTCATCCGCTCCTTCGAGGGTGCGGTGAGCGAGGTCCTCGGCGAGGAGGCCGAGGCAGGGGAGAAGGTCGACTTCCTGGTCCAGGGCACCCTGTACCCCGATGTCGTGGAATCCGGTGGCGGCAGCGGCACCGCGAACATCAAGAGCCACCACAATGTCGGCGGCCTGCCCGACGACCTCGAGTTCAGCCTCGTCGAGCCCCTGCGCCTGCTGTTCAAGGACGAGGTCCGCGCCGTCGGCCGTGAACTCGGGTTGCCCGAGGAGATCGTCGCACGCCAGCCGTTCCCGGGCCCGGGTCTCGCGATCCGCATCGTCGGCGAGGTGACCGCCGATCGTCTGGAGATGCTGCGCAAGGCCGATCTCATCGCCCGTGAGGAGCTGACCGCCGCCGGTCTCGACGCCCAGATCTGGCAGTGCCCGGTGGTGCTTCTCGCCGACGTCCGAAGCGTCGGAGTCCAGGGCGATGGCCGCACCTACGGACACCCGATCGTGCTGCGTCCCGTCTCGAGCGAGGACGCGATGACCGCCGACTGGACCCGCGTGCCCTACGAGGTCCTCGAGGTCATCTCGACGCGCATCACCAACGAGGTCCCCGACGTCAACCGCGTCATCCTCGACGTGACGAGCAAGCCGCCGGGCACCATCGAGTGGGAATGACCGAACACGATCAGGCCGGCGTGGACATCACGCCGGCCTGATCGCATTCACCCCTCGTCCCTCATCCCCGGCTACGTGTTCCGGAGATGATCAGGATCAGGCCGATGAGCAGTCCGATGCCGACGGCCGCCCAGCCGAGGTTCGCCGCGTCGGGCAGTGCCGGGCCGCCGGCGAGTCCCCACCCCGCGACGGCCAGGGCCGCGATGCCCACGACCCCCAACCCCGGTGCGCGGTGGGTCGATTCGGTGTGGTCGTCAGCCATGTTCGGGCCGCTGTCGAGTTGCTCGTTCATCGGATGACCCGAACCTCTCCCATGCCGGTGTGTGCGTCGATCTCGAGGACTGGTCCGTCCGTGCCGTCACGGCCACCGTCGAGTCCGGCGGGACAGTCGATGTCGCCGATGCCGGTGTCGCAGGTGACGCGGACGTTCATGTTCTCGGGCAGCGCGACCTCGATGACGCCCATCCCGTTGCGCAGTTCCACGCGTCGGTCGGCGGTGAGGTCGATCTCCCGTAGGTCGAGGGTCATCTCGCCCATCCCGAGGGTGTACTCGGGTTGGATGTCGTTCTCGCTCAGCGGCTTCCAGTTCCGGTCGCCGGCCCCGCCGGTGGGCAGGGTGACACCGGAGACCGTGGTGGTCACGATGGTCGCGACACCCAGCAGGATGGCGACCGGCAACAGGCCGGTGCTGTGCTCACCGGTGCGCCGACGCAGCGTCGCGGCCAGCACGAGGCCGGCACCGACGACCGCCAGACACAGGGACAGGATGCGCGGCACGGTGAACCAGTCGACCCCCGCCTGATGCAGGGCGGTCCCGATCGCTCCGACGATGACCGCCAGCCCGAGGACGATCAGCGTCAACGGTGACCGGCGACGCCGCTGCTCGACCGGCTTCGCCGGTGTGGCGGGTTCGGGCAGATCCCAGGCGAACGGGGCCACACCCAGCGGATCCCAGGAGGGCGGGGAGGTGTCGACGTCGTCGGAGGCGGGCACCGGTGTCGGCAGGGGCGACCAGCGCTGCGTCCCGTCCGATGCGGTGTCGACGTCGCTCTTGGTCATCGAGATCTCCTCTGTCGGCGCGGGGTTCGCAGTTGACTCCGTGGTCGGGTTCTCGGTCGTTGCCGGAACCCGTTGTGTTCCGGTGTCGGCCGCAGATTTCTGCAGGTTCACGTTCGGTGCGCTCGTGGAGGTGGGCGTGTTCGCCGGGGCGCCGGTGATCCCGGTGCCGGCCATGGCGCGCGGGACCCAGCGTTCGAACTGTCCCGCCGTCGGCGGCGGCACGACGACGTCGGTGACGGCGACGGTGTCGATGCTGGTACCGGGCGGGGGAGTCGGGGTGCGCAGGTGGAGCAGGTACCACCCGCCCAACATGAGGATCGCGCCGACCAGTCCGCCCGACCCCCAGGTGCGGTTCGGGCCGACCGAGGTGACGATGACGATCGCGAGGACCGCCAGCACGATGAACTGGGGATTGCCCCACGGAGGTCCGTGGCGTCGGTGACCGCGGTGCCCGGCGTTTGCGGCCCTCACCGCCTCGGCGTGGGCGCGCTGCCGGCCCGGGAACGCGATCCACGCCGCGAGGTACAGGATGAGCCCGCTGCCGCCGAAGAAGGCGGACACCACGAAGGCGATCTTCACGAGCGTGGGATCGACGCGGTAGCGGGCGGCGATGCCGCTGCACACGCCGGCGATGGTCCGGTTCTCCGGACGGTAGGGGCGTGTCGACCACATCTCCCTGATCTGACTCTGGAACTCCTTGGTGTCCATGGCGATCATCGTGCTCTGCCGGGCACCCGCCGCACATCGGGTGATCCCCTGATTTCCGCCCAGGGTTGATCGGGGATGCGACCCTCGACCCCGAGATCGCGGGCACAGAAACAGGGGTGAACCCCGATGTCCGGATTCCTCGCCCGTGGGAACATCGAGGAGTGAGTGGAACGGAGGTGGAGCCTGCCCCGCGGCTGGTACGACGGGACGGCGGCCGGGTGGTCGCCGGAGTCGCCGGCGGCATAGCCGACCATCTGGGGGTCGACGTCTTCCGCGTCCGGATCGTGTTCGTGGTGCTCGCCGCGCTCGCCGGCGCAGGGGTCGCCGCCTACGGTCTGCTCTGGTTCTTCTGCCCGCCCGGCAAGGACACCGCACCGCCCGCACCGGGCGAGCGTAGGCAGTCACTCGGACTCGCGGTGATCGGGCTCGTGGCGATGTCGGTCGTCGGCTTCGCCGCGTCGGGCACGCCCGCGGAGTATCTGGTTCCGTTCGTTTTCATCGCCATCGGCGCGAGCCTCGTGTGGCGCGAGTTCGACACCTCACATCGTGCGCCGCGCGCTCCGCTGCTGACCTGGACACGGTTGATCGGCGGTGTGCTGCTGGTGGTCGGCGGGCTCGTGGTGATCGTCCTCGCCGGCGACCGCAGTTTCGGCGGACTCAACTCGACGATCCTCGCGGTGGTGGCGACCCTGATCGGTGTCGTACTCCTCACCGTGCCGCTGTGGATGCGGATGTGGCGGGCCCTCAACGAGGAACGTGCCGCACGCATCCGCAACGCCGAACGCGAGGAGATCGCCTCGCACCTACACGATTCGGTGCTGCAGACCCTCGCTCTCATCCAGAAGAAGGCACATCGCCCGGAGGAGGTCGCGCGCCTCGCCCGCAGTCAGGAACGCGAGCTGCGTGCGTGGCTGTTCGGCGACCCCGCCCAGGAACGTGGTTCGCTCGCCGCCGCGCTGCGCAGCGTCGGCGCGGAGGTCGAGGACGCCTACGGGGTCGACGTCGAGATCATCACCGTCGGCGATCTACGTCCCAGCGACGCGCGCGATGCCAAACGCTGGCCGGCGCTGGCGGGTGCGACCCGTGAGGCGCTGGTGAACGCGGCCAAGCATTCCGGGGAGCGCACCGTCGACGTGTACAGCGAGGTGACCGAGGATCAGGTCGAGGTGTTCGTCCGCGACCGCGGCGTCGGCTTCGATCCGGACGTCATCGACGAGGATCGGCAGGGCATCAGCCGGTCCATCCGGGCGCGGATGGAACGCATGGGTGGCCGTGTGGCGATCACCTCGAACCCCGGACGCGGCACCAACGTCGCGCTCACGATGCCGCGCATCGACGGTGTGTCGGTGGTCGAGGAAGCAGGCGACTCCACGGCATCCCCTGTAGAACAGGCAGAGAACGAATCGACGGACGACCGGAAGGTGAGATGACCCCCGAGCAGACCCCGAACCCGACGGACACGACGACCGACGCCCCGGCGTCGACCTACACCGTGTACCTCGTCGACGACCACGCCGTGTTCCGTTCCGGAGTGCGCGCGGAACTGGCCGACGAGTCGGGACTACGTGTGGTCGGCGAGGCGGGCACCGTGCCGGAGGCGATCGCCGGGATCGTTTCCACCGCACCGGATGTGGTGCTCCTCGACGTCCACATGCCCGCCGGCGGCGGGGTCGCGGTGTTGCGGGGAGTCCTCGACCGGCTCGGCGCCGATGCGGAGAACGCGCCGGTCTTCCTCGCCCTGAGCGTCTCCGACGCCGCCGAGGACGTGATCGCGACGATCCGGGCCGGCGCCCGGGGGTATGTCACCAAGACGATCGACGGCGCCGAACTCGCGGATGCGGTGCGCCGGGTCGCGGAGGGCGACGCGGTGTTCAGCCCTCGGCTGGCCGGGTTCGTGCTCGACTCGTTCACCGGTAAGTCGTCGGCGCCCGAACCGCCGCTGGACCCCGAACTCGACTCCCTCACCCGCCGTGAGCTCGAGGTGTTGCGACTGCTGGCCCGCGGCTACACCTACCGGGAGATCGCCGAGGAACTCTTCATCTCGATCAAGACCGTCGAGACGCACGCGTCGAACGTGCTGCGCAAGACCCAGCAGTCCAACCGGAACGCGCTGACCCGCTGGGCGGCCACGCGCCACATCGGCTGATCCCGCGGGAGCGTTTACCTCCCGCGGGCGCTATCCGGTAAGCGGGAAGGAATCGGCCACGCGTTAGCTGCGGCGCATTCAACTCCAAAGCCCTAGCGCAGCAGCGCGATCGCCAGGACCACGAGCACTGCCAGCACAGCGAAGAACACGAACACCGACACCGCGAGTGCGGTGCTCGAGGTCGCGGAGTTGCGGGTCGGTTCTCCGTAGCCGGGGTTCATCGGCTGACGGTGGGGCGACGACGACTGGGACGTCATCGAATACGGCGGCGTCGACATCAGGGTCGGGGAGTGGTGCTCCTGGCGGGTGTGTGGGATGTCGCGTGAGCCGCGGTCGCCGGCCAGGGTCGGGGCGTAGGGCGGCAGCGTCGCGCCCGCCACCGGGCGGTGAGGCCCTGTGGTCGGCGATCGGTTGTTGCGCTGCGCCCACACGGGCGTACCGGCGCCGGGGCGGGTGATGAGTCCGGTGAGTACCTGGTCCTTGGTGCCGCGCGAACCCGCCGCGAACGCGGTGAGCGCATCGCGTGCCTCGGCCATCGTCGGCCGCTTCGTCGGGCTCGGTTCCAGCAGGCGCAACAGGACCGGTTCGAGGTCGCCGGCCTTGGTCATCGGATTGATCCGCGCACGAGCGACCTTGTGCAGCAAGGCGATCGAGTTGTCATCGACGCCGAACGGCGGCTGACCTTCGACCATCGTGTAGATCGTGGCGCCCAGCGAGTAGACGTCGGAGGCCTCCATCGGCTCCGCGCCGCGAGCCACCTCGGGCGCGAAATAGGCTGGGGTGCCGGTGATCACGCCGGTTTGGGTGAGGGTGACGTCGTCCTTGGCCCGCGAGATACCGAAGTCGGTGATCTTGACGAGCCCGGCGTTGCGGCCGCCCTCGGCGATCAGGATGTTGCCCGGCTTGATGTCGCGGTGCACGATCCCGGCAGCGTGGGCCTCGACCATCGCGTCGGCTACCTGCGCGCCGATCTGGGCCGCTTCCCTCGGCTCGAGTGTTGTTACGGCGTGCAGGATCTGGGCGACGCTGCGCGACGGCAGGTATTCCATCACCAGCCACGGCTCGCCGCGGTCGAGGGCGACGTCGTGCATCGCGATGGCGTTGCGATGGGACAGCTTCGCCGCGATGCGACCCTCGCGCATCGCGCGCTTGCGGACGTTGTCCGCGGAATCCTCGGTGAGGCCCTCGGTGGAGACGACCTGCTTGACGGCCACGTCGCGATCGAGGAGTTGATCGCGGGCCAGCCACACCGTGCCCATGCCGCCGCCGCCGATCCGCGACTTCAGGCGGTATCGGCCGGCCACCAGGTACTGGGGACCTGGGGCATGATGGGTTCCGACGGACGGTGGCATACGGCGATGATAGCCGCGAGGGCTCGTCGGCGGGCACCGCGCTTGACAGTGTGATCGCACATGTGTTCGACTCGCTCTATGCGATGGTCCGAGCAGGCGGTCGAGGTCGACGACGGGGCGCTCCCCGGGCTGAGCCGCTCCGGCCTGGTGCGGTCGGTGCGAACACCCGACTTCGAGGGTGTCACCTTCCACGAGGTGCTCGCGAAGAGTGCTCTCAATCGTGTCCCGGAAGCGTCTCATCTCCCGTTCCAGTTCACCGTCAACACTTTTCGCGGATGCACTCACGCGTGCCGCTATTGTTTCGCCCGGCCGACGCACGAATACCTCGACCTCGATGCAGGCAAGGACTTCGACTCCCAGGTGGTCGTGAAGCTGAACGTGGCCGCGGTGCTGCGCAAGGAGCTCAAGCGTCGCTCGTGGACGCGGGAGACCGTCGCGCTGGGCACCAACACCGACCCGTATCAGCGCGCGGAGGGCCGGTACAAGCTCATGCCGGGGGTGATCTCCGCGCTCGCGGAGTCCCGGACGCCGTTCTCGATCCTCACCAAGGGGACGCTGATCCGGCGCGATCTGCCTCTGCTGCGGCAGGCGGCGGGCCAGGTCCCGGTGAGCATCGGCATCTCGTTGGCCATCATCGATTCGGATCTGCAGAAGAAGATCGAACCCGGCACCCCGTCGCCGCAGGCCAGACTGTCGTTGATCCGCGATCTCGCCGATGCCGGCCTGGCGCCGCACGTGATGGTCGCACCGGTCATCCCGTACCTGACGGATGCGAAATCGCATCTCGACGAGCTGCTCGGGGCTCTCGCCGACGCGGGGGCATCGGGTGTGACCGCGTTCCCCATGCACCTGCGGTCCTCGACCAAACCGTGGTTCCTGGAGTGGCTGGCCGAGGAACACCCCGCCCTGATCCGTAGGTATCGCGGACTCTACGGGCGCGGTGCCTACGTGACGCCGGAGTACTCGTCGTGGCTGCGGGAGCGGATGCAGCCCTTGGTGCAGCAGCATGGGCTGGCGGGCTCCGGTGGTCTGCGGCAGTCCGGCTCGGACGCGGGATCGCCCGGGTCGGTGGCCGCACCCGAGCTGCAGCACGCGCTCACCCTGTTCTGACTCTCTGCTGCCTGAGGTGCGAGAGCGAAGCGAGCTGCCCCCGCTGCCTGAGGTGCGAGCGAAGCGAGCTGCCCCCGCTGCCTGAGGTGCGAGCGAAGCGAGCTGCCCCCGCTGCCTGAGGTGCGAGCGAAGCGAGCCACGAAGGCCTGGTGAGATGACGTCACCAGGCCTTCGTGGCTCGTCGCTTGCGCTCCTCTCACCTCAGGCAGCGGGGTTGGTGTTCGCACCTCGGGGTCTGTGGCGAAAGTTGCGCCAGTGCAACGTGTTACACCTGTTCGTGGGTCGCCGATGGGCGTCGGTTGACGCTTGTCGGTGGGTGGTTCTACTCTTTGGTTATCGAAACAATGTTCGAATGATCGGCGGACGAGATCACCCTCTCGGATCATTCCCGCAGCGGTTCGAGGACCAGATGGCGCAGCACCTTCCCGGCTCGCTCGAGTACCACCACGCGACTGGAGAGTGTCATGGATGTGTCGTCCCGTGTCATGGATGTGTCGTCCCGTACGGATGAATTGGCCGGACTCCGCCGACGCATGGCGGCGATGTCCGGACGCCCCGACCGGCCTGTGGTGGAGACCCGCGACCCGGCCGCCGGCGTGCTGCCGATTCCGGAGCCGTTGTCGGAGATATTGCCGCACAACGGGATTCCGCGCGGTACGGTCGCCCGGTTCGACGGCGCCAACTCGTTGCTGGTCGCGATGATCGCGTCGGTCACCCGTGCGGGCGGCCAGGTCGGGATCGTCGGGATGCCCCGGCTGAGCCTGCTCTCGGCGGTGGAGATGGGTGCGGACCTCTCGCGCATCGCCACCATCCCCGACCCCGGCATCGATCCGGTGGAGGTGGCCGCCGTCCTACTCGACGGCATGGACCTGGTGGTGCTCGGCCGTGTGGGGCCGGGTACGGCGGATGCGGTGCCCCCGTCGCGGGCACGCGTGGTGATGGGCCGCGTCCGCAAGCAGTCGTCGGTCCTGCTGGTCGCCGGGGGCACCTGGCCGGGTGCGCAGCTGAACATCGAGGCGCGGGTGCTCACCTACCGGCACAGTCCGTTGTTGTCCGGCGCCACCGACCTCGACTCCGCACGCAGCGGTTACGGCCGCATCGGCGGGATGAGACTGCAGGTCACGGCATCGGGACGCGGCCGGCAGACGCAGAGCACCGAGGTCGATCTCCTGGCGCGAGGTCAGGGGGCCGATCGCTCGGTGGAGATGGTCTCGACGACGAGCACTCGTCCGGTCCTCGCGGTCGCGAACTGATGACACGGCAGGAACCCACCAGGCGGACCCTTGCGCTCTGGTGCCCGGACTGGCCGGCGATGGCGGCGGCCGCCGAGGCCGATCTGCCGCCGCTGCATCCGGTGGCGGTGCTGTCGGCGAATCGGGTGGTGGCCTGCTCGTCCACCGCCCGGGCCGTCGGCGTCCGACGCGGCATGCGCAAACGCCAGGCGCAGGCACTCTGCCCGGAGATGACCGTCGTCGCGGCCGACGAGGTCCGCGACGGTCGGCTGTTCGATCCGGTGGTGGCCGCGGTGGCCGAGGTGATCCCGACCCTCGAGGTGCTCCGGCCCGGTCTGCTGGTGATCCCCGGAGACCGGGCGGCGCGCTACTTCGGCGGCATGGAGGCACTCGCCGAGGCACTCGTCGACATCGTGTCGGCCTGCGGCATCGAATCGCAGGTCGGCATCGCCGACGAGATCTTCACTGCGGTCCTCGCCGCGCGGCGCGGCCATCAGGTGGAGCCGGGCGGGGACCGGGCCTATCTCGCCGACCGGCCCATCGCCGACCTCGCCCTCGAACCGAGCATGAGCGATCCGTCGCGTGCCGAGCTGGTGGATCTGTTGCGGCGCCTGGGGATCGGCACCATCGGCGCATTCGCCGAGATGGACATCGCCGACGTGGCGACCCGTTTCGCCCGGGACGCGGTGCTCGCGCACCGTCTGGCCAACGCGTTGCCGGGTCGAGTGCCGTCGGGCCGCCACCTACCGGCAGAACTGGACGTCGACCACACCTGCGATCCGCCCGTCGACCGCATCGACGCCGCGGCGTTCATCGGCCGTACCCTCGCCGAGAAGCTCCACCGGCGCCTGCGCGACGCCGCCGTTGCCTGCACCCGACTCACCATCGAGGCGACCACCGAACGCGGACAGCAACATTCGCGGACGTGGAACTGTGCGCAGCCGCTGACCCCGGAGACCACCGCGGACCGCATCCGATGGCAGCTGGAGGGCTGGCTGACCGGTGGCCGACGGGGGAACGGACGGGCGAGAGGCCAGGCCAAGGACACCCGCCCCGACTCGCCGATCGTGCGCCTGCGGCTGGAGCCGGTGGAGGTCGTCGAGGCCGGTTCCCTGCACTACCAGCTCTCGGACACCCTCACCGGTGGCTCGGCGGTCGACCCGGACGTCGAAGAACGCGCCCGACGCTCCCTGGTTCGCATCCAAGGCCTGCTGGGGGGTGATGCCGTGCGCATCCCGGTGCTCAGCGGCGGCCGCGGTCCGGCCGAACGAATCACGATGGTGTCCCTCGGTGATGAACGGACACCGCGCCGCGACCCCTCCGCGCCGTGGCCGGGCCACCTGCCGCAACCCACCCCGACCGTGCTGGTGGAGACGGCGATCAGCGTGCTCGACGCACTCGGTCAGCCGGTGCGGGTGACCGAGCGGGGAGCGTTCACCGCCGAACCGGTGACCATCCGGCTGTCGGGGTCGCCGGGTCGCGGGAAAGGTCGAAAGGCGAGCTGGGGACTGTGCTGGTGGGCCGGCCCGTGGCCGGTCGGCATGGAACGGGCATCCGCGGAGGGGGCCACGGAGCTGACCGCCCGGGCACAGGTCCTGCTCGACGACTCACGTGCCCTGCTGCTCTGTTATCGCGGCGGGGAGTGGATCGTCGAAGGGGTCTACGAGTGAACCGGTTTCGTCGGGCTGACGGATCGAGGTCGCGGTGGCACCCTCGGTCGCATGGCACGAACCTGGTTGTCAGTGACAGTGGAACTGCTCGGCGGACGGGGGCAGGAACTATGGCCGTATCCGGGAAGGGTCTTCGCGATCGGGCCATCGCACACCTTCATCGATCTCGCGTTCTCCATCAACACCGCGTTCGCGCGGTGGGACCTCGCGCACCTGTCGATGTTCACTCTTGACGACGGACGTGTGGTCACCGACCTCGAGACGGCTGCTGAGATGACCGGAGGAAGCCACGGTCCGCTCCGGGAGGTGGTGGACATCGACTCGGCCAAGGTGGTCCGGCTCGTGAAGCCCGGAAGCGAGTTCCGGTACGTCTTCGATCTGGGTGACGACTGGACGCATTGCTGTTCGGTGGCCACGCAGAAGGTGGATCCCGTGGAGGTGTTCGGGTTCCGGCCCGACAGCCCACTTCCGAATTGGGGCTGGGGCGACATCCCTGATCAGTACGGGCGTCGATGGGCAGATGAAGACGGTAGAAATCGAGCACCTCGGCGCCCCGGCAGCCCACACCCGATGTTGGCCGCTCTGTGGCCCGAACAGCGTGTGATCAAGGAGGTCGACCTGGCGGAGGTGCGGGCCGCGATCGCTACGTCGGACGCCACCCGCTTTCTCGACGCGGTCGACGGTTGCGAGGTCGACGATGTCCTTCAGCAGATCGGAGCCGGAATCCCCGCGGCGCTCGAGTCGTTACGTGAACGCGTTGAGCCCGTGGCGCTGTCGATCGTCAACAGGCTGACGCGCCGTGGCCTGCCCGGCGACGCCGAACTGGCCGCGGACCTGCTGGCGTGTCTCCGCCGTGAACCACTGCCTGGCCGCGTCGTCCCGGTGGATCTGGAGATGCTGTGCGGTGAGATGGAGACCGATCCGAACCGCTCGGCGGGCGGCTACATCGACCTACAGACGGGCGACGTCTACAACGACGAGTTGATGGATCCGGACATGGTCGGGGAGGGCAACAGCGTCGACGTAGAAGATGACCCAGATCGCTGGCTTGCGTTCGAATGCATCGGATCTCCCGATGCTTGGCAGGACATGGCGGACTTCACCGAACGGCAGAGCGATCCGCAGTTGCGGGTCCAGTTAGAGCGGGCGATCGAAGGTCGTGGTGCCTTTCGTCGGTTCCGTGACCTCGTACACGAATTGGATCTGCATACACAGTGGTACGCATTTTCGACAGACCGCAAGTTCGGGCGTGCGCGAAAGTACCTTGCGTCGAAAGGTGTTCGGGTCGGATGAGAGTCAGCTGTTCCGTCCCCGCGCGATGACCGGCCAGCGGGTGTCCGAGCCGTCGATCGCCACCAGTTCGTCGACGAGGTTGACCGCGTTGCACACGTGATTCGGCACCACGCGGACGAAACTCCCGATACCGGGAATGCGCTCGTCGGACGCCCCGGCCGGGAACTCCACCACCGCATGATGTTCCGACAGCATCACGATGCGGGCGTCGTGATGATCGAGGAGCCGGCCGTACCCGGTGGCCCAGGGGGCGCGGTCGGCGCCGAGGATCTTGCTGCCCGCGTCGAGGACGATCCGGTGGTTGTCACGGCGCACCACGGTCGCGACCGCGGTCAACGAGACGTCGCCGAAGCCGCACGAGCCGATCTCCACCTGCTGTGCGTCGTTGAACGGGTACACGCCGGGCCGGATCTCGGTCAGGACGTTCGCCTGCTCGGCGTCGAGCAGGCCGACCGTCGGGGTCGAGCCGCCACTGCGTATGCGCGGTTCGATTCCGTTGGTGCGCAACCCGTCGGCCGCCGTCGCCAGTGCAGCCAGCTCTTGAGCGGCGGCGTCGCGTCGGGTGTCCCCGAGACCATAGGAGTGGCCCGGGAAGGTGAACACGCCGATCACGTCGAGTCCCTCCGCGGCACCCGCGGCGCTGACCGAACCGGCCAGTTCGGGGGTGACGCCGGTGCGGTGCTGGCCGGAGTCGACCTCGACGAGCACCTGTATGGGCGCCGAACCCACCGCCGACGCGAGATGCCGTGCGCCGGCGAGGGAATCGATCCCCAGTCGGAGGGTGACCCGCTCGGCGAGGGCGCGCAGCCGAGCTGCCTGACCGGCGGTCGGCCACAACGGGTACGCGATGAAGATGTCGGTGCACCCGGTGATCTCCGCGGCGTCGGCGAAGGCCTCGGCCTCGCCGATGGTCGCCACGGTCAGGCCGACCGCGCCGTGCTCGATCTGCAGGCGGGCGATCTCGGCGCACTTGTGGGTCTTGGCGTGCGGCCGCACGTCGACCCCGAGGCTTCGGGCTGCTCCGGCGAGGGTGGCGAGGTTGTGGTCGAGGCGGTCGACGTCGACCTCGAGGTATGGGGTGTCGATCACGCGTCGCGCCCACCCGAACGGCGGGCCCGCCCCATCGCCGCCGCCGACTCACCGAACAGCAGATACTCCTGATGCAGGATGCGGGTGGTCAGATCAGGGGTGAAGCGGTGCCCGATCTCGGCGATCGTCCCGACGACCGAGCTGACCCGCTTGGGCCGGTCGACGATCGCGTGCAACACGCGGGCCGCGGCTTTGTCCACATCCCAGGTGCCGGGCTGGTTCTCGTAGGCCTCGGTGGGTGAGATCATTCGCGTCTTCACCAGCGGCAGACGCACATTGGAGAACGTGACGTGGTCGGAGACGGTCTCGGTGCCGGTGACGTCGCTGAACGCCTCCAACGCCGCCTTCGACGCCGCGTAGGCACCGAAGCGCGGTCCGCGGGACTGCACCGCGATCGAGGTCACGTTGACCACATGTCCCGACCTCCGGGCCACCATGTGCGGCAGGAGTCCGAGGATGAGGTTGACCGCGCCGAAGTAGTTGACCGCCATGACCCGGTGGTAATCGTGCGAGCGCTGCACCGAGTTCACGGTGGCGCGCCGGATGGACCGGCCGGCGTTGTTGACCAGCACGTCGACGTGACCGTGCTCGGCGAGCACCGACTTGACCAGCGCGTTGACCGATTCCTCGTCGGTGATGTCGCACTGGTAGGCCACCGCACGACCCGGTGGGATGCCCTTCTTGCTGGTCGTCGAATTCAATTCGTCTGCGGCGGCATCGAGTTCCTCGGCAGACCGGGCCACGATCATCACATTGGCGCCGCGGGCGACACACATCCGGGCGGTGGCCTTGCCGATACCGCTCGACCCGCCGGTGATCAGGATGTTCTTGCCCACCAGCGGACCCCGGGGGTCACGGCGCCGGTTGCGGGAGCGATCGAGGTGGGCCGACCAGTACTGCCACAGGCCGGGTGCGTACTCGGTGAAGTCGGGAACGCTGATCCCGTGCTCGTGGAGGACGGCGAGGGTGGCGTCGGAGGAGAAGTCCACCGGCAACGACACCGCGTCGAGCAGCGCCGACGGGATACCCTGTTGGGCGGCAAGAAGATTGCGGCCGACGCGAGCGGGTCCCATGGCCGACAGGGCCAGCGCGGGCTCGACCACCGAGTGCGGGATGACGTCGAAACCGCGAGGTGCCCCGAACGCCGGGGCGAGTGCGTTGTACATCTCGGTGGTGGTCAGCGAACGTCGGTCGCCGAGGTGGAACACCAGCCCGCTGCGTTCGGGGTCCACGGCGATGAGCGCGACCATCGCGGCGGCGACGAAGTCGACGGGCACCATGTTGAGCTTCCCGAGGTCGGGCATCGGCAACCGCAACTTCGACGGCAGATGGCCGAGCGCGGTGAGGTGACCGAAGAAGTAGTAGGGGCCGTCGATCTTGTCCATCTCGCCGGTTCGCGAGTCGCCGACCACGATAGAGGGCCGGTACACCCGCCACCGCAGGCCCTCGCGTTCGCGGACGACCCGCTCCGCCTCGAACTTGGTCCGGTGGTACGCCGTCGGAAAGCCCTGGCCGACCTCGAAATCGGTTTCGGTGAACCGGCCGCGGTGATCGCCGGCCACGGCGACCGAGGACACGTGGTGGAACAGGGCGTCGTGGGCGATGGCGAAGTCGGCGACGCGAGAGGTGCCGATGACGTTGGCCGCGCGCTGTGACTCGGCGTCGGCGGCCATGTCGTAGATCGCGGCGAGGTGGACCACGTGGTCGAACTCCGGCAGGTCATGCGCGTCGAGCCCGAGACCCGGGCTGGTCAGATCCCCGACGACCGGGGTCACCCGGCCGGTGGCGCCGAGCTCGTCGAGCAGGGCGTCGAACGCCGATCGGGAGGATTCGCGCACCAGGGCGTGGATGGTCGCGCCTGGGTCGACGGTCAGGAGTCGATCGATGACGCGTCGGCCGATGAATCCGCTGCCTCCGGTGATGAAGTAGCTGGTCATGTAGGGATCCCATCATGTGAGCGGGCGTGAGGCCCACTTGATGTCCTCGTCCCCCTGGATGGGAGTTGGAATCTGTCTGGTACTCAGAGTTGCACTTACCTGTCCCGAGCGCAATGACTTCCAGGTGTGGAATGGAGATGGTCATTCGAAAATCTGTTCGATAGACTGTTCGGGTGGGCTGGGATCAGGGACCACCGACGTGGTCGGAGATGGAGCGGGTGCTCTCCGGTCGCGCGCCCGACGGCGGGCGACCGGGCACGGCCTTCGGGCCCGACGACAGCGACCACGCGATGTTCCCGGGCGACGGCGGCGACAGCCCGGCCTGGTCGCGCAAACGCGGCGCCTACCAGGCGGAGGACATCGCGCGCGGCTCGTCGTCGGTGGCCTATGCCGAACTCCACGCCCACAGCTCGTACAGCTTCCTCGACGGCGCGTCGATGCCGGAGGAACTGGTCGAGGAGGCCGAACGCCTCGGACTCCAGGCACTGGCCGTCACCGATCACGACGGCTTCTACGGCATCGTCCGGTTCGCCGAGGCCGCCCGCGAGTTCGCGATGCCGACCGTTTTCGGTGCCGAGCTGTCGCTGGAACCCGACATCGCCCGGACCGGCCTCAACGATCCGCCGGGAGAACATCTGCTGGTCCTCGCGCGCGACGGGGAGGGTTACCGGCGGTTGTCGCGGACCATCGCCGAGGCGCACATGGTGGCGGGTGAAAAGGGGTTGCTGCGCTACGACCGCGACGCGCTGGCCGGTGCGGGCGACGGACACTGGCTGGTCCTCACCGGTTGCCGGAAGGGTGCGGTCCGGCGTGCGCTGGACCGCGGCGGCGTCCCGGCCGCGGAGATCGCGCTGCGGGAGATGATCGAGACCTACGGCCACGGCAACGTCGTCCTCGAACTCACCGCACAGGGCATGCCCGACGACGACGAACGCAACGGTGTGCTCGCCGGTCTCGCCGCCCGGGTCGGGGTGCCGACGGTTGCGACCACCGGTGCGCACTTCGCCGCACCCCGACGCCGCCGGCTGGCGATGGCGATGGCGGCGGTACGGGCACGCACCGACATCGAGACCATCGCCGGCTGGATGCCGGGTGTCGCCGGCGCACACCTGCGCAGCGGAGACGAGATGGCCCGGTTGATGCCCGCGCACCTCGACGCGATCGACAACGCGGTCGGCATCGCCGCCGACTGCGCCTTCGAGCTCGGTCTGATCGCACCGGAGTTGCCGCCTTTCGACGTGCCGGAGGGGTACACGGAGGCCAGCTGGCTGCGCGAACTCACCATGACCCGCGCCCGGCGTCGATACGGCACACCGGTCGAACATCCGCAGGCCTACCGGCAGATCGAACACGAACTGGCCATCATCGAAACCCTCACGTTCCCCGGCTATTTCCTCGTCGTCGCCGACATCGTCGACTTCTGCAAGGCCGACGGCATCCTGTGTCAGGGCCGGGGGAGTGCCGCCAACTCGGCGGTCTGTTACGCGTTGGGGATCACCAACGTCGACCCGGTCGCCAACAAGCTGCTGTTCGAGCGGTTCCTCGCCCCAGAGCGCGACGGGCCACCCGACATCGACATCGACATCGAGTCCGACCGTCGTGAGGAGGCCATTCAGTACGTCTACCGCCGGTACGGCCGGGATCGCAGCGCCCAGGTGGCCAACGTCATCACCTATCGCGGCCGCTCGGCGATCCGGGACATGGCGCGGGCGCTGGGGTATGCGCCCGGGCAGCAGGACGCCTGGGCCAAGTCCCCGGACACCGCGCCTTCCGACGTGACCGATCTGGCCGGTGAGATCCTGGGCATGCCACGGCATCTGGGCATCCACTCCGGTGGCATGGTGATCTGTGACCGGCCCATCGCCGACGTCTGCCCCACGGAGTGGGCGCGGATGGAGAACCGCAGCGTGCTGCAGTGGGACAAGGACGACTGCGCGGCCATCGGGCTGGTCAAGTTCGACATGCTCGGTCTCGGGATGCTCTCGGCGCTGCACTACGCGATCGATCTGGTCGCCGAGCACAAGGGCATCGAGGTCGATCTCGCCACACTCGACCTCGCCGAACCGGCAGTCTACGAGATGCTGTGCCGCGCCGACTCGGTCGGCGTGTTCCAGGTGGAGTCCCGCGCCCAGATGGCGACCCTGCCGCGGCTGAAACCGCGTTGTTTCTACGACCTGGTCGTCGAGGTGGCGCTGATCCGTCCCGGTCCCATCCAGGGTGGTTCGGTGCATCCCTTCGTCAAGCGACGCAACGGAGACGAGCCGGTCACCGTCGAACACCCGTCGATGCACAAGGCCCTCGAGCGGACGCTGGGGGTGCCGCTGTTCCAGGAACAGTTGATGCAGCTGGCCGTCGACGTCGCGGGCTTCGACGCCTCCGAGGCCGACCAGCTGCGTCGGGCGATGGGCTCCAAACGGTCGCCGGAGAAGATGGAACGCCTGCGCAAACGCTTCTATGCCGGGATGGAAGAGCTCCACGGCATCACCGGGGACGCCGCCGACCGCATCTTCGAGAAGATGGCCGCGTTCGCCAACTTCGGCTTCCCGGAGAGTCATTCGCAGAGTTTCGCCTCGCTGGTCTTCTACTCGTCGTGGTTCAAGCTGCATCACCCGGCCGCGTTCTGCGCGGCGCTGCTGCGGGCCCAACCGATGGGTTTCTACTCGCCGCAGACGCTGGTCGCCGACGCCCGACGGCACGGGGTCGCGGTTCATCGTCCCGACATCAACGCCTCCCTGGCGCACGCGACGCTGGAGAACGAGGGCCTCGATGTGCGGCTGGGGCTCGACGAGGTGCGCGGGGTCGGGGAGGAGGCGGCCCAGCGGATCGTCGACCGGCGCGCCGACGGACCGTACACCGACATCACCGATGTCTCCCGTCGGGCCGCGTTGAGCGCCAAGGAACTCGAGGGTCTCGCCGGGGCCGGGGCATTCGACGGTTTCGGTCTCAGTAGGCGCCAGGCGCTCTGGGAGGCCGGTGCGGCCGCGACCGTCCGCGATGACCAGCTGGAACTCCGCTCGGCGGGTGCCACGCCGACGCTGCCCGGTCTGTCCGACATCGAACTGGCGGCCACCGACGCCTGGGCCACCGGCATCACCCCGAAGTCGTATCCGACGCAGTTCCTGCGCCCTCGGCTCGATGCGATGGGGGTGGTGGCGGCGGACCGGTTGCTGTCGGTGCCCGACGGTGCACGCGTACTGATCGGTGGGGCGGTGACACACCGCCAACGACCTGCAACGGCCTCCGGCGTGACCTTCATCAATCTCGAAGACGAGACCGGAATGGTCAACGTGGTGTGTTCCGTCGGCCTCTGGGCGCGGTACCGTGTACTGGCACAGACCGCACCGGCATTGCTGGTGCGCGGTCGGGTACAAAATGCCGAAGGCGCGGTGACCGTCGTCGCAGATCGTTTGCAGCGCATGGATCTTCGGGTGGGAACCAGATCCAGGGACTGGCAGTAGCCCGTGGGGGGCCTGCCGGAGTGACAAACTACGAATCGGGGAAATCGATGTCGCAGCAGGTCGTGGTGACCGTCAAGCCGAAGAGCAGCAAGGGTCCGCTGGTGGAGGCCGGACCCGACGGAGCCCTCACCATCTACGTTCGCGAACCCGCCACCGAGGGGCGTGCCAACAAGGCGGTCGCCGAGCTGCTCGCCTCACATCTCGGCGTACCCAAGAGCAAAGTCGCGCTCATCGGCGGGGCCACCGCCCGCACCAAGCGGTACCGCGTC
>NZ_JALPSY010000043.1:0-20294 GCF_023218005.1 Gordonia sp. C13
CCATATCCCCACAACTTCTACGGAATCCCGGTTGCGCCTAGGCTCGATGACCATGCGTGACTTCTACCCGGAGATCGAGCCCTACGAGTCCGGTCACCTCGATGTGGGTGACGGCCAGCAGATCTATTGGGAGACGTCGGGGAATCCCGACGGCAAGCCTGTGGTCTTCGTGCACGGCGGGCCGGGTGGTGGCACATCGCCGGCGCAACGACGCTTCTTCGATCCCGCGAAGTATCGGATCGTGCTGTTCGATCAGCGCGGCTGCGGACAGTCCCGTCCGCACATCGCCGACGGCGCGGACCTGAGCGTCAACACCACGCCTCACCTCATCGCCGATATGGAGAAGCTCCGTACCCATCTCGGCATCGACCGCTGGCAGGTATTCGGCGGCTCCTGGGGTTCGACGCTGGGCCTCGCCTATGCACAGACGCATCCCGGCCGCGTCACCGAACTGGTGCTGCGCGGCATCTTCCTGCTGCGCCGCAGCGAGATCGACTGGTACTACAACGGCGGCGCCGCGCACATCTTCCCCGACGTCTGGGAGACCTACCTCGAGCCGATCCCGGAGAACGAGCGAGACGGAGACCTGGTCGCCGTCTATCACCGGCTGCTGACCTCCGACGACCGCGACGTCGCCCGCGCTGCGGCGCGCGCGTGGACCGGCTGGGAACAGGCCACCAGCTATCTGCTCCCCCGCCCCGACGAGTCGGCTCCGTCCGACCCGGACGAGGCCGCTCGCTTCGATCTGGCCTTCGCGTCGATCGAGAACCACTACTTCGTCAATCACGGCTTTCTCGACGACGGGCAGCTACTCGACAACATCGACGCCATCGCGCACATCCCCGGTGTCATCGTCCAGGGCCGCTACGACGTCGTCTGCCCGATGCGCAGCGCGTGGGACCTCCACCGCGCCTGGCCGGCCGCCGATCTCCGCATCGTCGACGACGCCGGGCACGCCTCCTTCGAGGCCGGCATCAAACACCACCTCATCGAAGCGACCGACCGCTTCGCCGTATGAGGAGGAGTCGCCGGCCCCGCGGTCACTAGACTCGGGTCAGCTGGACCGTGTCGTCGGCGTCAGGAGGATAAGGTGGCCGCATCCGAGCAGGTCGAGGTGGAACTCAAGTTCGACGTGGACCCCGGCCACGTGGCCCCGGACCTGCGGGCGCTCCCGGGGGTCGTGTCGGCGACCGAACCCGAGACGTTCTCGCTCGACGCCACCTACTTCGACACCGAGAACCTCGACCTCGCCGGCAACAAGATCACCATGCGACGCCGCACCGGTGGCACCGATCAGGGCTGGCATCTCAAGCGCCCCACCGACATCCCCGGCGCACGTCGAGAGCTCCAGGTCGGCTTCGACGAGGCGCCGGCCGACGGAGAGATCCCCGAGGCCCTCGTTACGCCGGTCCTCGCGATCACCCGGTGTCGCAAGCTGGACCCGGTTGCCGTCATCTCCACCACGCGCACGGTGACGCGTCTGCTCGGCGTCGACGACGAGCCGCTCGCCGAACTCGCCGAGGACCTCGTCACCGCGCAGTCCCTGCTGCCGGGCGGACACTCCCAGCAGTGGGCGGAGTGGGAATTCGAACTCCTGTCCGGCGGCACCACCAAGTTGCTCAAGGCCGCGGACAAGGCCCTGCGCGCGGGCGGCGGCCGATCGGCGTCGAGTGCGTCGAAGCTGGCGCGTGCCATCGGCTCGACCCCGACCGTCCACAAGCCGCGACTCTCCAAGCGCCCCAACGCACTCGAGCTCGTCATCACCGACATCGCGTTGCACCGCAACAGCCTGATCGCCTACGACCCGCTCGTGCGTGAGGATGCCGAGGATGCCGTGCACCAGATGCGGGTGTCGTGCCGCCGGCTGCGCAGCGTGCTGTCGGGCTACCCCACGGTGCTCGACGCCGAGCGCACCGCCCACATCGGCGCCGAACTCAAGCTGCTCGCCCGAATCCTCGGCGACGCACGCGATTCCGAGGTGCAACTCGAACTCGACCAGTCCCTGCTCCGCGGGGAGAACGCCTCCCCGGAACTGCTCGCCGCCCTGGCCGGCGCCGAGACCCGCAACCATGACCGGGCGATCCGCGCCGCGCACGCCGCGATGTCGTCGAAGCGCTACTTCACCCTTCTCGACTCCATCGACGCCCTGCTCGCCTCTCCCCCACCCGGACCTGACGCCGAACTCCCCGCAACCGCCGTCGTCGATCAGGCGATCGCAAAGAGCCGCAAGCACATCCGCAAAGCCCAGGCCGATCTCGCCGACCTCACCGAGGGTTCGGTCGAATGGCAGGAACAGCTCCACAAGATCCGCAAACGCGCAAAGCGGTTGCGCTACAGCATCGATGCGGCCGAGCCGTTGAACAAGAAGAAGTACCGCGAAATCGGCGCGGTCGCCAAGAAGATCCAGTCCGCCCTCGGCGACTTCAACGACATCCGCATCAATCGCGCGCACCTTGCCGCGATCGTCGCCGACGAAAAGCTCGCCGCCGCCGACATGTTCATCGTCGGCCGACTCGACGCCCGCCTCGAAGCCGATGCCTACCGCGCCGTCGCCGAGTACCGCAAGGCCGCCAAGGACCTCTGACCCGCCCCGCCCCCGCTGCCTGAGGTTCGAGGAGCGCAAGCGACGAGCCACGAAGGCCTGGTGAGATCACCTCCCGCGCAAGCATTTTTCTCCCGCGGGACTGATTACTTCCCGCTTATTGGCTAGCACCCGCGGGCGGGAAACGGTCACGCGCGCGGTAAACGCTCCCGCGGGAGAAGCGCCCTACACGGGCCGGAACCCGACCTTCCGCGTCATCTCGTCGGCGGTCACCAACTCGACGTCGAGCCTGGTCCCCGGTCGGAGGTCGCCCTCGCATCCTGCGATGACCGGCGGGTCGGCGATAAAGATCTGGGCGGGCTTGCGTTCGGTGGCGGCCGACATGACGACCGCGTCGAAACGTTCGCCGACGCGGTCGCCGAGGATGACGGCCTCGGCGAGGTCGATGCTCGCGCGGTCGGCGGTGGCACCCAGCGTGTCGGCGGAGCGGAGGATCTTCGGCAGTGTCGGCAGGGCTCGAATCACCCACTCGGGTACCTCCTCACCCGCGGTGACCGCGAGGCAGACCTCGGTGGCGAACCGGTCGCCGAGTCGACGCAGCGGCGCGGTGACATGGGCGTAGAGACCGGCGATGGCGGCGTGCTGCTTCTTGTCGTGCGGAATGGCACGCGCCTCGTCCGAGCCGTCGAGCGCGAGATAGTTGGCGCCCCGCATGAGTCCGCTCGCTGCCGACTGGATGGCGAGTGTGCTCGGCCGGTCTCCGGGCAGGCCAGCCAGGAACCGACCCACCGCCATGCCCTCGGGCCATTCGACGCCGAGCGCCGTCGCGGCGGCGCGCAGATCCTCGACCGCCTCGGGATCGGCGGGCGGTAGCGTCCGCAACAGTCCGATGCCCGCGTCGGCCATGATCGTGCCCGCGCACATCCCGGCCAGCAGCGAGAGCTGGGAGTTCCACATGTCGGCCGGGGTGTGGGGTTCGAGATCGAGCCGCCAGCCCGCATCCGTACGGGACACCTGCTGGTCCGGCAGATCGAGTTCGACGGCCCCGCGGTCCATCGCCACGTTCTGCCGCAGCTCACCGAAAGCCGGCAGCGCCGCGATCGACGGGTGCAGGCGCCCGGCCTCGGCGTCGGCGCTGACCCCGGCGTAGTCGAACCGGGCCACGGATCGAATCCGCGCTCGCCGCACCCGGACGTCGGTGACCGTCCCGTCCCCCGCGACGCGGATCGTCCAGAGCACGCACGGCCGAACTTGTTCGGGCAGAAGCGATCCGCTGCCCTCGGACAGTTCCCGCGGATGCAGCGGCACCGAACCGTCCGGGAAGTACACGGTGGTCCCGCGGCGTCGGCTCTCCTGATCGAGTGCGCCCTCGGGGATCACCAGGGCCGCGACGTCGGCGATGGCGTAGTCGACGACGAAGCCGTCACCGTCGGTGGCGAGGTGGACGGCCTGGTCGAGATCGCGCGACGTCGGCGGGTCGATGGTGACGAACGGGACGTCGGTATGGTCCTCACGCGCATCCGCGAATCGGTCGACGGCGTCGCGGGCCTCGGCGAGCGCGTCGTCGCCATAGGACTCGTCCACCCCGAGCTGATCGCGGATACCGGCGAAGTCGATGTCGGGGGCGAAGAGGAAGCGCGTCACGTCTCGAACCCTAGCGCGCGTGAGCGCGGTCGAAACCGGAGCGCGCGTGAGCGCGGTCGAAACCGGAGCGCGCGGGCCGAGGGCGAACGAGTCGGCACGTAAGCCGGATCCTGTACCCGCGAGGTCTCTCGACCGTCGCGGGCGGCGACCATCCATCTGGGCACACCGTCGCCGGGTACCTCGAGCGGCCCACCCGCGGGCTGGGGCGAGCAGCCCTCATAACGCCCGCGCACACGCACCGCGAGGTGCATGCTTCGGCCTTGCTCCGGGTGGGGTTTACCGAGCCGGCGCGGTCACCCGCGCCGCTGGTGCGCTCTTACCGCACCGTTTCACCCTTACCGGCCTGACGGCCGGCGGTCTGTTCTCTGTGGCACTGTCCCGCGGGTCACCCCGGGTTGCCGTTAGCAACCACCCTGCTCTGTGGAGTCCGGACTTTCCTCGGTGCGCGGCGTGACGGCCTCCCGCCCGTTCCGCTCACCGCGGCCGCCCGGCCGACTCGTTCGCGGAACCCAGGATACGGCAGGGTCGTAATTCGATGTGCAGCCGTCAGTGCCAGTGCGCGGCGTCGTTGACCAGACGCACGACGGAACCGCCGTCGGGGAAGAACTCGGCGATCGACACCGACGCGAGGTCGAGGTGGAGACGGAACAACAGCTCCGGACCGACACCCAGCGCCTCACGCAACATCAGCTTGATCGGGGTGACGTGCGAGACGATCACGACCGTCTGCCCCGGATACCGCTGCAGCAGATCGTCTTTCGTCTCTGCGACGCGCTCGGCGACCTGAGCGAAGCTCTCACCGCCCGGCGCGGGCACGGTGATGTCGGACAGCCATTCGCGATGGATCTCCGGATGCCGTTCGGACGCTTCGAGGAAGGTCAGGCCCTCCCACTCGCCAAAGTCGTTCTCGATGAGTCCGGGATGTTCGACGACGTCGACCCCGGTCACCGCGGCGACCTCCTCGGCGGTGGCGCGGGCGCGGCTCAGCGGTGAGGTCACAATCGCCGAGATGCCCTCCTCGCGCTGAACCCGTTGGGCCGCCGCGCGGGCCTGGCGCACCCCCTCCGCGGTCAGCGCGGGATTGCCGCGCCCGGAGTACCGGCGATCCACCGACAGCGCCGTCTGGCCGTGGCGCAGCAGGATGAACCGGGTCGGTGAACTCCGCTGCCCCTGCCAGGACGGGGACTTCTCGCCCACGGGTGTCAGATCCCCGATTCGGCGGTCCGCACGAGGATCGCGCCGCATTCCTCGCAGCGGATGACCTCATCGGACAATGCCGCGCTGATCGAGGCGATGGTGCCGCGGTCGAGTTCCATGCGGCAGGCACCGCAGCGTCGTGCGCGCAGGAGTCCTGCGCCGATGCGACCGTTGGCCCGCTGCTTGTCATAGACGGCCAGCAGGTCGGCGTCGATCTCCGCGGCCAACGTGTCCCGCTTCTCGTGGGCGCGCGTCAGGTCCTCTTCGATGGTGGCGAGCGACTGATCCCGGCGGACCCGGGTGTCGGCAATCTTCTCCTCGAGGTGCGAGATCGTCGCGGCGGCGCGGTCGCGCTCGGCTTCGACGGCCTCCTGCTGCTCCATGAGGGTCAGCATCTCCTCCTCGAAGGCCGCGCGACGGCGTCCGAGTCCGGCGAGTTCGTGCTGCAGCTCCGACAATGCCTTGGGCGCCAACCCACCGGCGGCGAGCTGCTTGGAGTCCTTGGCCTCGCGGTTGGCCATCCCGGTCACCTCGGACTCGATGCGGCGGTATTCGCGGCCCAGGTCCTCGGCGGAGATCTCCGCGCGCACCAGATCGTCACGGGCAGCGTCGATCGCCTTCTCCTGCTCGGCGATCTCGGCGTTCTCGGGCAAGTTCTTGCGGCGATGCTCGAGTCGGTTGATCTCGGCATCGGAGTCCGCGAGATCGAGCAACAGTCGCTGCACTCCGGCGTCGACTTTCATTGCGGCCTCCTCTCTCTGAAGTTCTGAAGTCCCCCTACCGTACGCGGCTGGTCCCGGCGTTCCGGCGGGCGGATGGTCTTTGTCAGGAAGTCCTGCACCACTCACCCGAAGCTGTGCAGCCCGAACGGGTCGGTCGGCGTGTCGTACACCACCACCGGCACGTCGCATTCGGTGCGGACCAGCTCCGCAACCTGCGCGCACCAGGGGAACTCGGTGGCCCAATGTCCGGCGTCGACGAGTGCCGGCCCGCCGTCGCGCAGACTCTCGTCGGCGGGATGGTGGCGTAGGTCGCCGGTCACATAGACGTCCACGTCGAGCCCGCGCACACGCCCGAGCAGCGAGTCGCCGGCCCCACCGCAGACCGCGACCGTGCGCACCAGCGCATCCGGATCGCCGGCCGCCCGGATTCCCGACGGTGCGCCCAGTGCGCGGGCGACGACCCCGGTGAAATCACGCAGTGTCATCGGCTCGGGCAGCGAACCGACCCGGCCCAGACCCACGCCGCTGCCGAGGTCGGCGAGCTCGAAGACGTCGAACGCCGGTTCCTCGTACGGATGAGCGTTGCGCAGCGCCCGGAGCACCGACCCGCGGATCGACCGGTTCGCGACCATCTCCACCCGCGCCTCGTCGACGTGGGTGCGGGTGCCGATCTCGCCGATCGTCGGTGTCGCATCCTCCTGCGCCTCGAACTGGCCGGTACCCACGACCGTCCACGAGCAGTCGCGGTAGTCGCCGATGGCGCCGGCGCCGGCGGCGAACATCGCCTCACTGACCTGTTCGACGTTGCCCTCGGGCACCATCACCACCCACTTGTCCAGTGGTGCAGCCGCTTTCGGTTCGATGGGCACGGTGTCGACGACGCCGAGCAGGTCGGCGAGAGCGTCCGACACACCCGGTCGCGCACTGTCGGCGTTGGTGTGGGCCGACAACAGCGCGATGCCGTTGCGGATCAGGCGGTGCACGATGCGCCCCTTCGTGGTGTCGGCGGCCACCGACGTGACTCCGCGCATCAGCAGCGGGTGATGGGCGATCACCAGGTCCGCTTTCCCGGCGACGGCCGAGTCGACGACGGCATCGGTCACGTCGACGCACGCCAGGACTCGACGCACCGGCTCGGAACGGTCGCCGCACACGAGCCCCACGGCGTCCCAGGACTCGGCGAGCGCCGGCGGATACGCACGCTCGACGGCGTCGACCACGTCCCCGACGGTGATCCCCTCAGACGTCGATCCGGTTCCCATCCCTCATCTCCTCTCGTACCTTCTCGATGGCCGCGGTCAGCGCGCGGACCTGCTCGACCGGACGTACCGCGAGCCGCAGATGCTCGTCGCCGAGTCCGACGAAGTTGGCACAACTGCGCACCGCGAACCCGCGGTCGACGAGGCGTTTCTTCACCTCGGTGGCGCGCGGTACCTCGACGAGGACGAATGGCGCGGCCGGCTCCGCCACGACTACCAGACCGATCCGCGTCAGTTCGTCGACCATCACGGCGCGCTCGGCCGCGACCCGTCGGGCCTGCTCGGCGCAGTAGCGGTGTCCCTCGTCGCCGAGGCAGGCGGTCAGGGCGGCCAGCGCGGGTGTGGACAGCGCCCAGGGACGACGCCCCGCACGCAGTCGTGCGAGGATCTCCGGCGCCGCGAGAAGATATCCGGCCCGGAGCCCGGCTAGTCCGAAAGTCTTTGTCACGCTACGGATCACGATGAGGTCCGGCCAGTCCGACGATGCCAGCGACTGCGGCTCGAGTTCATCGTCGGCCCCGAGGGTGAGGTCGGCGAAGGCCTCGTCGACGACGATGATGCGTCCCGGTCGCCGCAGCGCGTCGATCGACTCCCGCGGGTGCAGCACCGACGTCGGGTTGGTGGGGTTACCCAGGATCACCAGGTCGGCGGTGTCGGGCACCTGCGCCCCGGACAGGCGCCACGGCTCGTCGAGCGGAACCTGCGTGATCGGCACGCCCGCGGCACGGAGTGCGATCTCCGGTTCGGTGAACGACGGCTGGATCAGCGCGGCATGGCGCGCGCCGAGGCGGGGGAGCATCTCGAAACCGTCGGCCGCGCCGGACAGCAGCAGCACGTCGTCGGGCGAGCGACCGTGGGTGGCGGCGATGGCGGCGACCGCGCGCCGCTCGTCGTCGCGGCCGGGATACCGGGCCAGGTCACCGAGACCGCGCGTGATGGCGTCGAGGACGAAAGGCGGTGGAGTGCCACGGACATTGACGGCGAAATCGATGAGCCCGGGTGCCGCGTCCTGATCGCCGTGCCGATCCGGATCGGACGGGTCGGATGGGGATGCGACGCCAGACCCAGCTGTCATGTCTATTGACCTTACGTGCACGATGGACGCGTGTTGACGCCGCCAGATCCCCGCCATCCTGACACCGTGCTGCTCTTCGACCTCGACGGCACGATCACCGACAGCTTCGCGGGTATCGCCAACAGCTTCCGGCACGCCCTCGCCGCCGTCGACGCGCCCGAGCCCGATCCGCAGGTCGTCGCGGGCATCGTCGGGCCGCCGATGATCGACACCCTCAACGGCCTGGGGCTCGCCCCCGAGGTCGCGGAAGAGGCGATGCGCGCCTACCGGGAGCGCTACACCGAGATCGGCTGGCGGGAGAACGCGGTCTACGACGGGATGCCCGACGTCCTGGCCGACCTGTCGGCGTCGGGGCGCACGATGGCGGTCGCGACGTCGAAGAACCAGACCACCGCCCACCGGATCCTCGAGCACTTCGGTCTCACCGACCACTTCAAGTACATCGCCGGCGCCAGCGACGACGGCACGCGTCGCCACAAGGCCGACGTCATCGCCCACGCGGTCGCCGAACTGGGGCTTCCCGTCGACGCCGACACCGGCCACGTCACCGCGCCGGTCGTGATGATCGGCGATCGCAGTCACGACGTGCACGGCGCCGCGGCCTTCGGCATCTCAGCGATCCTGGTCAGATGGGGTTACTCTCTGCACGGGGAGGAACAGGACGCCGCTTGGACGGTTGAGTCTCCAGCCGAATTGCGCGACGTCCTGGGTATGTGACCGGCGCCCCTGGATCATCGAGCGCGCCGGCGCGTCGAGCTGAGGTAGACACCAGTGGCTGAAGAACTACACATCTGTTTCGTGTGCACGGGCAACATCTGCCGGTCGCCGATGGCGCAGAACATCTTCCGGAACGCTCTGGACGACGCCGGGCTGGGTGGCAAGGTGCGCGTCAGCAGTTGCGGGATCACCGGCTATCACGTCGGCGAGCCGGCCGACAACCGTGCCCGCACGGAACTGCTCGCCCACGGCTACTCCGACGCGCACGTGGCGGCGCTGCTCGGACCCGAACACTTCGACGCCGATCTCTTCCTGGCGATGGACGACGGCCACGTCCGGGAGCTCGAGCGCAAGCGGCTCGGCGACCGGACGCGACTGCTGCGGTCGTTCGACCCGTCGGCACCCGCTGGCGACCTCGCCCTGCTCGACCCCTATTACGGAAGCACCGACGATTTCGTGGCCACCCGCGAACAGATCGAGAGCGCGGTCCCCGGTCTGATCGACTGGGTACGGATGCAGCTGGGCGTGGCCTGACGACCACGCCGACCGACCGGTCTCAGCCGACCGGCGCCACCAGGTTGTGCACGAAGCGGATCTTCTCCAGCACCGGCGCCGGGAGCACGAACGGGTAGAGGTCCGGGTGACCCATCGACCGGTTGATCTGATTGAGCGCCCACGTCAGCGGCAGCCACTCATCGATGATGCGGTCGAAGCCCACATCGCCCGGCGGGACGCTCTCCAGCGTCGTGCCCGAGGGCGCCATCGCGAACGCGGCCGCGGTGTCCAGGGTGTCGCGGATGTGCAGGTAGTGCGCGAAGGTCTCGGCGAAGTCCTCTGCCGGGTGCATCGTGGCGTAGGCGGAGACGAAGTTCTTCCGCCACCCCTCCGGCGCACCCTCCTTGTAGTGCCGGTCGAGCGCTGCCTGATAGTCGTCGTCGGGGTTGCCGAACAGTTCCTCGAACCGCGGCCGATGATCGTCGGTGATCAGGACGAGCTGGTAGTAGTGGCCGATCTCGTGCCGGAAGTGTCCGAGGACCGTCCGGTACGGCTCGTCGAGTTCGACGCGCATCTGCTCACGGTGGACGTCGTCCCCCTCGGCGAGATCGAGGGTGATGACACCGCTGGCATGACCGGTGATGACGTTCTGTTGCGCGCTGGAGAGCAGGTCGAAGGCGAGGCCCGTGGTGGGATTCTCGTCACGATTCTCGATCGGCAACCCGAGCTCGGTGAGCTCGAGGACGAGACGCCGCTTGGCGGTCTCGGCCTGGCCGAACACCACCAGCGCCTCGGGATCGTCGTCGCCGGGACGGGTGCGCGTCAGCTCGCACGACCGGCAGAGCTCGGGGTTACCGGTCCACTTCACCAGCCAGTTGCATTGCGCGACCTTGTTGTTGGCACATCGCTCGAGGAGGACGCCGTCGACCTCGGCGCGACCCGTGTCGTCGAGGACCTGGATGGAGCGAGACCCGAGCCAGAACCCGAGTGGGCTCTGGCAGCTCAGACACAGACTGTTCTCGAAGGACAGACGCTGGCCGCAGTTCAGGCAGATGAAGTCTCGCATTAGATCACGCTACATGCGCTGAGTAACCTGGGCATCGTGCATGTGCTGCGAACGATCCTGCGTCCCGGGTGGATTGCCCTCGGCGTCGTCGTCGTGGCGTTCGCCGTGGCCTGCTTCACCCTCCTCGCGCCGTGGCAGCTGGGTAAGAACTCCGACACCGAGCGCCGCAACGATCTGATCCGTACCGCAACCTCTCTCGAAACCGCTCCGCTGGCCGAGGTGGCGCCCTCGTCGACCTTCGACCGGTCGACCGAGTGGCGCGAGGTCGAGGTGACCGGTCGCTACCTGGAGGACCAGCAGGCATTGGTGCGGCTGCGCAACATCCAGGAACGCCCCGCCGTGGTCGTCCTGACGCCGTTCGCGGTGACCGGTTCGGATCGCGTGCTCCTCATCAACCGCGGTTTCGTCCGCCCGGTGGAGGGCGGGGTCCCCGACGTCCCGACACCGCCGGCCGGCGAGCAGACCATCGACGGACGGATTCGCGCGGCGGAAAGTGTCAGCGCCGACCGCGGCTCCCTCTCCGACAATGGAGTACTCACGGTCCCGTCGATCAACCCGGGTCTGGTCGGAACAGCGACCGGTACGTCGATGGACGACTTCTACCTACAGCTGTCTCCGGACCAGCCGGGCTCCCTCGGTGAGATCCCGCTCCCCCAACTCGACACCGGCCCCTACCTCTCGTACGGGCTGCAGTGGCTCGCCTTCGGGATCATGGCGCCGCTCGGCGTCCTGTACTTCCTGATCGCCGAGATCCGCTCACGCCGGCGCGCTGCCGCCGCGCGGGCCGCCACCGCAGCGGAGGCCACTGCCGAAACCGGTGAGGTCGCCGACGCGGACACCGCTCGTCCCGCGGGCACGGCACCTGATCCGCAGCCGAGTAGCGCCGCCTCCCGCGCCGAACGTCGTCGGCAGATGCGCGAAGAGTTACGCGCCGCGAGCGGCACCACGGTGGTCCACAACGTCGGACGCATCGGCCACGGGCCCGTCGCCGACGACACGGTCGGCGATGTCCGCGACGCGACGCCCGACCCCCGCAGGCAGGACGGTGACGTGCGGGACAAGCTCAGCCGGCGCTACGGCGGCTGAGCCCGTACCGGATCAGGCATCCCGCAAAGCACGCGGCCAGCGTCGTGCGCTGGACCCGCCGCGACAACTCGACCGCTGCCCTTAGATCGGCCGGCTTCGGTGCCGGCCCGGAACCCAGCGTCGGCCGTTGTTCGACGCCGTGCGGGTAGACGGTCCGACCCCCGAGTTGCACCCCCAGGGCGCCGGCGAACGCAGCTTCGACGACCCCGGCGTTCGGGCTCGGATGCGCGTGACTGTCACGACGCCAGGCCTCGGCGGCGCCGCGGGGCGACCCGGACACCAGGACGATCAACGCGCCCGCGAGTCGAGCCGGGACGATGTTGGCGATGTCGTCGAGACGCGCGGCCGCCCAGCCGAAATCGCGATAGCGCTCGTTGCGGTACCCGATCATCGCGTCGAGAGTGTTGACCGCGCGGTAGCCGAGGATCCCGGGTACGCCGGCGACCGCTCCCCAGAACAACGGTCCGACGGTCGCGTCGGAGGTGTTCTCGGCGATCGACTCGAGTGCTGCCCGACAGATCCCCGCCTCGTCGAGTGACTTCGGGTCCCGGCCGCAGAGACTCGGGATCAGGGCTCGCGCCGCGTCGATGTCGTCGGACTCGAGGGCCTCGGCGACCGCATCTCCGACCCGGCACAGTGAGGTCCCGCCCAGCGCGATCCAGGTCGACGCGGCGGTCACCGCCACCAGGGCCGGCGCCCGACGCCCGGCCGTCGCAACGACTCCCACGCCCACGACGCCGCCCGCGGCCACCGCGACCAGACCGGCTCCGGCGGCCCGCGAATCGCGGTACATGCGGCGTTCGAGCGCCGACGTCAGCCGACCGAACCCCGCGACCGGATGCCCCGTCGACGGGTCCCCCAGGGCCTCGTCGAGGAGGAAGCCGGCGACGAGTCCGGCTGCGGTCGACAGAACTCGTCGTGCGGGTCGGTTTCGCTGCTCACGGGTCAGGGACACCGCGCGATGGTATCGACCGCGCTCGTGCCAGACTCGACCCGTGGCCAGGTCAACCGCGGAACCGACCCCGGGTCGGCACGTCATCGACACCGGTGTCGCCGAACTCGCGCGCGACACCATCGCCGGCGGCTGGTTGCTGACCGTCAACGGCGCACACAGTTCGCACATCGATCCCGACGATCCGACCGTGCTCGACTTCGAGTACCTGCGCCAGATGGCCGCCGTCATCGCCGAACGCCACCCCACCTCGGCCCGGTTGCGCGTCCTCCATCTCGGCGGGGCGGCCTGCGCACTCGCCCGCTACCTCGACCACCGGTACCCCGACGCCCGGCAGGTGGCGGTCGAGGTCGACGGCGAGCTGGCCCGCCTCGTACGTGAGTGGTTCGACCTGCCCCGCGCTCCCAGGCTGCGGATCCGGGTCGGCGATGCGCGGGAGGTCGTGACGTCGCTCCAGCCGGGGACGCGCGAGGTGGTCGTGCGCGACGCCTTCGCCGGCGACCGCACGCCCGCACATCTGACGACCCGTGAGTTCACCAACGCCGTGCGCGACGTGCTCGTGCCGGGCGGGCTGTATCTCGCCAACTGTGGTGACAGCCGGGATCTCGCGGGAGCCCGGGCCGAGGCCGCCACCGTCGCCTCGGTCTTCGAGCACCTCCTGCTCATCGCCGACGCCGCGATGTTCAAGGGTCGACGCACCGGCAACATCGTCATCGTCGGCAGCGATGCCCCGCTCGACGCGTCGGCGACCCTCGTCCGCACCTTGCTCAGCGATCCCCTACCTGCGCAGATCCTCTCCGGAGCCAAGGCCCGCGACTTCGCACGCGGCCCGGGTCTCACGGACGCCGACGTCGCATCGCCAGCGGCCGTGATCGCCGCCGGTCGCGCGTCCGGTCGATGTACGAAGCCGCTCCCCAGTCGTTAGGGTGGTTTCGACCGCCGGCCGAGATCTGACGATCGTAGAACCGAGGATGACGTGACCGATCCATCGTCGCGAGCGGGCACCACACTGGGCCCGTACCGCATCGACAGACTCCTCGGTCGCGGCGGCATGGGTGAGGTGTACGAGGCCTACGACACCGTCAAGGAACGACGCGTCGCTCTGAAGGTGCTTCCGCCGCATCTGGTGCACGACAAGGACTTCCGCGAACGGTTCGAGCGCGAGTCGAAGACCGCGGCGAAACTGTCCGATCCACACGTCATCCCGATCCACGACTGGGGCGAGAAGGACGGCGTCCTGTTCATCGACATGCGCCTCGTCGACGGTCAGGATCTGCGCAAGGTGCTCGGCTCCGGTCCCCTACCGCCGGATCGGACGGTGCGCATCCTGGGCCAAGTCGCCGCAGCACTCGACGCCGCGCACCGCGATGGCCTCGTCCACCGCGACATCAAACCCGACAACATCCTCGTCGACGCCGACGACTTCGCCTACCTCGTGGACTTCGGTATCGCGCAGGGCACCACCGACAGTCGGCTGACCCAGGTGGGAACCGCGCTCGGCACGCTGGCCTACATGGCGCCGGAGCGGTTCGGCGACGAGCCGGCCGGCCCGGGTTCGGACAACTACGCCCTCGCCTGCGTGCTCTACGAATGCGTCACCGGCCAGACCCCGTTCCCGGCGAAGACCGATCAGGGCCTGATGACCGCGCACATCACCAAACCGCCTCCGCAGACGGGCGGCCCGCTCGACCCGGTGATCGCGCGCGGCCTCGCCAAAGACCCGGCGCAGCGCTTTCCGAGCGCGCGCGAACTCATCCACGCCGCCTCCGACGCACTGTCGGGCCGAGCGCCGACGCCGGCAACCCGACCGCAGACACCTCCGTCCGAGCAGGCACCGCCGACGGTCGTGCCCCAGCCGATCTCGCCCGCGGGCCTGACCCCGCCGCCCCGCACTCCTCGCCCGCCGCAGTCCCCACCGCCGTCCCAACCCCCGGGTGCCCACCCGACGCCGGGTGGCTCCATGGCGTCCGATCCGACGATGGTCCGCGGTCTGAGTTCCGGCCCGAATGTCCACGGGCCGCAGCATTCTCCCGGCTCCGCCGGTGGATACGGTCCTCCCCCGGGAACGTCCGGGCCGCAAGGATTCTCGCGCCCTTCGGGTCCGCAGCCATATTCCGGACCGCCCCACTCCGGGCCGCAGTCCTATTCGGGGCCGCAGTCTTACTCTGGGCCGCAGTCTTACTCTGGGCCGCAGTCTTACTCTGGGCCGCAGTCGTATTCGGGGCCGCAGTCGTATTCGGGGCCGCAGCGGTATTCGGGACCCCAGGCGTTCTCCGGCCCCAACCAGTGGGGCGGCTCCCCGACCCCGCCCCGGAAATCGAACACCGGCCGCAACATCGCGATCGCGATCGCCGTGGGCGTGGTGGTGATCGCCCTCGGGGTCACCGGCATCGTCGTCGCACTGTCCAACGGCGGGGATGATCCGCCGGACCCCGACACCTCCAAGCAGGCGATGCCGGCGGGCACCGTCGCTTGTGACTACCCGGCGCGCACGGTCGTCGGCGGCATCACCCAACCCCTGCCGGCGTCGACCCAGCCGAACACCGGCACCGTGGAAGCGCAGATCCCGATCGCCGCGCAGGGCACCATCACGATGACACTCAACCGGGCCGAGGCCCCATGCAACGTCGGCGCGATGGTCTCGCTGATCAAGTCCGGGTTCTACGACGGCAGCAAGTGCCACCGGGCGTCGGCGAAGTACTTGATCTGCGGATCGTCGGGCGGCAAGGAGGGCACCAACCCCGGCTGGACCAGCCCCGACGAGCTCCCTCGGGACCTCCCGTCGGCCGGCACCGACGACAACGGAATCCCGCAGGTCACCTACCCACGCGGCACCGTCGGCATCCTCGATCTCCCCGATGACGAAGGCGCCACCGGCTCGACGACGTTCTTCATGCTCGCCGACGACACCGACCTCCCGCTGACCTACTCCATCGTCGGCACCATGGACCCGTCCGGACTCGCCGTCCTGGACAAGATCGTCGCGGGCGGGTTCACCCCCGCCAAGCCCGGAGCCCAGTCGGGACCGCCGAACCAGAATCTTCTGATCCAGAAGGCGACGGTCGGCGAGTAGCCGACACACAGCTTCCTGAGATGGGAGCCCATTATGTCGCTACATGAGGTGCGAGGAGCGATGCGCACCCCCTGGCTGCCTGAGGTGCGAGGAGCGAAGCGCACCCCCTGGCTGCCTGAGGTGCGAAGAGCGCAAGCGACGAGCCTCGAAGGCCTGGTGAGTCGACCGCAATTCTCCGCATCGACCGAGAAATTCGTCCCCCTCAGGGCCATCCGAGGGCAATATGCCCTCGAATCACCATGAGGGGGACGAAATTTCGCAGCACTCGGCGGTATAGCCGGTCGAGGTGCGAACCTCTCAGATCACGTAGTTCATCCGATCAAGAATCGCGTTCCCCAGCGCGGCGTCGCCGTCGATCTCCACCGCATTCGGGTCGGCGTCGCGACGCCCACCCGCGCAGCGGGCGAGGTTGGCGGCGTCGATCCGGAGCCGCACATCGGCCGACTCGTCGCCGCCGTCGAACTCTTCCACCAGCGACGCACGGTCGCCGACAAGAATCCGAGCCGTTCGCGCCGACAGACCGGTGATGTCGAAGAGCACCTTGCTGCCTTTGGGCGCGTCGGCGCGCTTGCCGACCACGAACGGCAGTGAGGCGCTGATCTCATCGAGCGCCAACGACGCTGGGACGGGGTTGGTGACGGCGGAACCGTCGGTGCCGTCGCGCAGGTCGATCTCGTGCATCCAGCAGTCGAAGACGCGGATGCGCATGAAGCGTCCGTAGGTGTCGGCGCCCGCCGGCGTCATCGACGGGGCGTCGAACTGCTCCTGCGTCATCGCCTTCAGAGCCTTGGTGCGAACCGTGACGACTTCGTCGAGTGCGGCGAGGACCTCGGCGCGCGGCGTCGGACGGTAGTGGTCGACCCACTTCTCGTTGAGCTCGCCGATCGGGTTGCGCACGTGGTCGAGTGCGCTGACCGTGCGGGTGGCCTCCACGTCACGGCCGTCGAGCATGTTCTCGGTGCCGATGATGTGCGCGACGATGTCGGCGTTGGTCCATCCGGGCAGCACCGAGGCCGCGGACCACTGCTCGTCGGTGATTCCGGCGGCGACGTCGGCGATCGCGGCCCACTGGGCGATCAGGCCTTCGGTGACCTCGGCGAGCGGCAGGATGGTCGTCGGCATGTGATGCTCCTTGCGTCGTGCGCCCGGCGAGACCCGGACCGCACCAACCCTATCGGGGCCGGTGTGCACCGCGAGCGCATTGACGCACCGTGACGATCCGCGCCCGAATCGCCGAACAAGGACAGAACCTGTCCGCATCCTGCGGCAAGATGACTGCATGTTGGAAACCTCGGCCCGACTGCTCGCCCTGTTATCGCTGTTGCAGACGCGTCGGGAATGGTCGGGCAAAGAGCTCGCGGAGCGCCTCGACATCACGACCCGCACCGTGCGACGCGACATCGACAAGCTCCGCGAGCTCGGTTACCCCGTCGACGCGAATGTCGGTGCGCGCGGTGGGTATCGGCTCGGCGCCGGCGCGGAGATGCCGCCCCTGCTCCTCGACGATCAGGAGGTTCTCGCCGTCGCGCTGGGGCTCGACGCGGTGACGACGGGCGCGGTCGCCGACATGGCCGAGGCCTCGGCCGGGGCGCTCGCGAAACTGCGTCAGGTCATGCCGTCCCGACTCCAGCACCGTCTCGACGCGCTGCGGATCGAGGCCATCCCACGGGAGGCGCCGACGAGTGCGGTCCCGGCCGAACGCCTCACCGACATCGCCACGGCCTGCCATCGCAACGAACGCTTGCGATTCGACTACCGGCGCAACGACGGCGAGGAGAGCCGACGCGAGGTCGAGCCGTTCCGTCTCGTGCGCAACGGAAACCGTTGGTATCTCGTCGGCTTCGACCTTGCCCGCGACGACTGGCGCTCCTTCCGCGTCGACCGCATGGACCCGAAGATCCCCACCGGCCCCCGGTTCACCCCGCGCGAACCCCCCGAGGGTGGCGCGGCGGCCTTCGTCGCCCGCGGGCTCGGCGCACTGCAGCAAAAGGCGATCGCACGGGTCCGCATCCACCTGCCCCTCGACGAGGTCGCGCCGATGATCCACCACTATTGGGGCGCCCTGGAATCCGGCGACGAGAACAGCTGCGAGGTGACCGTCTACAGCTCCTCACTGACCTCGATCGCACGTTGGATGCACGCCTTCGACGCCGACTTCACCGTCATCGAACCCGACGAACTACGTGTCGAACTGGGCGCCGTCGCGGAGTATCACGACGAGGTCGCCGAACGTTATCGACGCGCGATGTCCGCTCGTCCTTGACCCGCTGACCTGCAATTCCGGCCGGATCGTCGAATATTCTCTACGGTCGAAGGCATGAGGCTACTCATCACGGGGGCGACCGGGTATGTGGGTTCCCGGCTCGTATGTGCATTGCTGAGGCAGGGTCACGAGGTCGTGGTCACGTCCAGAGATACCCGCAAGCTGGACCGATTCGGCTGGTCGTCGGACGTCACCAAGGTGGCCATGGACGCCGACGACCCGATCTCGGTCAAGAAGGCCATATCCGACGCCGGGCGCGTCGACGCGATCTACTACCTGGTCCACGCGATCGGGCAGGCGGACTTCGCGAACGGCGATCGCGACGCGGCACGCAACGTCGCCGAGGCCGCGCGCGATGCCGGCGTCGGCCGGATCATCTACCTCGGCGGCTTCGTGCCGGCCGACGACAAACTCTCCTCGCATCTGCAGAGCCGCGCCGACGTCGCCGAGGGGCTCGTCGTCGAGGACGGTCCGGAACTCGTGTGGTTGCGCGCGGCGGTGATCATCGGCGCCGGATCGACGTCGTTCGAGATCATCCGCTACATGGCCGACCGCCTGCCGGTGATCCCCGAACCCGACTGGATCACCAACGAGATGGACCCGATCTCCATCCGCGACGCCATCCACTACCTTGTCGCCGCGTGTGAGTCATCGCTTCCGCCAGGCGAATACGACATCTCCGGACCCGACCACGCGCGCTACATCTCGATCCTGCACGAGTACATCTCCGCGGTTCGCTTCCCGCGGTTGCGGCTCCCGGTCTTCGGGGTGAGCACCCGTCTCGCCGGCCGCCTCGGCGGCATGTTCGTGCCGGTCCCGGCGTCGCTCACCGAGGAACTCGTGACGTCGTTGAACCATTCGATGACGGCGTCGGAACACAGCATCCGCGAACTCGTGCCGCCACCCGAAGGCGGCCTGACGCCGATGCGCGACGCCGTGCGCGCGTCCGTCGAATCCCCGTATCCCCGGTCCGTCTGCGATCTGCACGACCTGCACCATCTCGCCGACACCGATCCCGCGTGGGCCGGCGGCGACTGGTTGCGCGTCAAACGCCGCGCCGTCGGGACGATCGGTGGCACGCTGCGGATGTCGGCGAAGATCGCCGGAGCTCTGCTGCCGACCCGTTCCTGACCGACCTGTGTCCGCTGACGACCGACCTAGGTGGTGACGACTGCTGGTGACTGCACTGGCTCGCGACCTCTACAACTCGATAGCGCTGGATCGTGATCCCGATCCGGGTTCCCACTACGTCCGACGCCGCTGGCTGGTCGGTGTCTTCCTCGTCATCGGGGCCGTCATGCTCGGCATCTCGCTGCGCGTGGAGCCCGGCGACACCGCCTTCTACCCGCTGACGGTCGGCATGGCCGTGGTGTGGATAGTCGGAGCCTTGGTCTCCGGTCCGCTGCGGCTCGGTGCCTACAGCCCGGTCGCGTCGCGTCCCCCGGACCGTCTCGGGGCCATCGGCCTGGGCACCGTCGTCGGTCTCGCGGTCGGTGCGGCATTCGTCGTCGGTGGTCTGATCGCGCGGATGATCCCCGGCGTCAGCGACCTGGCGAACCAGGTGCTCGCCTTCGCCGACTACGGCAGCCTCGCCATCGTCACCGTCATCACCGTGGTCAACGGTCTCGCCGAGGAGCTGTTCTTCCGCGGGTCGGTCTACTCGGCGGCCCGCCCCCACAATCCGGTCCTGGTGTCGACGGTGATCTACGTGCTGGTCACCATGGCCAGCGGCAACGTGATGCTCGGCTTCGCCGGCGCCGTCCTGGGCACCGTCTGCGCGATCCTCCGACGCAGCACCGCCGGGGTCCTCGCGCCCGCGATCACCCACGTCATCTGGGGCGCGATCATGGTGCTCGCGCTCCCGCCGATCTTCGCCTGAGTCGCCGACCGGCGAACCTCATCTCGACCTGCAGACGTCGACCGAAGTCTGCAGGTCGAAGTGAGGTTCGCCGGTCGGATCGTTCGCACCCTGAGTAGCCCCGGAGCCTGCGGAGGGGCGTATCGAAGGGCAGGTTTGGGCGATCGGCCTCGACCGACTAGATTCGTTGTCGCACGTGCCGCGACGCGGCACAGCACGCGCGTATAGCTCAGCGGTAGAGCTCTGGTCTTACACACCAGCGGTCAGGGGTTCGAATCCCTTTGCGCGCACCACATCAGCCGATCCATAGCCCCAACCCGCGCTCACGGGCTGTTTCGAAATGCG
>NZ_JALPSY010000044.1:0-16906 GCF_023218005.1 Gordonia sp. C13
CTGGAGCGCACAACTTCTACGAATTCTAGTGCGGATCCTGCAGGCTTACTTGAATCACGTCACCGCAGGTCAGCGCCTCAGGCGAATACTAGCGGACGCCAAGTAGGGTAGTCGAGCGGCCTCGAACAACCCCTCTGCCGAAGCTAGCCAAGCAGAAGAGTATCGCCGAGGTCGAGCAGATGGTGAGCCTATGGCAGGGCACCACGGGAGGTGCGGGCGTTGCCAGTCCACTAACGGTCACGCCGCCTGCGACGGGGACTCGGCCAATGATCGAGTCGGCGAGGAGTTCATCCGCTCAGTCCCGTCGCTGCAGTTCGTCAACGTGGGCGAAGAGTGCCCGAACGAGCTTCTTGGCATTCGACTCTGGGTGGACCAGTCCGCTCGTCCAGATCACCAGGTGGCGTTGCGGCGCTTCTCCCGCTTGACTCCTACGGGCAGTGCGGCACGGCGAGCTGCTTCGGCGGCAGATCAGGCGGCTGGCCACCGATCTGCGTTGACGCTCGGGGAAGAACCATCCCGACCCTGACGATCCCGGACTGGTGTTCCGGGAAGTCACTGATTCGGCGGTGCGGCTGTTGCCGGGTGTTGACCATGCCGGGGTCACCCTGGCCTCCAGACGACCCGTGGGGCGCGGCCGCACGAGTTGACGTCGACGGCACCCACCGATTCGGCGGCAAAGACAATGGACGAGTTGCAGCGCCGATACGATGAGAGCCTGTTTCGAGGCCGTCTGGTAAAACGCACGGTGCAGATCGTCGACCACGACACCGAGACGCGGTGGCCGACGGTGACGGCGGCGGCCCGACATGACACCCCGGTGCGGTCAACGATGTCGATCCAGCTGTTCGTCGGCGACCTCGAACTCAGGACGCTCAACCTTTGCTCAGATACTGCCGGAAACCTGGGCCGCACCACCGAGTACTTGGCTGAGGATCTGGCCACCCACGCCGCGATCGCGTTGCTCGCGGCACGCCGTGGCCAACAGTTCCATAGTGCGTTGGCCGGCCGCGATGTGATCGGGCAGGAGAAAGGCATCCTGATGGAACGCTCCGACATCGGTGCGGCGCAAGCGTTCTTGCTCGCCACCCGTCTCTCCCAGGACCAGAACATGCCACCGGCAGAAGTTGCTGAGAAACTCGTCCAATCTGAGCATCCACCCCGACGGTAGACACAGCGACGGCACGGCCCGGGCACCAGCGCTTGGTTACACCTCACTGACGGGGACCGCACAGCAGTTCTCAGTCGCAAACGCTGCCAGTAACCGTCATCGCGCGGGTCTCGCCGATCAGTGCGTCACGAACTCGTTGGCCTGCTTAATGTGTCTTAGGCGTCCTCGACAGGTACTCATAGGGGCTCCGCTCCCCTCACCGCCAGTGCGCTGCGAGCGTGTCAATTAGTACCCGGGCACACTGCCGGTCCACCGTCGAGACGACGGTAATCTTGCCGTCCGTGGTGTGCGACAACGTTGTTTGCCCTCGCCGCTCTCCGCGGTCGACACACACAGTCACCTGACCGCGCGTGGCAGTCTCGACAACGACATCTCCGACCGCGACCGCCGCTGCCAACGGATCATGGAGTGGAATGTATCGTCCCAGAAACCGATCCTGGTAGGCGTTGTAGTAGAAGTCGACGATGTGACAGAGGGTTTCGAGTTCCGGCCGATCGAGATCGCGTACGGCCGTCTGGTCCTTCCGACTGAACAGATGTGTATAGGTGAGATCGATCGGTACGAACGTGAGCCGATTCCAGTCCGACTGGACGACGAGTGCGGCCGCTGTGGGATCAGACGCGATGTTGGCCTCCGCCCATGGGGTCACGTTGCCGGGGACGGAGAACGCACCGCCCATCACGGTCATGCTGCCCACGCGGTTGCCGAAGTCGGGATCGTCCGCGAGGACCTGCGCGAGATTCGTGAGCGGTCCGGTCGCGATGATGTGGAGTCGGTCGCCGTATGTGCGTGCCAGACTCCGTAGCGTGTCCGGGGTCGAGGACGACCCGACATCATCCAGGCCAGGGGGCAGGGACACTCCCCCGAGACCGTTGCGGCCGTGGAACGACGCAGCGGTATCGTCGACATGAGCGCCGTCCGGCGCATCGATTCCGACGGACACCGGGATGTCGCCTCTGTCGAACAACCGCAGCAGCCGACGAGCATTCTCGGCGCCCCGGGCGGCGTCGACGTTGCCCGCCACACTTCCCACGCCGACGAGGGGCGTGCGCCTCGCGAGTAGGTAGGCCAGGGCCAGTGCATCATCGATGCCGGGGTCGCAGTCGAGGAAGAAGACCCGAGAATCACCGTCGTACATCATTTCCTAGTCTCCACGGTCCGTTGCGCGGCCTCGTCGGTATCACGCTGTGAGCGCGATGTACTTGGTGTTCAGGTACTCGTCGATGCCCTCGCTGCCGCCTTCACTTCCCAGGCCCGACTGTTTGACGCCGCCGAAAGGAGCTGCAGGGTCGGAGATCACACCGCGGTTGACGCCCACCATCCCCGCTTCGAGAGCCTCCGCCACGCGCCTCGCCCGGTCGAGATCTCGCGTGTAGAAGTACGCGGCCAGTCCGTGGTCGGTTCCGTTCGCTTGCTCCAGCGCTTCGGTTTCGGTGTCGAACCCGGTGATCACCGCAACCGGGCCGAAGATCTCCTCGTCCAGGATCCGCGATCCCGCCGGAACCTCGTCGAGCACGGTCGGCTGGTAGAAGCAGCCCGGGCCGGCGACAGTCGATCCCCCGGTACGGACACGGGCTCCCGCGGCGACCGCCTCGTCGACGAGCGCGGCGACTGCGTCCCGCTGCCCGGCGTTGATCATCGGTCCGAGTGTGACGCCGTCGGCATGGCCCGGGCCCATGGTGATCGCGCCGATCCGCGTGCACAACGCATCGGTGAACGTGTCGCGGACCCTGTTGTGGACCAGGAACCTGTTCGCCGCCGTACACGCCTGTCCACCATTGCGCATCTTCGCCGCGACCGCGCCCGCGACCGCGGACCCGATGTCGGCGTCGTCGAAGACGATGAACGGCGCGTTGCCGCCGAGCTCCATCGAGGTCCGCAACACCTGGTCGGCAGACTGTGCGATGAGCTTCTTGCCCACGGCGGTCGATCCGGTGAAGGACACCTTCCGGAGGCGCCGGTCCGTCATGAGCGCACCGACGACCGCGGGCGCCGATCGGGTCGGGACCACCGACAGCACCCCGTCCGGGAGCCCGGCGTCGGCGAAGACCTGGGCGAGCAGCAACATGGTCAGAGGCGTGTCCTCCGCCGGTTTCACGATGATAGTGCAACCGGCGGCGAGGGCCGGACCGATCTTGCGGGCTCCCATCGCCAGCGGGAAGTTCCACGGTGTGACCGCCAGCGTCGGTCCGACGGGTTCTCGGGTGACAAGGATGCGGCCGTTCCCCGACGGCGCGGCCGTCAGCCGGCCGCCGATCCGGACGGCTTCCTCGGCGAACCACCGCAGGAACTCGCTGCCGTAGGCGACTTCACCATGACTCTCGGCCAACGGCTTGCCCATCTCCAGGGTGATGAGGTCGGCGAAGTCGTCCGCCCGTTCCCGGACGATCTCCCACGCCCGGCGCAGTATCTCGCCTCGCTCACGCGGTGGCGTGACCGCCCAGGAGGGCTGGACCGCGACGGCTGCGGTGAGAGCGGCGTCGGCGTCGGCGACGGTCGCATCGGCGACCGCGGTCAGGACGTCGCCCGTGGCCGGGTTCACGACGTCGAACCGCTCGCCGTTCGATGCCTCGCGGGCTGAGCCGCCTATCCAGATTCCGGTGGGGACGGCGCTCGGCAGCGCGGGGTCGGTCATCAGAGGTCCTTTCGGGTGACGGTGCCACCCATGGTCGATTCGTCGAGCGGCGAGGGAGCTCAGTCGCAGCGTGTGGTGATCGCCGCGGTCGGCGGGGTGGGGACACCGGCGGGCCATCCGGACCAGGTGACATCCAGTTCGACGACGTGGCCGGCGACGCGCCCCAAACCGTTCAGCGCGACTATCCCAGGAAGATAGGGCAGCAGTACCTTGGGCGCGACGATGTTCACCTCCCCGTCCCTGGAGGAGACCAGCTGGACGTCGTGGCAGCCGTTGATCTCGACGATCATCGTCTCGACTGGAACGGGGTGTCATCGATGACGCGGCGTCGCATCGTCCGGATCAACGGACCGTCCTGTTCCGCGGCGGCGAACGCGTCCTGCCACTCGGGATCGGAGGTCACCTGCCCCCACTTGAGATCGAGTTCGGCGAGATCGTTGAATCGGAGGCTGTAGACCAACTCCCCGAACGAGTTCTCGCCGATCACGGTGTGCCCGGCACTGATCAGTTCGACGCCGTATCGCTCGAACATCCGCGCAGTGTGGTTGGAGAACAAGTCGACGATCGCCGGCAGGCGGCCGGGAACGGCTACGTACTCGCGAATCTCGACGATCATGGGGGTCCTTTCGGTCAGTTCTCTCGCGCGGACGCGCTGAGATCGTGAAATCGGCTCTCGTAGAACACCAGTGGGGCTTCGGGTCCGGCCACACGATGGCCGATGATGCGCAGCAGGGCCAGGGTGTGGTCACCGGTGACCGACTCGGACTCGACCTCGCAGTCGAACCACGCGCTGGCTCCGTGCAGGAAGATCGCGCCTTCGACGCCGGTGTCCCAACTCAGATCCGCGAACCGGTTGCCGGTGCGGGACGCCAGTTGCCGGCATGCGGTGTGCTGGTCGGCGCTCAGGACAGAGAGTCCGATGCGCGGCCGCGTCCGCAACTTCGGCCAGGTCGTCGAGGAACTCTGGATGAACACGCCGACCAGGGGTGGTTCCAGGGACACGTTTACAAAAGCGCTGACCGCCATGCCGGTCGGTTGCCCGGCATCGTCGATCGCACACAACGCGGTCACCCCGCTGGGGAACTTGGCGAACGTGGTGCGCAGCGCGGAGACGTCGACGACACCCGTGGAATCGTGCACGCCGGTGAGATGGGTGGACCCGGACGCGGCCGTCCGGTTCTCCGGTGCCGCTTCAGAACACATGATTCTTGCCCCCGAACACCTCACTGACCGAGTCATCGACGAAGATGCGCCGAATCGTGTCGGCGAGCATCGGTGCGCACGAGATGACGTCGATCACCGGCGGCGCATCGGGACGCAACGCGATGGTGTCGGTGACGACCGCGCGCTCGAACGGCGAGTCGGCGAGATTCTCGTACGCGCGCCCGCTGAACACACCGTGGGTGGCCGCCGCAAACACACGTTCGCTGCCGGCCCGGACCACTGCTTCGCCGGCAGCACACAAAGTGCCGGCCGTATCGATGATGTCGTCCACGATGATGGCCGTCTTGCCGCGCACATCGCCTATCACAGTGGATATCTGGGCGATCTGCTGTTGCGGTCGCTCTTTGTCCAGGATGGCCAGTCCCGCGCCGATGCGAGTGGCGAACTGCTTGTTCAGCTTGACTCGGCCGGCATCGGGCGCCACCACGACGAGATCGTCGTCGAGTCCGGCGAAGTAATCGGCGAGCATCATGAGCGCGGTCATGTGATCGACGGGAACACTGAAGAAGCCTTGGAGCTGACCCGCATGGAGATCCATCGTCAGCACCCTGTCCACTCCGGCGGCCTCCAGCACCCGAGCCACCATACGGGCCGAGATCGGTTCGCGCGGAGCGGATTTCTTGTCCTGCCTGGAATAGCCGAACCATGGGGTGACCGCGACGACCCGGTGTGCGCTCGCGCCGATGGCGGCATCGACCATCACCAGCAGTTCCAGGAGGGCGTCGTTGGCGTTGAGCCCTTCGTCCGGATTGGCACTCATCGGTTGGATGAGGAATACGTCTGCGCCCCGGACGGATTCGTCGAAGCGGCAGTACACCTCTCCATTGGAGAAGGTCTTGAGGGTGATCGGGCCCAGGTCGACCTGCAGCGTGGCGGCGATCGACGCGGCGAGTGCGGGGTTCGCTCGTCCGGCGAACATCATCAATTGCTTCTGATAGCCGAGCGGGAGTGAGGTGGTCATGCGTGCCTTCCAGATGTTCTGTCGTAGAAGCTGTTTTGTCAGCGGACGAGTAGAAACGTTTCTACCCGTGATGTGCGCTTTCCCGTTAATCGACGCCGGTCACACTTGCGCCATCGCTACCTCGTCCGCTGACGGCATACCCGTCCGCGCTCCCACCTGACGCACGGACAGCGAAGCGGCGATGACGGCACGGTGACACGCCTCGTCGAGCGTGTTCCCGGCTGCCAGGGACGCCGCGAGCACACCGTTGAACGTGTCGCCGGCGCCCGTGGTGTCGCGCACCTCCGGCGCCGCGAGCGCCGAGATACGTTCGATCCCACCGTCCGGGCGAGCGATGAGCGCGCCCTCTGCACCTCGCGTGACCGCGACACACGCCCCGGTTGCGTCAGCGACCCGGGCGGCGGCGTCGCAGACGTCCATGTGGGGAATCGAGAGCGCATCGCAAAGGTCGCGGAGTTCCGAGGCGTTGGGCGTCAGGACCGTCGCAGCGCGCACCGCAGCGAGGAGATCCTCGCGCAGAGGTGCCGGGTTGAGCACACAGGGCACCCCGTGCTCGCGCGCGGCCGCGACCGCGCTGCGGACCGCGGCGGTGGAGATCTCCGTGCTCACCAGCACGCAACCCGCCCACCCGACAGACCGTTCCACGGCGGCCCGGACACCCGCCGGGTCGACGTACGAGTTGGCGCCCGCGGCGACCGCGATCTGGTTCTCGCCCGCCCTGTCCACGACGATCAGTGCTGCCCCGGTGGGGATGTCGCCGATCTCGGCGACATCGGACACATCGATCCCGACAGACGCCAGCTCGGCGAGGGCCTCGCGACCCAAGTCGTCGGTCCCCACAACGCCGCAGTAGCGGACGCGCGCATCCATCCGTGCTGCCGCAACAGCGGCGTTGGCGCCCTTGCCACCCCCGAATCTGTCGAGACGCGGCCCCACCACCGTCTCACCCGGCCCGGGGAGTCGATCGGCGCCCACCACGAGATCGACGTTGATGGCGCCGATCACCAGTACTCCGTTGCTCATGACGTTCACGCTCCGTTGATGTCGCACACCGACGATCGCACCTGCACGGTCGTCGGCAGCAGGCTCATCGGCGCCGGCGTCCGATTCTCGATGAGGTCGAACAGGACTGTCGTGGCCCGGTAGCCCATGTCGTGCGCGGGCTGACGAACACTGGTCAGACGTGGGGTCAGCAGTGACGACAGCGGCAGGTCGTCGAAGCCGACGATGCTCACGTCGTCCGGCATGCGTCGGCCCGAGTCCCGGCAATACTCCATCGCGCCGACCGCCATCAGGTCGTTCGCGCAGATCAACGCAGTGGGTTCGATGTCGGCCGCCAGTGCGCGCGCAGCGAGTTCGTAGCCGGTGTCCTGGCGGTAGTCGCCGACGAGCACCGGAACGGAATCCGGGTCGATACCGGCGCCCGCGAAGGCTTCCCGATAGCCGGCGAGACGCTGTTGCGCGGTCCAGAGACTGTCCGGGCCACCGATCACCGCGATTCGACGATGCCCCTTGTCGATCACGTGCTGGGCGACCTTCCGGGCACCCTTCCGGGAGTCACACACGACGGCGGGCAGGTCGACGCCGGGGATCTGCTCGTCGACGAGGACCACCGGTCCGGAGCGGGCGAGCTCGTAGCTGGCCGCGGGCATCGAGCCCGTGCTCGACAGATAGACGACCCCGTCGACGCGCTGGCTGCGCAGCAGCCGCGTCTGCTCCTCCTCTGACTGCTCGGCGCTGCCGGGGACCACCAGCACCACCAGCACGTCATTCGCTGATGCTGCCTGGTGGACCCCCTCGGCGATCATCGCGAAGAACTGGTTCGTCAGATCAGGGATCACCATCCCGATTCGAGAGGCAGTGCGCCGCTTGAGATTGCGCGCCGATTCATTCGGTGAGTACTGCAGGACTCGCGCCGCGTCGAGGACTCGGCTGCGCCGTTCGGGCGCTACTGGGCCGGAGTCGTTCAGTACGTAGCTGACGGTGCTCACCGAGACCCCGGCGTATTCGGCCACGTCCTTGATGGTTGCGCGTTTCGGTTTGCTCTCAGACGCCACCGCGATCCTTTCCCCTGGTCATGAGCGTCCGCCTGCCCACGACAGTATCGACGTCCACAAGTGTGCGTAACTGGTCCACTCGACGAATTCCGGGGGTGCCCAGTGCGGGGCGAGGTCGGAGGTGAAGGCGACGGCGCGACCGCTTCCGAACGTGCCCGTCACGAGGATCGGATCGTCACCGCTCCGGGCGACCACCTCCGCGTCGTCACGCGGGATGACGCGGTTGTATCCCAGGAGCGGAGGCCATTCGTTGGGCGTGTCGCCGAGAACCGGGTGCCCGGGCAACCGGACCTCGACCTTGCAGCCCTCGGGCACCTCGATCCGGTCGTCGTAGGTCAGCATGGTCACCGGGAGGACATCGGCGAGCGGGGTCATGCCGAATCGGGCCTTGGCATCGATGCCGGTGAACGAGAGATAGCCGCCGACCATCACGAGGCCGCCGCCCCGGCGGACATAGTCGGCCACGACTCCGAGCCGATTCGGCGACATCTCCGAACGCAGGAAGGTCTCGTCGGGGAGTTGGAACGAGTTGGAGCCGATGTCGGAGATGACGACGACGTCGTAGTGATCGATCTCCTGCGCGGTCTTGGGGAATCGTGACGAGATCTCATGCCCGCGAACGTAGGTGACCTCGTGACCGTCCGCGGCGAGATTGTCGAGGAAGACCGTCGCGCCTTCCTCGTATTCGGTGTTGTGGAACTGGTCGAAGCCCTTCATGTGGATCGTGTGCTTGATCCACGATTCGCCCGCGACGAGGATCGTGAGAGGTTTCATTGTGTTTCTCCTACTGTCTTCGAGAACTGTGCTGGGAAGTCCGTGCGGGACCTGATCGGGATGGGGTCGTCGGACTCTCAGATCCGGCTCCGGGCGCCGAACAGCCCTCGCCCCAGTTCGTAGGCGGCGCGCAGGTCGTCGCCCTGATACTCCACGGACGCGAGTTCGGCGACCACCGGGCTCGCGTTGACAGCCACGGTGTTCCGGAGCCAACCGAACAGCTCGATGTCCGACGACGAATCGCCGTAAGCCACACAGTCTTCCGGCGACAATGCCAACCGGGCCAGCGCCGCCTCAGTGATATTCACCTTCTCCTGCGGAGACAGGGTCGCGTCCTCCGAGAGTGGCTCGCCGATCACGACGTCGGACCCGTAGGTCTCGTGCGCGCCCCACTGTCTCAACCTGTCGACGAAGAACGCCGGCGATTGCGAGATGATGATGACCGTCTCGCCTCGTCGGCGGATGTCCTCGAAGGTGGCGACGACCCCGTCGAGCCACTCCGCCTGCTCGAAGGCCGCGTCGAGTTCGGCCTCGGTGGCGCCGTCGCAGATGCCGAGCAGCGTCGACCAGAACTCGGTGTCGGTGATCTGCCCGGCCGCCCAGCGGTTCTCGATGTCGAGACCCTCGTCCAGCTTGCCGAAGTATCGGGACAGATCAAGGGCGGCTGCACCTTTGAGAAGGGTGCCGTCCATGTCGAAAACATGAAGTCGGCTGGTCATGACCTGGCTTTCTCTCTCTCTTGTCGGACGTCGAGGTGGTCTCAGGAGAACTCGGGGAGCACTTCCTTCGCCATGAACTCCATGTTCGCCACCACCGCCTCGATGGGCTGCCCGACCGCGATCAGGCACGCCATGTGGTCGACGCCGAGCGCCTCGTAAGCCTTGAACCGTTCGATCATCCGATCAGGGGTCGTGAGGATCGGGTCGGCGTACTTCTCGGACAGCCCTTCCTTGGAGAAGGTCTCCTCGGCCGGCTTCATCGCACCGCCCTTGACGACCGAGTCGTCCTTCTCGCCGTCGGCACGGACGGACAATCGCTCTTCCTTGGTCTGGTTCGCGGTCCTGCTGGCATGGACGAGCGTGAGGTAGTAGTTGTATTCGCTCAGCACATCGTCGAAGTATTCGGTGGCTTGTTCCTCGGTGTTGCCCAGCCACGTGTGGCGGAGCGCCATCACCTGGCCACGCGGCATCCCGGTCTGCTCGATCTCGTCGTTGTACGCCTCGAGGAGCGCTTCGAGGTCGCCATAGGGCTCGAAGTTGCCGTAGTTGGGCGCGGTGATCAGATTGTTCCCCTGCTTGGCCACCCGTCGGACACCGTCGATGCTCTGCGACGCGGCCCAGAGTTCGGGGTGCGGGTCGGAAGCCGGCTTGGGCACGATCGTGGTCGGCGGGAACGAGAAGTACTTGCCGTCGTACTCCACGTCGTCCTCGACCCACACGCGCTTGATGATCTCCAGCGATTCCTCGTAGATCTCCCGCGCATCCTTGGGATCGACACCGATGCGATCGAGCGGGTAGCGGCTTCCGCCCCGAGCGACCCCGATCCCGATCCGGCCCGGGGCCATGTGATCGAGGAAACTCATCTCCGAGGCGATGAGCAGCGGGTTGTAGTACGGGAGCACCACAATTCCAGGCATGATCCGCAGTCGCTCAGTGCGCGCCGCGGCCAGTGCACTGAACATCACCGACGACGGATTGCTGACGTAGTTCTGGAAGTGGTTCTCGTTGACGGTCACACCTTCGAAACCGAGGTCCTCCGCGGCGTCGACGATACGAAGCATATCGTCGAGCAACTCCGACCACGGGCGGCTCATGTCGCGGTAAAAGAACGGCGTAGTTACCCAGATCTTCATGAAACTGCCCCTCTGACTGTGAAACGATTCTCGTGTCGCCTGGCATGGAGCGCCGCTCGAGGATGCTCCGAGCACGGGAGTCTTCAAATCCTCGCCGGCTGGGCCGGCGACTGCCGACCCGGGCGATAGAAACGATTCTATGCACCGATGGCCGTCCACGCAAGCGTTGGGTATCCGCAGGGACCACCACATGCGAGGACCTGCACGTTCGTGCCCGCCGGCACATCTGGCATTCGAAGTCCCCGAGCCCCCGGTGGCCCATCGCCGCCGACACCACCTCGCCTCGCTCGACCGGCGATCAAGGCGGACGACCGGCGGTTGTCGAAAACTGTTGTCCATCCCGGTAATCCGCACCGCCATCACCGAAACGCGAATGAAACGTCTTGTTTACGCCGCATCACTTGACCGTCGGCGGTGCCTTTCCCCACTATGGCTAAGGAGCACTAAGGGTCACAGTGCGCGGGGATCCGGCGACGTTATCGATGCGAGCGGGTCCCGATAATTTTGACCAGAGTAGAAACGTTTCTACATTCCGGAAACTGAGTGAGGAATCACATGTCATCTGTCTCGGCACTCGACAACATCATCCTGAACACCGACACCTACAAGCACTGTCACTACTCGCTGTACCCGAAGGGCACGGAGTACGTTTCGAGCTACATCGAGTCGCGCGGTGGCATTTTCCCGGCCACGATGTTCGTCGGCCTGCAGGCGTACATCCGCGAGCACCTCCTGCGTCCGATCACCCTGGACGATATCGACGAGGCCGAAGCGGTCACCCGAGCACAGGGCATGCCCTTCAATCGCGAGAACTGGCTGGGGATCCTCAACGACCACGGCGGGTACCTGCCCGTGGAGATCGAGGCCGTGCCGGAGGGAACCGTCCTGCCTACGCGGAACGTGCTCGTGCAGATCATCAACACCGATCCGAAGTACCACTGGGTCACTAGCTTCTTCGAGACCGCACTGCTGCGTGCGGTCTGGTACCCGACCACCATCGGCACCGTCAGCTGGATGAGCAAGCAGATAATCCGGGAAGCCTTCGCGCGCACCTCGGACCACCCGGAGCTCCTCCGGTTGCAGTTGCACGACTACGGTGCCCGCGGAGTCAGCTCCCAGGAATCTGCGGCGCTGGGCGGGCTCGCGCACCTGGTGAACTTCGACCAGAGCGACACCGTGCCGGGGATCCTCGCCGCGATGAAGTACTACAACGCCGTCTCGCCGGCCAACTCGGGCCCCAACAGCGAGCACGCGGGCTTCACCTCGTGGGGACGTGATCACGAGGTCGACGCGCTCCGCAACATGTTGCACACCTACCGGGACTCGGGTTGTGCACTGCTCCTTACGGATTCGTACGATCACGAGAACGCGGTGAAGAACATCCTGGGCAAGGAACTCAAGGAGGAGATCCAGAACTTCCCAGGCCTGGTCGGCGCGCGCCCGGACTCCGGTGACCCGGTCCAGGTAACTGCGGACACCGCGGAATGGCTCATGGACGCATTTGGTTACGAGGTGAACTCGAAGGGCTTCAAGGTCCTGCCGCCCTACCTGCGCGTCGTTCAGGGCGACGGAGTCACCTTCGCCAGCCTGCCGCAGATCTACCTCGAGCTCGAACGACGTGGCATGTCGGCCGAGAACGCCATCTTCGGCATGGGTGGAGGTCTGCTCCAGCACTACAACCGCGACTCCCTGAACTTCGGCCAGAAGTGCAACGCGGTCTGCGTCGACGGCGAGTGGCGAGATGTCGCCAAACAACCCACCGGAGCCGCCTTCAAGGCATCGAAGGCCGGCCGCCTCGCACTGACCAAGCGCGACGGGGAATTCGTCACCGTCCGCCGCGATTCGATCTCGCCGGAGGAGAACCTGCTTCAGCCGGTGTACCGCGACGGGCACCTGCTCACGAAGTGGGACTTCACCGACCTGATCGCACGCAGCGAGGCCGAGGTCCCCGAGTCCTACTACTACGACGTGATCAAGCAAATGCGCGAGCAGGACGACCACTCCAAGGTCGCCTGATCTCGAGACGCTCGTCCGCAGAAGAGGAATCCCGTATGAAAGCGCTCCCCCGAGTTCCCCTGTCGTCGACCGGAAGTCTCTACATCGACGGGGCCTGGGTCGAACCGCACTCGACCGAGACGATCGACGTGATCGACTCGACGACTGAGCAGGTGTTCTACTCGGTCCCCGACGCCGATGTCGATGACATCGATCGCGCGATCGCGGCCGCCCGCAGGGCATTCGACGAAGGGCCGTGGCCACGGTTGTCGCATGCCGAGCGCGCCGAGGCGCTAGCCGCAATCGCCGAAGCGGTCGAGGAGCGCATCGACGACGTAGTCGAGATCTGGCCGCGGGAGACCGGGATCCTCGCGTCCTCGGTGGGCGTCGTCATGAAGGAGGTGGTCGAGACCTACCGGTACTACGCGGGATTGGCGACCGACTTCGCGTTCACGGAGGAGGTCCCACCCACCAACGGAGCCGCTTTCGGGATGATCGTGAAGGAGCCGGTCGGCGTCGTGGGTGCGATCATCCCGTGGAACTCCCCGATGGGGCTCCTTGCCTGGAAGGTCGCGCCCGCCCTCCTGGCGGGTTGCACTGTGGTCGTGAAGTGTTCGCCGGAGGCACCCGGTGCCGGGTACATCATGGGCGAGATCGCGGAGATGATTGGCCTGCCACCGGGTGTCCTCAATGTGGTGACCGCCGAGCGAGAGGCCTCCGAAGCCCTGGTAAGGGATCCGCGCGTCGACAAGATCGCCTTCACGGGATCGACCGAGGCGGGCAAAAGGATCGGCGGCATTCTCGGCGGTCGGATCGCACGGTCCTCGCTGGAACTCGGAGGCAAGTCGCCAGCGATAGTACTCGACGACTTCGACATCGCAGACGCAGCACGAACCATCGCGGCAGCCGAGTGCTTCCTGTCCGGTCAGATCTGCGCATCACTGACAAGGATCATTGTGCCCGACAAGCGGCACGACGCCATGGTTGACGCACTGGCCGAGGAGTTCAGCAAGGTGCGGATCGGTGACCCCTACGATCCCACAACGACGCTGGGACCGGTGGCGACGGAGCGCCAGCGTGCGCGAGTCCAAGACTACATCGAGATCGGAAGGCAGGAGGGAGCCGAGCTGGCCTACGGCGGCGGCCGTCCTGGTCACCTCGATAGCGGCTGGTTCGTCGAGCCGACGGTCTTCGGGAGGGTGGCGGTGGAGTCGCGACTCGGTCAGGAGGAGATCTTCGGTCCGGTGCTGGCGGTCCAGCCCGCCCACGATCTCGATGACGCGATCAGGATCGCGAACGCCACCGAGTTCGGTTTGAATGCCGCCGTGTTCACCCACGATTCCGCACGGGTCCTGGCGATCGCCCGCCGGATCCACTCCGGCACCGTCGGACAGAACGGCAACCGCGCGGACTTCGGCATCGGCTTCGGCGGTTTCAAACGATCCGGTATCGGACGTGAGGGCGGCGTGGCGGGGTTGCAGGCCTACCTGGAGAACAAGACCGTTGTCCTGGACGCGCCGCCGACCTGAGATCTGTGTGACCCTGAATGCCGTGGGACGGAGAGCTCTTGCCGAACAGTGCCGCACAGTGAGTGAGTGGGATCAATGAACGACATCGCGATCGAGAGCGGCCTGGTGTGGCTCGGACCAGACGAGTCGTATGCGTCCGGACTGCTGTACATCAGGGACGGCAGGGTCGCCTACGTGGGAGAGCATCGACCCGACGTCGTCCCGTCGGGTACCCGACGGGTCGATGCGACCGGCCACGCGGTGTTACCCGGCTTGATCGACTGTCATGTCCACCTCACGACGAACTCGGACACCGACCGGGTGATCGCGAGCGACGCCTTCCGCGGCCAGAAGACCGGTCCGGAGAAGTTGCTCCACGGCTACCGCAACTCGCTCCGGGCGCTGCGGGCGGGATTCACGACCTTGCGTTGCATGGGACATCGCGGGGTCGGCGAGACAGAACTCCGCGACCTGGTCGACGACGGTCTGATGGTCGGTCCGAACCTGCTCGTCGCCCCGTGGTGGATCACAATGACGAACGGACACGGTGATCTGTTCTACCCGCCGTACACGCAACGGCGGGAATGGGATACGGCTGACGGCATCGACGCATGCCGGCAGCTGGTCCGCCTGCAGGCGCGTAGTGGCGCCGACTTCATCAAGGTAATGGCCAGCGGCGGGATGTCGAAAGGAGAGCAGCCGCACTGGCCGAACTACAGCGTCGCCGAACTCACGGCGATCGTCGACGAGGCCCACGACATGGACCTGCGAGTGGCCGCGCATGCACTGTCGCTCGAGGGCATCCGGCGCAGCCTCGAGGCCGGCGTCGACAGCATCGAGCACGGCTCCTATCTCGACGAGGAGTGTGCTGCCCACATGGCCCGCCACGGCACGTTCCTGGTCCCCACGATGGCCTTCAATGACTGGTGCCAGCGTGAGGGCACCGCCCGGGGTCTCTCGGCCGCGGGCGTGGAGGACCTCCGGGACGCCCATGCCCGGACGATCGAGGCTTTCGCGATCGCGCGGGCAGCCGGGGTCAAGATCGCGATGGGGACCGACTCGTCCGGGACGCTGTGCCCGTTCGGGGCACACTATCGCGAGCTGGAACTGTACGTGCAGCAAGGCATGTCGGTGTCCGAGGCGCTTACCACCGCAACCGCCACCGCGTCCGAACTGCTCGACCGGGAGGACCTCGGTTCGCTGAACGTCGGCGCAACGGGAGACGCACTGGTCGTCGACGAGAAGGTACTCGACGACATCACCCAGCTCCGCACCGGAATCAAGCACGTAGTGCGCGCCGGGCAAGACCTTACCGACTACCTGTCGGAATCGGCGCAGGTGCTGCGGCTGGACACTCGGTAGATCAAACCGCAACCGCAACAAACATGCTCGATCGGGCCCACTGAGAACAAAAAAGAACGGAGAGTGATCGACAATGCCCTACATCGAGGCAAGTTTCTTCGAAGACAGGTTCACCGACAGACAATTCGCTGTCGACATGGTGGCCGAACTGACCAAGGCTGTGTCCACAGTACTCGGAGATGAGATCGGCACAGAAACAACAGTTGTGCTACGTGGCATACCACGGGCACAGTGGGGACACGGCGGAAAGCTGATGGGCTGACGACCGTCGCTTCAGTCACATCGTCGAGGGCCGTCTGCCTTCGTCCCCTACACGTGGTTCTAGCAGGAGCGGTGGCCCGGTGAATCGCCCAGGGTTTGTCGGAGGCTCTCGAATCTGTGAAGGATGGCGAGCATGGCAGCACCACGGAAGTTCAGCGTTGAGTTGAAGGAGCGGGCGACGCGGATGAGCTCTGGGCGAGTCGAGCCCGGCGTCCACGAGGATGGTCGTGGGGTGGCAGGTCCCGACCACCATGCACACCGCGTTGGCGTTGAACGCTATGTAGATGGGTTGCGGGCGCGTTCGCGTGCCGGCCAGGACGTGGCCGGGCTGGTCCATCACTCCGACCGTGGAGTGCAGTACCGGGCCATCCGTTACACCGAACGTCTCGCCGACGCCGAAGCTGTGACTTCCGTTGGCTCCATGGGCAATTCGTTTGACAATGCGATGGCCGAGGCGTTCAACTCACTGTTCAAGGCCGAGCGCATACGCAACCCGGTCATGCGTCCTCGAGGTGGCTGGGGCGGTGTCGGCGAGGTCGAGATCGCCGTCGCCGAATACATCGACTGGTTCAACCACCGACGCCTGCACGGCGAGACCGGACACGTCCCGCCGGTCGAGCACGAGACCGCCTACCACGCTGATCCGGTAAACTGCTGGGCCACAGCCGCTTTCAACCGAGCATGGGCATCGAGACCACCAGATGCACCCCCGAGAGGCCCCGCGCTTTGAGCGAGGCGCGGAACTCACGCCAGAACTCGAACGACTCGCTGTCGCCGACCGCGGTACCCAGCACCTCACGAGTTCCGTCCATCGACACGCCCGTGGCCACACCACCAACGCCTGAGACACATAGGGGAACTCGATGTGAGTCAGCGGCCGTTCCCGCAACGCCGAGATCTCTTTGTCGAGGCCGGCGCAGATACGTGACACCTCGGACTTGGAGATCCCCGACGATACACCGAGGGCGTTGACGAGATCATGGACACTGCGAGTGGACACACCGTGCACATAGGCCTCCATCACCACCGCGTGCAGGGCCTTGTCGAGGCGTCTGCGCCGTTCGAGCAGGCTCGGGAGGAACGACCCGGACCGAAGCTTGGGGACCTTG
>NZ_JALPSY010000045.1:0-15886 GCF_023218005.1 Gordonia sp. C13
CGAGCGCTTTGATGTGGTCAGGGCGGAAACCTGACCAGTGCTCACTGCCGGCAACCACGACCGGCGCTTGCAGGTAGCCCAGGCTCATCACGTAGTCGCGGGCGGCGTCGTCGGTGCTGATGTCGACCACCTGGTAGTCGAGGCCCTGCTTGTCGAGGGCTTTGTAGGTGGCGTGGCACTGCACGCACGCGGGCTTGGTGTAGACGGTGATCGTGGTGGTCTCGCTCATGGTGGGGGATCCCTTCTCTGGTGTCGTCGCGTGGGGTGTACTCTCGTCATCGATTGTACCTCGTATTACGTTGTAGCGCAACGGATTTGCGCACTTCAGAGCATGTTCTGAGGGTGTCTGGTGGTGGTGCTTTTCCTGATATTCGCCGTCACCTAATCGGAGCGGCTACGCCGCGCTGTGACGCCCTTCGGGCGCAGTTGGGCGCCATGAGAATTCGGCAATGCAGGCAAATCCCGGGGTGACGTTTTGTGTCGGCTATTCACTGAGCGCCGTTGGCACGGTGCCCGTTTCGGCTGTGGTGTGGGATCGGGGAGGGAAGAGGGCTGCATCTGGGGGGTCTGCCGCTCTTCCCTCCCAACCCCTGAGGGGTGGCAGGTCAGGCGGTGGTTGTTTCGGGGGTGTCGCTCGGCGTGCGGTGGCCTTGGATCTCGGCGTAGGGCACGGTGTGGCGGATCAGGCGGCCGCCGAAGGGTGCTGGCGTGTGCACGCTGACGGTCTTCTTGTTCACGCGGAGCACGGGCACCCAGCCGTGATGGCGGAGTTTGACCAGGTCGCCGGCGGTGATGGTGTCGGGGCTGTAGTCGCCGGCCTGTCCGTCGGCGATCTGGGCGGCGCGGATGGTGTGCCAGTAGGTGATCTGATCGGCACGCTCGGCCATGCGGGCGATGATGCGTTCACGGTGGTCGCCGGTCGCGGCCGTGGTGGTCTCGACGTGTTTGACGCCTCGGCTGTCGGTGAACAGGGTTCGGGTGTGTCCGTCGAGGGCGCGTTGATCGGCGCGCTGCTCAGCTTCGAGTTTGCCGATCCGGTTTGCGACGGTCACCGGGTTGTAGCGGTGCTCGGTGGTGTGCGCTGCGGCTGCGGCTTTGTTCGTGGCGTGGGTGCTGGCCTGCTCGGCGGCCACAGCTTTGCCGAGTGCGGTGTGAGCGCGGTCGATCGCGCGACGGTGCCGACGCTCGCTGTGATGTCCCACTTTCACCGGCTCGCCTCCTGGGGGGAGCGCGGCGGCGGCCTGCTGTTCGGCGGTCCATGCGGCTTCGGCGTCGGCGGCGCGACGCTGCGCCTTGTTCTCGAGGGCGGCGACGCGGGCGGCTTGTCGGGCGGCGCGGTCGGCTTCGGCCTGGGCCGGGTCGCGGTGGGCGCGGTCGATGTCGAGGGTGACGGTGTGGCCGGCGTTCTCGAGGGCGCGGGCTGCGCGGAGGATCTTCGGTTCGTTGGGTTGGCGGTCGCGGCTGGATGCGATGCCCATCATGGCGAGGCTGCGGAACCAGCGAAAACCGTTCGCGCGCAGTATCTCGTAGGTGCCGTCTCCTCGGATCATGCCGTCGGCGAGGGTGCCGTCGGCGGCCGTGTGGCTGATGGTGATTGCGGTCATGGGTGTGCCCTTTCAGGTTCGGGTGTGGGGTGGTTACTGGGTGTGGTTGGGGCGGTGGCGGTCGATGTCGGGCCAGCGGCCGGGTAGTAGTCCCTCGGTGATGTCGCCGGGTTGGCTGGCGAGAGTCGCGGCGGTGGCGAAGATGGCCCAGAGTTGCGGGCCGGGGTGGCGGTGCTCGGCGATTTCGTGGGCGATGACGGCCTGCTGCCAGCTCATCCAGGCGTTGGGGGAACCGTGCAGGTCCGGGGTGAGGTAGGGGTTGCTGACGGCGGCGGCTCGACGTGCGGCGGCGCATGCTGCGGGGTAGGTCGCGATGATGGTGCGTTCGCGGCGTGGGTGGTGCTGGGTGAGGGTGTTGAGGGTCCAGGCGAGTAGGTCGACGTCGAGCAGCATTCGGTGGCCGTAGCGGCGGCGGGTGTCGGCGGCGAGGTTCGCGGCGGTCCAGAGGATGCCGGCGCGGGTAGCGGCGTAGTCGGCGGGTACGGCGGCCGGGCTGTAGGCGCCGGTGCTGGTGGTCAAGGTTGGGGTCATCGTGGGTGTTCCGTTTCTGGTGTGGTGATCGGTTGCGGCTCGGGGCTTTCGGGTGCCGGCCGAGCCGCAACCGACGTGGTGGGGTGTTCAGATGGGGAAGTCGTGGACTTTCACCTGTCGGGGTGCCTCGAGGTCGGCGATCTCGGGCAGGGTGGCGGTGCGGTGTCCGGCGGCGGTGCGGCCGGTGAGGGTGAAACCGTGCACGCCGGGGGTGACGGGGGCGAGGTACCAGCTGGTGCCGGTGGGCATGCCGGGGAACGCGGGCACGTATTCGGTGCGGCTGACGCCGGTGTTCGGGTTGGTGGTGGTCACTTCGGTTGCCCAGGTGACCGAGACGAGCGCGAACAGCGGTGCGTCGTGGTCGGTGGCTGCTTCGGCGTTGCCGGTGGTGAGTGGTTCGACGGCGGTTCCGGCGGCGGGGTGGCCGGGGAAGGAGTCGACGCGGCCGATGATGCGGGCGGTGGTGCCGTCGCTGAGGGTCACGGCGATGGTGGTTAGGGCTGCTCGGCTGGTGGTCATCGTTGATGCTCCTTCGGGTTCGGGTGGTCAGTGGGTGTGGAAGTCGCGGCGGGCGGCGGCGCGGTCCTGGCGGTTGGCCTGGCGCTTGGCGGCGCGAATGGTGTGGGGGTTCTGGTGTGCGCGCGATGCGCGGGTGAACACGTCGCGCTGGGTGCCGTTGCGGGTCTGGCGGGCCATCGGGGTTCCCTTCTGCGGGCGGCTGGTTTGTTTGACACCTGCCATCTCGTTGCCGGCGGGAGGCCGGTGCAAGGGTGTTCACAGCGACAAAAGTTGCCCGGGCCGCAGGCCTGGAACCCGTAGGGCGGGAAAGTTTTTCGCGGCCCTTGTCGCCGCGCCGACCAGAGGTAAGAGACTGGGAGGGGGCAACAAACCCCCGTCGTGTGCGGCGCACGCCGCACACAGATCGAGTCCGGCCGCCAGGCCGGTCGATGTGGCAGTGCCGGGCGATGAGCTCGGCCAACAGGGCTGTTCGGCGTAGCCGATCCGCTGCGCCGGCCGCTACCGTGACGGGTATGTCTGCTGTGGAACGTGCTCTGGTGGAGCTGTGGGTGCCGTTGCCCTCTGAGGTGCAGGCGGTTGTCGAGGGTCGGCCCCGCGACCTCGCCCCGGCGGTGGACCTCTGGTGGCGTGACGCGATGCCGCCGGGGGTGGAGGCTCAGATCCTCTGACCTGAGCCTCCCGTCACCGGTTAGGCGAAGTCCTCGGGGGTGGGGAAGTGGCCACCAAACAGCTCGTCGACCGTGCCGGCGTCGGGGATCACGTCGCGCAGCTTGCCGGGGGTGACGCCTGCGCGTAGTGCGTTGTCGAGCAGCTGCGCGAGGCTCGGCAGCCCTCCGGTGGTCTCGGTGATGTGGTCGAAGATGATTCCGGTCATGGCGCCGTTGCCGCTGAGGTAGTGGCAGGTGGCGGCCAAAGTGAGCACGTTCGCCCGGTCGCGGCCGCGCAGGGGCCGGGACAGTTCGGTGAACACTGCGGCAGCGGTGCGCGGGTTATAGGCGGCGGTACGCAGCAACGCATCCCGGTAGACGAGGTGCTTTCGAATCATGACGGCGACCTGGGCAGACAGTTCGCTCGGGACCTCGGTGGGCCAGTGCACCATTGCCGAAACGATGGCTTTGGCCGCGAGCTCGGGGTGCAGCTCGATTCCGAGTGCGACACAGGCTTTCGACCGCGCGTGGGATCGGTTCATCCCCTTCCTGGCATTCCCGCCAGAACTGCGCAAAGTGACGGCGCAGCCGTCAGTCCCACTGCTGCACAGCCAAACAGCCAGCAAGACGGCTCGACGCAACCACACCGGACGTAACCCCGCAGTCGGGGATCTCAATGCGCGAATGCAAACTGACATGCGGAGCGCGGCGAGGCTGCCGGTGCGCTGGTGTAGCGACTCAGCTGGCGGCCGCTGCTATCCCAGCATGAACACGATGACCACGTGCAGCAATTCAAGGTCATCGGCCGCGTACCGCGCGGCAGCTTTGGCGCGCTGGGGAGCGTGATATGTCTTGCGTCGTCACGGCGCTGTCGATGATCGTGGGGCACTTGTCCTTGGCTTCATCGACAGGCGGTGTTGTCGTGCGACCATTGGTAATGGCTGCACTCGTCTAGCCATGCTCTTAGCCGACCCTGGATACGATCTCAGCCGAACTGGATACGACGAGTTTGCCCTAGTCCCAGAAACTTTGACGCGGTCTAGACATCACCTTCCCTTGGCAACGATCAACTCGTCCAGACATGCCTGGCATCCTGTCCAGCAGGAACCCTTCGTGCCATCAGCTCGGCACTCACCCGGAATGGGAAGACACGGCACTCGCAATCTCTCTCCAGGTCTATGGGCCGATGCGGCGTCAGTCTGTCCGCGTGAAGTTGGTGAAGAAGTCATCGATTGTTGATACGTCGGCATACCGTCGGAAATGAGCGACGTCGACCTTGACGAAGACACCGCTAGAGGTGAAATACGTTTGAGCATCTAACGATCCAGCGGCCGCGATGTGCAGTAGACGATCCGACTCGTGGTCAATCCAGGCAGTGAGGCGCATGGGAGTGTGGAGAGGGACCGGCCGGCGATATTCGACGGTCAGAGTGCGGGTCACCGCGGGGGTCCGCGCGATCCACAGGGTGAAACCCATGATGTCGTCGCAGGCGGCCGAGATCGCGCCACCGTGTGCCAACCCTGGCGCGCCGACGTGTTTCTCGTCGAAGGTGTGATCGGCGTACACCCGCTCGCCGCTCCGGTAGACCTCAAGTTGAAGTCCGTGGGGGTTGTCGCTTCCGCAGCCCATGCACTGGGACGAGTGCGCCGGCAGTCTTGCTTCGGAGGTCATCTCTGATCGTTGTCCTTGTCTGAGCCCGCTACCTACGCAGCAGGGTGTGGGATCGATGAGGTGTGGGGAACCGGCCCCAAACACGGCTGCCCATGGACACTATAGGTAATACCGCTAGTACCTGATACTGTCCATTACGCACACTCGCATGAGTGGCATAGACCACACGCCTAGGGGGAGGAGATAGCCATCACCAGTAGAGCTGGCGCCAACCACATCCTGGACGGCGCTGCCACTTTTGGTAACACAGTCGGCTTGGCTGGCCAGGCCCTGCGGTGGGTAGCGGTAGACATTGCTACGGGACGGTTTCCGTTTCGCGAAGCCGTATCGCAGACTTGGTTCGTTATTGTCGTGACGACTCTGCCCGCGATTCTGGTAGCTGTGCCATTCGGTGTCATCGTGTCGGTACAAGTGGGAAGCCTCACTCAGCAAGTTGGGGCCACGTCAATTGCTGGCGCCGCTGGGGGCCTCGGGATCATTCAACAGGGAGCGCCCATCGTTACCGCCCTTCTACTCGGGGGCGCGGCCGGATCAGCGATTGCCTCTGATTTGGGCGCTCGAACGATTCGCGAAGAAATTGCCGCCATGGAGACACTCGGACTCAACCCCACCAGGCGCGTCGTAGCACCTCGGTTCGTATCTGTGTTGATCACTGCGCCGATGCTCTGCATGCTGATCGTCTTCACCGGGCTGCTGGCGGGCTACGCCATCAGCGTCGATGTCCAAGGCATCACACCCGGCAGCTATGTCGCATCGTTCGCGTCGTTCGCATCGGTAACCGACATCGTTGTCGCTCTATGCAAATCGCTTGTGTTCGGACTTGTCGTGGTGACGATTGCTTGTCACCGCGGGCTGTCGACGAAGGGCGGCCCTAAAGGCGTCGCAACCTCGGTCAATGCCACCGTAGTGCTGGGTGTCGTCGCGTGCTTCGTGATCAATGTCTTTATCACGCAACTAACAACCATGTTCGTCCCCCAAACCATTGGATGAGAAACGCCTCGTGACCACCGTTCCCTCCCGGAGGTTCTCCGCCGCCACCCGGCCGGTCGGTGCCGTGATCGCGCCCGTTGCACAAGTACCTGAACGTTTGGGGCACGTCGCGACCTTTGTGATCGCCGCGGTCCTCGGCATCCGCCATGTCATCACCACATACCGGCGCCAAACCCTGCTCTACATACAAGAATTCGCCTGGGGTAGAGGTGCAGTCTTGGTCGGTGGTGGAACGGCCATCGTCCTCGCCATCCTCGGCATCGCCGTCGGCGCCTCAATCGGTATCCAGGGTTACGCCTCGCTGGACCTCGTAGGGATGGGTTCACTGACTGGATTCATCTCTTCCTACGCTAACACCCGAGAGCTTGCGCCAATGATCGCTGCGATCGGGTTCGCAGCACAAGCCGGCTGCCGGTTGACAGCTGAGATAGGCTCGATGCGCATTTCCGAGGAGATCGACGCTCTCGAGGCTATGGCGGTACGTCCCATTCCCTTCGTCGTCAGCACTCGCGTAGTGGCGTCGATCACGACCGTGATTCCTTTGTACATCATCGCGCTTATTCTCGGATTCGCGGCCGCTAAGCTCGTCGTCACACAGGTACACGGCCAATCCGGCGGCACTTATGATTTCTATTTCGACCAGTTCCTCAAACCTCAGGACCTTATCTTCTCGCTCATCAAAGTTCTTGTATTTGTCGTTTCCGTAGTGATTATCCATAGCTATCAGGGCTACTTCGCCACAGGCGGAGCTGAGGGGGTAGGCCGGGCGTCCGGCCGAGCGATCCGCACGAGCCTCATCGTCATCGTCGTGGAGGACATGATTCTGACACTTCTGATGTGGGGATTCGATTCCGGCGTACGGATTTCTGGGTAGGGGGGTTCAGTGGCTGTCTTTCATGATCCGTCCGGGCGCGAACCATCGCACGGGAACCTGGTCCTTCGGGGGGTCGCCCTCTTAATCCTCGGCGCGATAGCTGCCTACTTACTGATAAGTGACGCTAACGGTGACTTCAGCGATCACACGTCGTTGACCATCAACACCGACGCGATAGGCGACGGGTTGAAGGGGGGATCGGAGGTGAAGTACCTTGGGTTCACCGTGGGCGAGGTCTCGAGCATCTCGGTTCGAGACCGTGGCGCGACGGTCAAAATCAACTTCACCGGTTCCGGCAACGACCTAGATCTCCGGCAGGGCATGACGGTGAATTACACTTCGGCAAACGCACTGGGACCGACGGCACTGGAAATCGTAGATCCTGGACACGGACCGCCCATCGGTTCCGGCGAGAGTGTCTACGTAAGCAGGTTGCAATCTGAACAGACCTCGGTGTCAACACTTGTTCGCAAGATCTCCACGCTGGTCGAGGCACTGGACCAGCCCTCGTTTGAAGCGGTGTTGAGGTTCATCGTCGAGGACTCGCAGGCAATTGCTGATAGCGGAAAACTCGTATTCCAGATCGCGAAGCTCACGCGGGATGTCCAGAAACGGCCGGTCGGGGAGGACCTAGAAATTGCAGCCAATCTGTCCACCGGAGTGGCCGACTTCATGACGCCGTTCGTCCCTGGCGTCTTGAAGAACGTCGATATCGCTGACTTTTTCGCCACTCAACAAAACATCGATCGCACGAAAAGCAATCTCGGCGACACGGGAAAGGTTCTGTTCGGTGCACTCGGCGGACTGCTCGACAAGAATTACCCGGCCCTGAGTGCGCTGTTAGACGTCGGCCTTGACCTAGCGCGGCCCGTCGCCAGATCCGCCTCGGGGCTCGTTCGCACGGTGTACACGATCCCGCAGATCCTCGACGGCATCGATAAAGCCTTGCCGAAATTCGGCGACCGAGTCCAGCTCCAGCTAGCACTGGTGGTTCAGACCTCACCTGCTCTACAAAACGCATTGAGAATGGGGGGGCCCACGGGATGACTCTGAGGTCTCTGACACCCACAATCATTAAGATCACCGCGTTTACCGCTGTCATCGGCGTCCTTACATATGTCATCATCGCCATTCTGCAGCCGACCAACGAAGGATCCTCGAGTTCGCAGCGTTCCGCGGTTTTTGCCGACGCTTCCGGACTCAAGCCCCGCGACGGGGTACGACTCGCTGGAGTGAAGGTGGGATATGTAACGGCTGTCGACCTGAAGGGATCAACAGCGATCGTCCATTTCCAACTTGACGACGGCGTCTCGATTACCCCCGCGACGACTGCCGCCGTCCGTTACCAAAACCTGCTGGGACAACGGTATGTGGAGCTCATCAATGCCGGACAAGGCGCCGACCAGGACTCGATCACACAGGTGGCACTTGACAAGACCGTCCCGTCCTTCGACGTATCGACACTATTCAACAGTTTCAAACCAGTATTCGATACATTGAATACAGCCGAGATCAATGAGCTTCAGTCGAACCTGCTACGGGTCGCCCAGGGGGACGGTCGAGGTATCGCACCAGTCATGAAGCAAGTCGCGAACATCACCAATTACGGGAACCAGCGTTCAGAGATCATCACCAACATTGTGACGAGCCTGGGACAGGTGTCTGATCAGTTGATGGGGCGCTCCGCCGAACTGGTCGAGCTGATAGACAAATTGGGGTCAATCGTCGATGCGTTCAGCCGCGTGAGCGATCGCCTGAGGGCCTCGCTGCGGGAGGTCAACCGTTCGATGGCGAAGACTGTGCTCTCCGGTGAGCAGATCGAGTCGACCTACGACACCAGCTTCGCGGCCATTTATCAGAGATTGGTGCGGGAGCCAGGGGATACAGAAAGCTTACTGAACGGTGCCGTTCTCCTGAAGCCACTCCTGGACGCCCTGGAAGCTACATCCAAAGCGACACCTTCGTCCTCGGCGGCAGGGTGCGCCCGAGGAGTGCTCGACCTACCGAGAACAGCGCAGATCGCCCTGATGGGTCAACGACTGGTGGTGTGCCAGTGACCCGCTTCTTCGATAACCGTCCGCATCACCGCCCGCAGCGTCGGCGCGACCTCATCCTGGCGGGAGTCGTTACGATGGTCACGGTGGCCGGCCTCGTCGTGGCGGGTGCTGTGTACATTTCACCGCCCGGACAAACTATCTACAGTGCCAAGTTAGTCAATACCGGCGGATTGGAAGCCGGCGACCAGGTACGTATCGCAGGGATCAGGAAAGGCAAGGTCGCGTCAGTCGACCTGACCGGAACGTTCATCACCGTGCGATTCCGGCTGGATGACTCGATTGCCGTTCGGTCGGACGCGACGGCGAACGTCCGTCTCATCACCCCTATCGGTGGACGTGTATTGGACCTCGACCCAGGTTCAGGCCCGCCGGCCCTCGACGGTGCAATCCCACTGGAGCAGACAAGCAGCACCTACGACATTTCCAGCACGCTTGAGACAACCACACCGGTGTTCCGTGACGTGCGTGGTGTTGATCTACGGCGCACAGCGGCGCTGCTACAGAATGCTTTCTCCGACGGAAACACCAATATCCCTGATGCCCTGCAAAACGCGAGCAGCCTGATGGACCTACTGCAACGTCAGTACGCACAACTCGACAAGACGATGACGTTGTCCGATGAGTACGTCGCCGCCCTCGCAAACCGCAAGCAGGTACTCGTGGACTTCCTCCGCCAGCTCAGCTTCCTCGCCCGCACCCTTGGACCAGACATCGCCAACGTCCAGAGCGGATTCGATTATCTGCGCCGTCTTTTCAAGCTACTGACCCGACCGCTTGTCGCGTACCGCGACGGAATAGAACCATCGGTACAACAGTTCAAGAACCTTCTAAACAAGGTGTCGGCCCAGATGCCCGCCTACGCAAACGCGCTGACCCAGGTCGATCAGATCACCAGACGACTGAGCATTCTTCTCGACGCTCCAGAGGTCGGTCCAGCGAGTCCTGAACCGACTGTCCGCATCTGCATCCCGAGTGGTGATCAAAAATGCTGACAGAGCGGATGCGTCAGCATCTGATCCCGATCGCCACCATCGTCACACTGGCAGTAGTGATCGCGGCCGTAGGAATCAACTATGCGACAGCCGACGACGACACGCGGCCACTATGTGCGGAGTTTTCCGACGCATCAGGTCTGTACGAAGGCAACTCCGTCGCGATGCTCGGCAAGAAGGTGGGCAGGGTCGTAGGCATTCACGAGGAGGGCCAGAGGGGCGTGCGTGTCGACATGCGGATCGACAAGACCGTGCCGCTTCCCGCGGATGTGGGGGCCACCCTAGTGTCCACCTCGATTGTCACCGAAAGACAAATCGAGTTCACCCATCCCTATCGCGGCGGAGAGCATTACGAGTCGGCTAAGTGCATACCACTGAACAAAACCAGGACTCCACTGGGGATTAGTCAAACGCTCGACGCGATCAGCACTCTCTCTGATGAACTCGTCAAGGACGGCGGGCGTAACACCGATGCGATTCTCCAAGCGCTCACGCTCGTCTCCAAGAACATGGAGGGAACCCAGGGCGATATCTCTGGCATTCTCAAGGACTCGGCCACGCTGATCAACGATCCGACCCGGCGTGATGGTCAGATACGCAGAATTGTAGCCAACCTCGCGACCTTAACCGGTGTTGCCACCGAGAACAGTGCTGAGGTGACCCAGCTGTTCGACAACTTCGTCGGCGCAATCGAGGTGATTGTTGCTTTCGGCCAAACATTCGGCGCCGCAACAGAGTACGCAGGTACCTTCGTCCCCATCCTGTCGCGATTGGCGTCCGACTTCGGTCCACCGATCTTCGCAATTGGTGATGCTGCGGTCCCTCTCCTCGCGCAAGTAGGCAAGCAAGAGAACATCCTGGCGACCGTCGCCGCTCGAACGGCTGACCTCATCGTCAAGCATCCGGATGCGAAGTCGATCCTGCGGGCATTCGCCGTGTCTGTCCCACTGCAGACCTTAAAAACGGCGTGTACCTCTCCCGCCGTCAACGGCGTCTGCAGGACGGGTAACGAAGTGGCGATGATCGCTAACTTGATCGGAGGGCAATCTAAATGATGACCTACGGCTACCTTCGTCGTGTCACGGCCGCGATCGTGACGCTGTTCGCAGCGACCATCGCCCTCGCCGCCTGCAGCATCAACGCCGACAACCCGCCGACCATCGGCGGATCATCCGCCCGAGACGGCTACGACATCGAGATCGAGTTCACGAGTGCTCTGAACTTGCCTGCCCGTGCCAAAGTCCTCTCTCGAGGGATTGACGTCGGTGCCGTCACCAGCGTCACGTACGACGGAGGCCACGCGCTGGTTGCCGCCCGAATTGATAAAGACGCCCAACTGCCGGAAGATTCGCGCGCGGAACTCCGCCAAGACACTCTCCTGGGCGAGATTTATGTGGCCATCCTTCCCCCCGCACAGCAGTCCACCCAAGCCTTGCTGCACGCGGGATCGGTAATACCTCTCTCACGCACCGAACCGGCTGCCAACGTCGAGGACGTGATGCGGGGGATGGCTAATGTACTGGGCGGGGGTGAACTCGATAAAATCCATACCGCGATATCGACACTGAACTCGACCTTTCCGAGTGACCCCGCCCAATTCGATACGCTTTACCGCACGACGTTGCGCACCGTGTCTGAGGTGTCCGCCAACACCGACAAACTCGACGTAGTCCTGCAGTCGGCCGATCGCACACTGAAAGTGATCCTGGCCGACCCGTCAGGTACTGACCGAATGTTGACCAAGGGGGGAGTGAACTTCTATGGTCTGGGCTATTCGCTAATTGACGTCGCGCTACTTATCGCCAACCTGCGCGACTTCGCAGTATCTGCCGGCCGTATCGTCGACCCTGAGTATTCCCGCATCAAGGAAACGGTAGGAGCGATCGCGCCGGTAATCGCGTCCATCGCGTACTCGGACATCTACTCCAAGGATGTTTCCGACAAGGCGACGCGTGTAATACGCGAGAAGCTCATCCCATTCGTCAGCTCGCCAGATATCAACGTTTCCGACGTGTCTATCGACGGCCAAGATCTAGCCCGACGTGATGCCGGGTCGTTCATTAACGTATTGCGAGCGATCGGAATGATGCCATGATCCGCAGCACCGTCGTATCCCTGGTTGCCCTTGTCGTCGTCTTCCTCGTCGGAGCAACATACCTGACCATCGACGTGGCACGAATAAACCCGTTCCGCTCCGACTACACGATCTCGGCCATACTCAAGAGCTCGGGCGGCCTGCTCGACACATCGCCGGTGATGCTAGAGGGGGTGCCGGCGGGCAAGGTGACATCTATTCGCGTCACAGATAATCAGCTCGCCGTCGACATGTCCATCGACTCCGGCTACAAGATCCCTCGCGGCAGTGTCATGACGATCCAGAACCTCTCGGTCGCGGGAGAGCAATACATCAACTTCATCCCACCGGATACCACCACCAGTGAGTACTTGCGTAGTGGGGACCTAGTGCCCGCCAGCGCCATCCACGTGTCGCAATCCGTTCCCCAGGTGCTCCCGAAAATGTCGGCAGTGGCCGACGCGCTCGATCCAGCATCGATTCAGACCATCAACGAAACGATCTCCGCGGCAGTCGACGGCCGGCAAAAGGACCTCGACACGATCGGAGACATGATTCACCGCCTCGTGGACTTCGTCGGTGACGACGGTGCGGTCCGTACCACCGCGGACAATGCCGAGTTCCTCCTGGGCCTCATGTCGAACGTGGGCGGTGTGCTCAGTACCGCGTCGGTCCGGACCCCGGATGCCGTCGACGGTTTGGCGAGAATCCAACGTGCGTTCATCGTTTTCACCTCTACGTCCTACGACAAATGGCCACCAATCCTGAAGCTAGTGGAAAAGCTCAGCGGTTACATCCAAATACTTCAGCCCGACATTGTCGCCATCACCCGCGCGGTCAAACCGGCGACGGCGAAAGTCGCAGACAAATACGTCGACTTCGGATCGATCGGTGATCTCCTGGCGCGAACATTCCCCGCGTCCCATCGGGGACAGGCGCAAATCCCGATCGCCGTCACGCCATCACCCCGCTGACACCGATGTCTCCCCCTACTCCAGCATTTACAGAAGGCAGCAAATGACCGCACACGACAACGGATCAGAATCCGAGGACAGCGGCACTGAAAATGAGCTGACTACGGCTTCCGATAAGGCAGACCGCGGCGACGCCACTAGTGCCACAGAACCTGCGACGTCACAGGATGTTTCCGCCTCGCACGACGACGCAAGCCCCACGACATCCGAGGCCGCGCAGCGCTGGGGATCAGCACGCCTCCAGGTGGTGGCCGTCGGCGCTCTAGTGGCGGTACTCGCGGTGCTGGCCGGACTCTTTGCCTACCTCTACATTGACATGAGGGAAGCAAAGACGTCCGTGGAGGACGCCGCCACACAACGAGCGCAGGCAGCGCAGGCAGCATCGGACTACACCACAAAGTCGCTCACCTACAGCTACCAAAACACCGGCGCATTCTTTACCGAAGTGAAAGAGAATGCCAGCGATGCGTTGGTCAAGCGATACGACGATGTCGAACCCACCCTGACCCAAATCATGAAACAGGCCAAGGTCCAAGCGTCGGGACGCGTACTGGCGACCAGTGTCACCGGCAGCGCCAGCGAGAACCGGGGGGAATACACGGTGCTGGTCTTCGCCACCCAGAAGACCCAGAATGTTCAGAACCCTCACTCGAGCGAACTCCCCACACTGTTGAAAGTAGTCGTGCTGAAGACCGAGAACGGCTGGCAGATCCAGGATTACGGACCTGCCGAATGATCCAGCGTCCGCCGCGAAAGGAGAATTTGATGAAAAGCACCATGCAGGAGGTGCCGATGACAGTGTCATCGATACTGCGTCACGTCGCAACCAATCATACTGATAGGCAGGTGATTACTTATTCCGCGAGCGACTCTGCCCGGTACGCAACCTACGGCGATCTCGAAGAGCGATGCGCACGTCTGGCGAATGCTCTGCGCCGGGTCGGCGTGGTCGGCGACGACCGCGTGGCAACCATGCTGTGGAACAACCAGGAGCACCTCGAAGCGTACGCTGCGGTACCCGCGATGGGCGCGGTGCTGCATACGCTGAACATCCGGTTGTCACCGGCTCAGCTGCAGTTCATCGCGAACCACGCCGAAGACAAGGTCATCATTGTGGACGGGTCGCTGGTGCCGTTGTTGGCGGCGGTCTTACCGGGCTTGGCGACGGTTCGGGTTGTGTTCGTTACCGGCGACGGCGACACCTCCCCGCTCGACGGCCACGGCGTGACCGTGATGCGATACCATGACGCGCTCGCAGCGGAATCCCCAGTGTTCTCTTGGGTCGATCCCGACGAGCGGTCGGCTGCGGGTATGTGTTACACGAGCGGCACTACAGGCGATCCCAAGGGGGTCGTCTACAGTCATCGCTCGGTGTTTCTGCACTCCATTGCAGCGTGTACTGGTAACGCTCTGGCGATCGCAGAAGCCGATCGTGTACTTCCCGTCGTGCCGATGTTTCATGCCAGCGCCTGGGGTCTGCCCTACGCGTCGCTGATGGCCGGCGCGGACTTGCTCATGCCTGATCGATACCTTCAAGCGGCGCCGCTCGCCGACTTGATCCAACAGCATCGCCCCACGAAGGCAGGAGCAGTACCGACAATCTGGAACGATCTTCTTCAGTACGGTATCGCGAATCCGGGTGTCGACTTGTCATCAATCGACCTTGTCGCCTGTGGTGGAGCTCCCGTGCCGCAGTCGTTGATCGAAGGGTTTGCGGACCGCTTCGGCGTACAGATTATCCAGGCGTGGGGTATGACTGAGACGTCCCCGCTTGCAGCGGTAGGTCGGCCTCCCGCCGGGATCAGCCCCACAAAGGAATTGTCTTACCGCAAGCGACAGGGACGGGCAATTTGCGGGGTGGAGATGCGCCTCATCGACGAGGACGGTCTGCCTGTTCCCCGTGACGACAAGTCCGTCGGTGAACTCGAAGTGCGGGGTCCGTGGGTCACAGGCAGCTACTACCGGCTCGAGGACGCCGAGAGGTTTCGGGATGGCTGGTTGCGGACCGGAGACGTGGGACACATCAGCCCGGACGGGTACCTGACGCTGACTGATCGATCCAAGGACGTCATCAAGTCAGGGGGCGAATGGATCTCGTCTGTGGAGCTCGAGAACTGGATCATGTCGCACCCAGATGTCGCTGAGGCCGCGGTTGTCGCGATGCCCGACCCCAGATGGCAGGAAACAGCTCTCGCCGTGGTGGTTCCGGCTCCGGGTCGCAAGGTGTCGGCTGACACGCTCCACAAGTGGTGCTTAGAAACTTGCCCGGAAGAAATCCCGCACTGGTGGATCCCGAAGAACTGGACGTTCGTGGAGCAGGTGCCGCGTACGAGCGTGGGCAAGTTCGACAAGAAGATGTTACGCGCACAACATGAGCAGGGCGAGCTGCTCGTTGTATCGAAGAACTAGCGACGCACAGGCTTGGCTTCACGTCACACTGGCTGAGATAGGACACCGCCGAGATAGGGCGCAGATGTGCCCACCGACGCCGTTAGCGTTCGGTGGGCACTCATTCTTTTGACAAGCTCTTTTGGAGCGATGCGTCTGCCGATGGACACCTCCTTGATGGCACAGCACCGTCGCTCGCACCAGCGTTAAGCTGGGCAAGTCGTCGCGTTGTCCCCACACAACTGCATGGTCGCCGCCCGCAGGGCCGCCGAATCCAGGATGCGCAACAGCACTTGACGGCGCTCATCGAAATTCCCCAGTGATGCTCACTTAAATTCCCCACCCGTGTGGCTCCGCCAGCGAGGGCGGGCCTCCCGAGATGCTGATGGTCTCTGACCACGCATCAGCTCCAGGGAGGCCCGCTTTCTCATGTTGACATGGGAGGACGATGTGGAAGTACACGCACTACGCAAACGGGGGTGGTCGATCTCGGCGATCGCCCGCCATACCGGACATGACCGCAAGACGATCCGGGCGTATCTGACCGGGGCGCGCTCACCGGGGC
>NZ_JALPSY010000046.1:0-15406 GCF_023218005.1 Gordonia sp. C13
GGGGGGGGGGGGCGCCCCCCCCCCGCCCCACGAAGGCCTGGTGAGCTACGTCGCCACCCTTCGTGGCTCGCTTCGCTCGCACCTCAGGGACCAGAAGATGGCATCGCCCCGCACCTCAGCGAGCAGAAGATGGCACCGCCCCGCACCTCAGGCAGCAGAAGGTGGTGGCAGAGCCCCGACCTCAGGGAGCAGAAGGTGGCACGGTTCCGTACGTGAATCGAGTCAAGCAGCAGCGTCAGTCGCCGGCGACTCGACCTCGGGAGTCTTGTTCTTGAGGCTCGCGGCGTAGACGTCGACGTACTGCTGGCCGGAGAGCTGCATGAGCTCGTACATGATCTCGTCGGTGACGGCACGCTCGATGTAGCGGTTGCCCTCCATGCCCTCGTAGCGGGAGAAGTCGAGGGGCTTGCCGATGCGAACGGTCACCTTCGTGGGGCGCGGGAGGATCGACCCGGGCGGGTTGAACTTGTGGGTGTCGATCATGGCGACCGGGATGACCGGCACGCCGGTGTCCATCGCCAGCCGCGCGAGGCCGGTCTTGCCCTTGTACAGGCGACCGTCGGGTGAGCGGGTGCCCTCCGGGTACATGCCCATCAGCCTGCCGTTGTCGAGCTGGCGGCGGGCGGCCGTGAGGGCGCCCTCGGCGGCGGCAGCGCCTGACCGGTCGATGGGGATCTGTCCGACCGCGGTGAAGAACCAGCGTTGGAACGCACCCTTGAGTCCGGTGCCGGTGAAGTACTCGCTCTTGGCGAGGAAGTAGATGCGACGGTGGACCATCAGGGGCAGGAAGAAGCTGTCCATGACGGCCAGATGGTTGCTCGCGAGGATCGCGGGCCCGTCGGTCGGGATGTTCTCATGACCTTCGATGGTCGGGCGCCCCAGGACACGGAGGATCGGCCCCAGGAAGATGTACTTGAACGCCCAGTACCACATGAGACTCTCCTCGCCGCGCCACCAACTCGACCCGATGTCGCTGTCGACATCGGACCCCACTGCCGGAACCCCTCACCCCTCGGTCCCGACATCAAGACCATACCTGCGTCGGACCGTACCGACTGTCCCCGGATTCGTCAGCGGGCGGCCGACGGCGGTGCCGACTGGCTCGCCGCGGCCCGTAGTCCTTGGCGCGCAACCTCGGCCGCGCCGACGACACCGGCCGTCTCGCCGAGCTGGGTGCCGCGGATGCGGGCGAGCTGACGGTGGCCGGCACCGGTGACCTGCCGGGCGTAGTGTTCGCGGGCCTCGTCGAGGAACAGGCCCGACGCCGCGCCGACGCCACCGGCCAGGACGATCAGGTCGGGGTCGAAGATGTCGGCGATCATCGCCAGCCCCTGCCCCAGGGATGTCGCGAACCGGGCAAAGGCCGCCAGGGCCACGGCGTCACCGTCGGCGGCCGCACCGGCGACCCGGCGTCCGGTCAGGGAACCGGGGTCGGCGGCCACGTCGGCGGCGAGCTGACTGCGTCCCCAGTCGCCGTTCAGAGGTGCACCGTCGGCCAGCAGCTCGACCACGGTGTCGACCAACGCCGTTCCGCTGCAATACCGTTCCCAGCAGCCACGTTTCCCGCAGGCGCAGGCGCGCCCGTCGGGGACGATCGTGAGGTGTCCGAGCTCCGGCGCGACGCCGTAGCTCCCGCGGTAGATCTCGCCGTCGATGACAAAGCCCGCGCCGATGCCGGTCCCGATGGCCAGCACCACCGTGTTGTGCCCGCGGGCGGCGGCACCGAACCGGACCTCCGCGACCGCAGCGGCGTTGGCGTCGTGTTCGGCGAACACCGGGATGCCGACGCGCCGGGTCATGTCCTCGGCCACCGGGGCCTCACGCCACGGCAGATGAGGTGCGAACCGGACGATGCTGCGGTCGGTGGTGAGGAAGCCGGCGATCGCGAGGCCGACGGCCTTGGCATCCCAGCGCGAGGTCAGCTCGCCGACGAGGCGGTCCAGGCAGTGTTCGAGGGCCTCGACCGTCGACGGGGTCTGGGCGCGCAGGGTGTCGAGCATCGTGCCGCGGTCGTCGACCACCGATGCCCGCACGCTCGTGCCGCCGATGTCGATCCCGATCGTCAGCTCACCCATCACTGCTCCTCGTCGGACCCGGTGTGAGCGTCGGGGCGTCGGGAACTGCTGATCCGGACCGCGATCGGCTCGTAGTGCCGGGGTTCGGAAACCGTGCTGGGGGCGGACCGCAATGCCTCGGCGATGGCCTCAAGGACGGCGATGACCGCTGCGAGGAGTCGGGCGACGAGGTCGCCGATCTCGCTCAGCAGCGAACTGATCTCGCCCGACGCGCCGGCCAGTGCGGCACCGACGGGGCCGTCGGCGCCGAACGCGGCGGCGTACCCGGAGGCCGCGGCGGTCGCTTCCTGCCGACCACCGGCGAAGAGGGCCGCCAGCGCGTCGATCTGATTGGCGAGCCCGAGCAGCAGGTCCCGGACCGGATCGCCCTGCGCAGCACCGTGGTCGTCACGACCGGGCCCGTCACCCTGTGACGTCCCCTCGTCCGTGCCCATTCGCGTTCTCTCCCCTCGCCGCTGGTACCCGGAGGCCTCGTGCCGCTGGCTCCCGCCACCACAGGTGGACGGGCGTCCCAGCACCGTACCGCGCGGCGGTCCCCGGGCGCCGTGGGAGGCCGACTACCGACGCGGCCAGACGGCGGGGTCGGGTACGAAGCCGACGATCAGCCGCCCGTCCTCCCACGCCGCGTCGACGACGGTGCACCGGCGCAACACCGACGGTAGGCGCACCGGGTGGCGGAAGCCGGAGATCGTCACCAGCAGGTCGTCGCCACTGCGTCCGAGTGCCAGCGAATCGGGTTCGGGGAGGCGCTGCGACCACGACAACCGGAAGGCGGTCTCCGTGCCGGCCACGGTCTCCACGACCGACGCGGCCGAACCGCGCGCCATGCCGTGCGGATCGGGCAGCCGGACCGCGAGCTTGCGCAGCCGTGCCATGCGATCGATCGTCTCCGCGGACCGGTCCACCAGGGCCACTCGCACACCGCGGTTGCCGCCGGGATCGTCGAGCATCCCCTCGACGTGTGCGGCGAGTTCTTCCGGGGACTCCGCACCCACCCCGCGGTTCACCTGGACCGACGCCAGCGGCAGCCCCATGACGTCGGCACCGGCGACATAGTGCTCCGCGAGGCGGCGGGCACGGTCGTCGGCACCGAGGACCAGGTGAACGGCCACCGCGTGTGCGTCGGCGAACAGCTCGGCGACATCGGCACAGTCGCGATCGATGGCGTCGACGGCGGCGGTCAGCGGGGCCATCACCGGCCGCTCGGACGCCGTCGCGAGGCGTCGGTGCCGCGGCCAGAAGCGGTTGAGCGCCTGGCTCAGCACCGATCCCCCGCGCAGGAACTGCAACGGGTCGCCGCATCCCGAGCAGTCGACGATGATCCGTTGCCACCGCCCGCTCGTCGCCTCGTCGCGGATACGACGCAACAGCAGGAAGTCGTCGATACCCGGGAGCGAGGTGAGCTCCGCGGCGTCGATGCCGGAGAGGGTTCCCACCCCGGGCAGGACGGCCTTGCTGCGACCCGCGGTGTGCTCGAGGACGTCGACGAACGCCGACCAGGTCCGCTCGGTCAGATCCAGGCGGTCGAGCGTCAGCAGGTGGAGGAACTTCGAGACCGCCACCGGCTCACCGGGCTGCCGGTAGACCCGGGCCCAGTCGTGCACCGGCGACCAGCGGTCGACGGTGATGAGCAGGGTGTGCTGCTCCGGCCCGGTGACGGCACGACGGGAATCCCGAGGAGCGCTGGGCCGCTGGGAGGCCGCCGCGGCGGCGACAGCGGAGACGCCGGAGCCTCCCGGACCGAGCACCACATGTATGGGGGTGAGATCGATCAGCCTTCGACCCTCTTCTTCAGGTCGTGCAGCGCGGCCTCGGTGATCGCCTTCTCCGCACGGCGTTTCAGCTGTCCGATCATCGGTACCTGCAGATCGACCATGAGCTCATAGGTGACCTTGGTCGAACCCGGAACCTGCTGGGTCAGACTGTAGCGACCGCGCTGGTCCTTCTGCAGATCGCTGGAGACCAGCCGCCACGAGACCGAGGTCCCGTCCGGATCCCACTCGTAGGCAAGCACATACGTGTCCTGCAGGACACCGGCGTCGAGCACGAAGCGCACCTCGAGCGCACGCCCGGCGTCGTCGGTGCGCAGGACCTCGACCTCGCGCGCCGCGGTCACCCAGTCCGGGTAGTGCTCGAAATCGGAGATGACGGCGAGGATGTCCTCGGCGTCGGCGCCGATGACGATGTCGCGTTCGGTGTGGTCGGCCATCACACGGCCTCCGCCGGCGCCGCGACCGCGGGCCCGCCGACGTGGCGACCGTCCTCGAGGAGTCGCTTCACGTCGAAGGACATGTCCTTGCCCGCCACGCGGCGGCGCTTGTTCTCCTCCGCCAGCGCGTCGGCGCGGGCGCGAGGGTCGTCTCCCCGTTCACCGGGCAGAGGGCCTGCCGGTTCGGCGTGGAGGAAGTAATGGAGGATGAAGCCGTCGAGGACCGCTTCGTTCCAGATCTCCATCGTCCCGGCCACCGGCCCGTCGACCCGCCACCGGACCCCTTGCTCCGCACGGTCTTCGGTGACCGCCAGACGCAGGTCTGGCCACCATCGCCGCCAGTTGGCGGGGTCGCCGACCACGGCTGCGGCCAGGCGTGGTGCCGCGGCGACGAAGACCTCGTCGGCCACCTGGATGCTCGTCACGCCCACTAGCTTCACATACTCGTGTGGGCGCAGGGTAGTGCACCCGAACGGCGGTGGGGTGGACGTCGCGTTTCCCGGCAGGGATACGATCGGCACAACGGCATCTACTGGAGGGTAACCACGATGAGTGAGTACAGCGTGCCTGCGAAGTTCTCGATCGCCGATGACGAGAACTGCACGAACATCATTTTCGACCTGGCACAGCGATCACCTCAGCACGTCGTGTTCCGCCAGAAGCAGGGCGGCGAGTGGACGCCCATCACCGCTGCCGATGCCGCAGCACGCATCTCGTCGATCGCCAAGGGTCTGATCGCCTCCGGCGTCAACCCGGGCGACCGCGTCGCCCTCCTCTCCCGCACCCGCCTCGAGTGGAATCTCTTCGACTTCGCCATCTGGTCGGCCGGCGCGATCACCGTGCCGATCTACGACTCGTCCTCGGCGAGCCAGATCGAGTGGATCGTGCGCGATTCCGGCGCCGTCGCGATCATCCTCGAGGACGACGGCCACCGTGCCGCCTTCGAATCCATCGACTCGCTCACCGAGCCGGTCACGGTCTTCCAAATCGACCGCTCCGACGCGCCCGGCGCGCTCGACGAACTCGTCGCCGCCGGTGCCGAGGTCCACGACGACGAGGTCATCAAGCGCCGTTCGACCCTCGGCTCCGGCGACCCGGCCACCCTGATCTACACCTCGGGCACCACCGGCCGCCCCAAGGGATGCGAGCTGACCCACGCGAACATGCTCTCCGAGGTGCGTGCCGTCCTCGCCGGCGACCTCCTCGACGACCTCATCAAGCTCGACCAGAAGCGCCTGCTGATGTTCCTGCCGCTCGCGCACGTGCTCGCCCGCGCGATAACCCTCGTCGCGATCGAGGCCGGCTTCGAGGTCGGGCACACCAGTGACATCAAGACCCTCGTGGACGAGTTCGCGGTTTTCAAACCGTCTCTGATCCTCTCCGTGCCGCGAGTGTTCGAGAAGGTCTACAACTCTGCGCGTCAGAAGGCCCACGATGGGGGCAAGGGCAAGATCTTCGACGCCGCGGCCGAGACCGCGGTCGCATACTCCGAGGCCCGCGAGGTGGGCCAGATCGGTCTGGGCCTCAAGCTCAAGCACACGCTGTTCGACGCGCTGGTCTACAAGAAGCTCCGTACCGCCCTCGGCGGCGAGTGTGGGATGGCGATCTCGGGCGGCGGGCCGCTCGGTGCACGTCTGGGCCACTTCTTCTCCGGCGTCGGCATCCCGGTCTTCGAGGGCTACGGCCTGACCGAGACGACGGCCGCGTTCAGCGTGAACACCCCGTCGGCGTGGAAGATCGGCACCGTCGGAAAGCCGTTGTCGGGCAACACCGTCCGCCTCGGCGAGGATGGGGAGATCCTCCTCAAGGGCGGCGTCGTGTGCGCCGAGTACTGGCAGAACCCGGAGGCGACGGCCTCCGGGATCGTCGACGGCTGGTTCCACACCGGTGACCTCGGCACCGTCGACGCCGATGGCTTCATCACCATCACCGGCCGTAAGAAGGAACTCATCGTGACCGCGGGCGGCAAGAACGTCTCCCCCGCCGGCCTCGAGGACGTCATCCGCGCCAACGCCCTCATCTCCCAGGCGATGGTCGTCGGCGATGCAAAGCCGTTCGTGGCCGCGCTCATCACCATCGATCCCGAGGCCTTCCCGGCGTGGAAGGAACGCAACGGCAAGCCGGAGTCGGCCTCGGTCGCCGATCTCATCGACGACGCCGATCTCCTCGCCGAGGTCCAGTCGGCGATCGACGCCGCCAACAAGACCGTGTCGAGCGCGGAGGGCATCAAGAAGTTCCGCATCCTACCGTCGGACTTCACCGAGGAAACCGGCGAGATGACGCCGACCCTCAAGGTCAGGCGCAACGTGGTGGTCGAGAAGTTCTCGGGCGACATCGAGGCGATCTACCAGCGGTGAGACGGTGCCGCCGGACGGACATGCGGCGGCATCGGTGGAATGATTCCGCCCGGGCACCCGTTGGTGCCTGAATGCGAGCAATCACCTACAGCCGCTTCGGCGGCCCCGATGTCCTGGAGCTCACCGACCTCCCCACGCCCAAGGTCGGACCGGACTCAGTCCTGGTCCGAGTGCGCGCCACCAGCGTCAACCCGGTGGACTGGAAGATCCGGCAAGGTCACCTCGCCGAGGTGATGGACACCGTGTTCCCGGTGGTCCCGGGTTGGGATGTCGCGGGCGTCGTCGAACAGGTCGGCCTGGACACACCCGAGTTCCAGGTCGGCGACGAGGTGTTCGGTTACGTCCGTAAGGACCTCGTCGGTGGCGAGGTCGCCGGCGGTACGTTCGCCGATCTGGTCGTCGCACCGGTCCGGACACTCGCCCACAAGCCGGCCGGCTGGTCGTTTGAAGAAGCTGCCGCCGTGCCGCTCGCCGGACTGACGGCGTACCAGACCATCCGCCGGGCAGGCGTGCAGTCGGGCCACACCGTGCTGGTCCATGCCGCCGCCGGCGGCGTCGGATCGTTCGCGGTCCAGATCGCGAAGTCGCTGGGCGCCCGGGTCATCGGCACTGCTTCCGAGTCCAATCACGACTACCTGCGCAGCCTCGGCGCCGAACCGACCACGTACGGCGACGGTCTCGCCGACCGGGTACGCGAACTCGCGCCCGACGGCGTCGACGTCGTCCTCGACTACGTCGGCGGTGACGCAATCGACTCGGTGCCGGACGTTCTCCGCGACGGCGGCACGGTCGCCTCGATCATCGATGCACGCGCTCGTGACGAGTTCGGGGGCGAGTACGTGTGGGTTCGTCCCGACGCCGCGGACCTCGCCGAACTGGGCCGACTCGGCGACGCCGGCGACCTCAAGCCGGAGATCGCCGAGGTCTTCGACCTGCCTGACGCATCCGCCGCCCACGAACGCAGCCAGTCCGGGCACGTGCGCGGGAAGATCGTCGTACGGGTGTCGGCCGAGGCGTAGGCACCGCCCGCCGCCGCCGGGCCGGGGCGTCGACCTCGCTGAAAAGCGCCCCTGAGATCCGCCCCGATTTGCGCCCCGGCCCGAAAAGCGCCCCTGAGAACGACCCTCCAGCGCAGCACCGCGAGCGATATGTCGCCAGCGGCGCTGTAGAGGGCGCATTTCAGGGGCGCATTTCTGCGCTGGGCGGAAAGCAGGGGCGCATTTCAGGGGTGGATTTCGGGGGCGCATCTCAGCCCCGGCTGAGCCAGCAGCCTCAGAGCAACTGCCGCAACCGGGCGGCCATCTGACTCCACTGCCAATTGTCGACGACGAAACGTCGTCCGGCAGCGCCCATCTCAGCCGCAGCGGCCCGGTCGCCCAGGATCGACAGGATCGCCAGGGCGACGGCGTCGACATCGGTGCCGTCCACGGTCGTGCCGGTGACCCCTTCGACGACCGTCTCCGGTGCTCCGCCGGACAGACCCGCGACCACCGGCACACCCGTGGCCGACGCCTCGAGGTAGACGATCCCGAGCCCTTCGACGTCGAGCCCTCCCCCGCGTGTGCGGGACGGCATCGCGAAGACGTCGGCGATGTTGTGGTACGCCGAGAGTTCTTCGGCCGGAACCGATCCCGTGAAGATCACCTGGTCCTCGACACCGGTCCGCGTCGCCAGTGCATGCAGCTTCTCCGCGTACGGCCCTCCGCCGACGATCACCAGGACGGCGTCGGGCATCGTTCGACGGATGAGCGGCAGCGCCCGGATCAGCACGTCCTGTCCCTTGCGCGGCACCAGTCGCGACAGGCACAGGATCGTCGGCCGGTCCCCCAGTTCGTGGCGGTCCCGGAACTTCTGCCGCAGAACAGGATCGGGTGAGAAGCGGGCGACGTCGACGCCGGGCGGCAGGTATTCCAGTGCCGCGTGCGCACCGAAGGCCGACGCGAATCGACCTCGGGTGTACCGGCTGACGAAGGTGATCACGTCGGTGTGGCGACCGATGTGGCCCAGCACCTGACGTGCGACGGGGAGCATCGACCAGCCGACTTCGTGACCATGGGTGCTCGCGAGGATGCGCTGTGCACCAGCGCGCCGCATCGCGGGCGCTAGGACGGCCAGCGGCGCGGCCGCCCCGAACCAGACCGTCGAGATCTGCTCGCGCCGAACGATCTCCGCTGCACGCCGGGCGACAAACGGGGTCGGCAACATCAGCGTCGTGCGATGGCGGTACACCCGGTAGGGCGCCTCGGCGTCGAAGTCGATGTGCGATCGGCCGCGCCACCGCGGCGCGTAGACGACGATGTCCTCCGGCGGGAGCAGGTCGACCAGGTTCTGCAGGTAGGACTGGATCCCGCCCGGTCGGGGCGGAAAGTCGTTGGTGATCAACAGGGTTCGCGCCATCAGCCGACCTGCCCGTCGAGCCATTTACCCCATCCGGTGATGAGCTCGTCGCGGCTGACGCCGAGCGCGGCCCGGATGGCGGCGTCCTGACGAGTCGGATCGGCGGTCGCCGCGACCCCGAGATAGAACCTCTTCAGACGCGCCTCGTCGTAACGGTCGGCGATGTAGGCGGCCATCGACCATGCGCTCTGGTAGGCGAGCTGCGAGGTCTGCCCGTCAATCGCGAAGGCCACATCGTCGGGCAGCGCGGTCGGCGTGTTCCCCGCCCGAACCGCTTCGGTCAGATCGGGCGCGGCGTCGGCGAGACGCCGGTAGGTGCCCTTGCGGCCGACGTATTCGGCCACTCCCTCGGTGATCCAGAGCGGGGCGTCGAGAGCCGTTTGCGCACGGGCTGCGACGTGGGTGAGCTCGTGGCGCAGCACGACGTCGAGGGTCGGCGGGGCCAGATCGTCGGCGGCCGGGGTGAAGACCACACGCTGGCCGATGGCGGTACGCCGGGGAAAGTCCACCCGGCTGTAGACGGTCGCCGCGGCCGCCGCACCGATCGCGCCGCCGTCCTGCGTGACCAGGCCGGCGAACTCGTCCTGGTCGGAGGTGGTCACCAGCACGGCGCGTCGATCCCACGAATCCCCCCAGAAGGCGGTCACCGCGTCGACGGCGTCGGGCAGCAGCTCGGGCAGATTCGCCGCCGCCGCGCTGGTGCGGAGGTAGCGGGTGACCACCGACGTCCCACCTGCGGTGGCGACGTCGGAGACGGACAGTCCGGGCAGTTCCCACAGCTGGGTGGGGGTCGGCTCCTCGCCGAGTGCCGCGGTGTCCCCGACGAGCTTCCACTCGTCACCGTAGCGGGCGACCACGAACTGGGTCGTCACGACGACCTCGGGTTCGTCGACACCGGGTGCGCGTTCACCACCGAGGGCGTACCGCAGCTCTACCGGTGCCACCCAGGCGTCCGAACTGCCGTTCGCGTCAAGGCGACCCTGCACATCGGCGGGTACCAGCGTCTCGGCCTCCTCAGTAGGGGCCAGTTGGTAGCGGAAGCGTGCGAACTGCAGCGGGCCGCCGGAGTCGCCGCGTCCAGACGCCCGAGGAGTGAAGTTCTCGGCCGCGGTGACCCAGCGGCTTCTAAAGGCCGGGGTCGACGCATCGTCGAGCAACGACCCGATCTTCGGCACATCCCCCGACGTGATCGTCCCGGTCAGGTCGTCGAGCAGACGCGTCACACCCTCGGCGCGCTGTTGCTCGTAAGGGTTGGTCGGCGTCGAGGTCGTCGTGGAGGTGCCACCGGAGGTCGACCCGTCGGCCGTGGACGGCGCCTGGCCGCCGCATCCGGTGGTCACACCGACGAGCAGCACCACCGCGGACGCGAGCGTCGGGCGCCAACGCCCGCGGAGTGAAACCACCAGAGGAGTCTAGAACCGACGGCCGGAGTTGAACGGACCGGCCTCGTCGAGCGGGACGACCTTGACCGGGACACCGAAGGTCGAGGCGTGGATGACGTATCCGTCACCGACGTACATCCCGACGTGGTGGGCGTCCGGGTAGTAGATGACCAGGTCGCCCGCCTTGAGGTCCTCGCGGGACACCGGCTGACCGCCGGCCATCTGCGCCTCACTCGACCGCGGGATGGTCTTGCCGGCCTGCTTGTAGGCCCACACCATCAGACCCGAGCAGTCGAACGAGCTCGGACCGGTCGCACCCCACACGTACGGATCACCGATGCGCGTGAGGGCTGCCTGCACGGCGACGAGCGCGGCGGCGGTGCCCTTGGGGACGATCCGCGGGTCGAAGTCGAACTTCGGGCCGCGCAGGGCGGCGAGTTGCTTGCCGGTCATCGACTGGTAGATCGCGCGGATCTGGATCGCCTGCATCTGCAGGTCGGCCTGCTTGGTCTGAAGGTCTCCACGCACCCGTTCGGCGCGTGAGACGGCCTCCGACGCCGCGAGCGCGGTCTGGTCGGCGTCCTTCTTGGCGGCCGCGGTGCGGGCGCGGACCTTCTTGATGGCGGTCAGGTCGGAAGCGGCCTGCCGCGAGATCATGTCGAGTCCCGACATCTGGTCGAGCAGCGCCTGCGGCGAGTCGCTGACCATCACGGCGTAGAGCCCGCTGACACGGGCGCCCTGGTAGCTGGCGCGCACGATGGAGTCGACCCTGGCCTGGTAGGAGGCGAGCTGCTCACGGCTGATGTCGAGCTTGCGCTGGGCGTCGGCGGCGGCCCGCTTCGCCTGGGTGACGATCGAGCGCTGCTTGTCGTACTCGATCTTGGCGTTGTGCATCGCCTCGGTGGTCTTCTCGGCCTCGGTGCCGAGCTGCTTGTAGCGATCGAGAAGCTGATCGGCCGATCGCGCGGGCGCGGCCTGAGCCTGTCCGACACCGCCGGTCGTCAGCGGGACGACCGTCACCATCGCCGCCAGCAGACACAAGACGAGCATCACCGGGCCCGATCGAGCGCGAAGACGCGTCGCGTTCACTGGTCCCTCCCCGGAAAGCACGGTTCAGTCACTCCTCTACCGCTTCGTTCCTCCCCCGCGGACCACCCTGTCATCCCCCGATGGCCCCCGAGACCGGATCAGGCGGATCGCACAAAGCTCGCGACCCGCCCTCTCCTGATGCTCTTGTTCAGTTGGTATCAGTACCGCCGGATACCGGTGAGCTGCCATTCCTTGACGGCGTCGCGCTTCACGGGCGTGCCATAGGTCGAGGAGTGGACGAACTGTCCGTTTCCGACGTAGATGCCGGCATGGCCGCCACCGTTGAAGATCATCACATCGCCGGGCTTGGCCTCGCTGTAGGAGACCGCGCGACCGCCACCGAGCTGGCCGTAGCTGTCACGGGGGATGGTCTTGCCGGCCTGCTTGTACGACCAGTAGACGAGACCCGAGCAGTCGAAGGCGTTGGGGCCGGCCGAACCGTAGGAGTACGGCGAGCCGATCTTGCTCTCCGCAGCCTTGACGGCCTTCTGGCCGGCGGTCAGCTGGGGCTGCCCGAGGGGGGCGCCACCGTGCGGACGGAACTGCTGCGGGATCTGGTTCTGACCGATACCCGGGATGGTGAACTGGCCGACGTTGGGGATCTCGACCGTGGCAGCCGGCGACTTCTTCGCGACGGGCTTGGGCGCGGGGGCCGCTTCCGGAGCCTTCTTCTCACCGGGCAGGGCCGGGATCTCGAAGGTACCGAGCGGGGTCTCGACCGGGGCTGCGAGAGCAGGGCCGGCCGCGGCAGCGAGCGAACCGAGCGTGATCGATCCAGCGATCACCGCCTTCTTGGCAACCTTGCTCCCACGATTGGGCTGTTCCAAACGATGTTTGGGCACGAAGCGAGTTCTCCTTCAGTTTCTCCCTGTACCGCCGACCGAGTTAGCTGTCGGGTTCGGGCCGGAAGAGTGGCCCTACGCGTTTTTGGCACAGCCAGATCCCAGAAGGACACTGTTGCGCGTTGACGCGATTCACCCCGATCGGGACAGTCCTGCCTGGTCATGTCAGTGCTGACATACCCGGCCACGCTGCCCGAAGTAAGTGGTTCCCCGGTTCGCCCGTGAGGACGATTGAGCGGTGACTTTCGCGGACCACTTCTGTTGAAGCGGGACGCTCCGCAAAGGTCTCAGGAAGGTTACGAAATCGTCGGCGCTGTGTCCACTAGGCAACGGACACGCAATTCGCCACCGATTTTCAGCCTGCGCGGAGCTCGGTCGAGGACACGACCCGTAAAGGCGTCTGACGTGCAGTTTTCGTCGTTCTTGCAGATCGTGCAGCGGCACTGGTGACCATTGCAGCCGACTGGAGAACATCGATCGCGAGGTCCAGTTCCGCATCGTCGTCGAGGGCCTGCACCGTTACCGAAGCTCCACCTTCACCAGGTGCATCGTCCCAGTTCGGGCCGCCGAAAAGCACTGTCATCATGCACCCGTCACAGGCGACGGGGCGGGCCGGGCAGGTCGCGCAGTCAACATGCATCGTGTGATCTCCATCTCATCTGGCCGTCGGAGGGGTTTGAACTCCGAATCGGGCGGGTCACGGCGGGCAGATTCGGTGCCGTCGGCGCCGATCTCTCACTTCGAGGTGGAGACTAGGGGGCACCACCGACAAACTCGTTCGCACACTGTTCGACACATGCGTCACATCAGTAACAAGCGACGTCGACCAACACCCCATCCGCACTCCCCGACCCGAAACGGAACGGCCGATCGGGGTGTCACATCCGCGGTGTCGGTGCATCGAACTAGTGTTCGCCTCGTGACGCGCAGAGATGGTGGTGGTGCAGCCACAGGACAGGGGACGTCGGGACAACTGACCTTCGCCGACCTCGAGGCCGCCGACCAGGCGACCGACGGCGACGCCATCTCGAGCGAGTTCAGCGATCGCGCCCTGTTCGACACCACCCTCGTCGTCGTCGACCTCGAGACGACCGGTTCCAGCCCGACAGACGACCGCATCACCGAGATCGGTGCGGTGAAGATCCGCGGCGGCGAGGTGATCGGCGAGTTCGCCACCCTCGTCGATCCGGGCCGGGCCATCCCACCGCAGATCGTCACGCTCACCGGGATCACGACGGCGATGGTCACCGACGCACCCCGGATCGAATCCGTGCTGCCGGCGTTCCTCGAGTTCGCCCGCGGCTCGATCCTGGTCGCCCACAATGCGCGCTTCGACATGGGTTTCCTACGGCAGAACGCCCTCCGGCTCCACCTGGACTGGCCCTTCAGCCTGAGCCTCTGCACCGTGACGATGGCGCGGCGCATCCTGCCGCGCGACGAGGCGCCCACGGTCAAGCTCAGCGCCCTGGCCGAACTCTTCGACGTCTCCGTCCGGCCCACCCACCGGGCCCTGGACGACGCCCGCGCCACGGTCGAGGTCTTCCACCGTCTCCTCGAACGCGTCGGGAACCAGGGCATCTCGACGGTCGGAGAACTCACCTCGTATCTGCCGCGCACCGATCCCCGTCTGCGAGCCAAGCGTCAGATGGCCGACCGCGTGCCCGCGCGTCCGGGCGTCTATCTGTTCCGCGGGCCGTCGAACGAGGTCCTCTATGTCGGTACCGCGGTGGACCTCCGACGCCGCGTCCGTTCCTACTTCTCCGGCAGCGACCCCCGGCGCCGCATCACCGAGATGGTCTTGCTCGCCGAGCGCGTCGACGTCGTCGAGTGCTCCCATGCCCTGGAGGCGGCCGTCCGCGAGCTGCGGCTACTGGCGGCGCACGCGCCCGCCTACAACCGGCGGTCGAAGCAGCCCCACAGGGGATGGTGGGTGACGCTCACCGAGGAGCGTTTCCCCCGCCTCAAGGTGAGCCGCACGCCCACGGACGAGTCGATCGGCCCGGTGGGCAACCGCAACAATGCGGCGACGGTGGCCGACGTGATCGCCGCGGCCGCCGGACTCCGCACATGTACCAAACGCCACGGGGCCACCGGCTACCACTGGTGCCCCACGCCCGACGGCGTCCGCCAGCCCGGCGGATGTCATGCCGCCGCCGAGCAGCCCCAGACCGTTCCGGACTACCTGCCGCGCGTGACCGCGGCCCGACGCCTCATGCGTGGAGAGGCCGACGATCTCCTCGACGACCTCACCGCCCGGCTCGCCGACCTCTCCGAGGCGCAGATGTTCGAGACCGCCGCACGACATCGCGACCGGCTCGCCCTGACCATCGACGCCCTGGCGCGGTGTCAGCGGCTGGCCGCGCTGTGTGCGATCGCCGAGATCGTCATCGCCCGTCCCGACGACGAACGCGGCTGGCATTTCGCCGTCGTCCGGCACGGACGACTCGCGGCGGCCGGGCGTGCCCGGCGAGGCGTCTCCCCCATGCCGGTCGTCGACGCGCTCGTCGCCGCTGCCGAGACCGTCATCCCCGAGCCGGGACCGTTGCGCGGGGCTCCGGCGGAGGAGGTGGCGCTGATCTACCGATGGATGACCGAGCCCGGGGCCCGGATCGTGTCCACCACCGACCCGGTGGCACTCCCGGCCGGATGTGCCGAGCGCCGGCGCGGCTGGTCGCAATCCGCACGGGACGCCCGCTCCGACGCCCGCGCGGTGGTGCACCGGACGCCACGACCCACGCAGCGCTCGCCGATCCGCGAGCTCGTGGCCACTAGGCTTGCGCCATGATCACTGCCATCGTCCTCATCCAGGCCGACATCCACCAGATCCCGGAGACCGCTCAGGCCGTGGCCGACATTCCCGGCGTCGAAGAGGTGTACTCCTGCGCGGGCGACGTCGACCTCATCGCGAAGATCCGCGTCCGCGACCATGAGCACATCGCGTCGGTGGTGACCGGGCAGATCAACCGCTTGCCCGGAGTGCTCAAGTCCGCCACCCACATCGCGTTCCGCAGCTACTCCAGCTCGGACGTCGAGGGCGGCTTCTCCATCGGCGAGA
>NZ_JALPSY010000047.1:0-12576 GCF_023218005.1 Gordonia sp. C13
GGGCAGCGTAAGAAGCCGGATGAGGATCCGTTCGAACCGTTCGTCGTGTACGTGACCGCACGCCTGGCCGAGGATCCGCATTTGTGGGCGCGCACGCTGTGCGATGAACTCGAGGAGCTCGGTTACAGCCAGTCGTATCAAACCCTTGACTCGTCAGATCCGGGCTCGTGGTCTGCGCCCGACGTGTGAGCAGTGCGCCTCCGCCATCCACCGACCGAACGCGGTAATCGAGCACCCGCCGGGTGAAGAGACACAATGGGATTGGCTGGAACTACCCAATCCGCCGACCTGCTGGGGGTGGGGATCGACGGCGTACTTGTTCGTCGGATCGTTGGCGCACTCCGGGCGCTAGCGCGGCTATCTGGCACCGAATATGACCCGCCCACACGTGGTCGCCGGCCTCGATCGCATCACCCGCCGACTCGGTGGGGTGACGAAGGTGTGGCGGTTCGACCGGATGGCCACGGTCTGCCATCCGGCCAGCGGCGCGCTGACCTCGGAGTTCGCCGCAGTGGCCAAGCATTACGGTGTTGCGGTGGCGATCTGCCCACCACGACGAGGTAACCGCAAAGGTGTCGTCGAATCAGCCAATCGTGTTGCTGCTCAACGGTGGTGGCGCACCGTGGGCGATGACATCACTGTCGAACAGGCCCAAGCGAGTCTGGACAAGTTCTGTCGTACCCGCTCGGATGTGCGAATGCGCCGCACCCGTGATGGCCGCTACAACGTCGCCACCATCGCCCAACGCGAACCACTGTCTCCAGCACCGGCCACGCCGTTTCCGGCGTTGGTGAGCGAAGCCAGGACGGCGTCTCGTCAAGCGCTCGTCGCCTGGCGTGGAAACCAGTACTCGGTGCCCCCGGAGTTGGCGATGGCTGAGGTGACGGTGACCGAACGCCTCGGCGCGGGCCATATCGACATCGCCACCACCTCGGGGATCGTGATCGCCCGCCACCGCCTCGCCGCACCCGGAACCGGCGCCCAGATACGCGACCACGGCCATGTTGTCGCCCTCGACCAAGCAGCCATGGCTGCTGCGGTCACCGGCGGCAGGCCGCACCGCCGCAAGGAACGCATCCCACCCGGGCAACACGCTCGCGAGGCCGCAGAACGACTGCGCCACAACACAACAACGACAGCAAACCCATCGGTTGATGCCGGACCATCGGTCATCGATATGAGCGTCTACGAACGCGCCGCACAGAACAGGACCCAACTGCCATGACCACCCACACCACCATGCCCGAGCCGCAGAGTCAGGCGGCGGTCTCGACCTATCAGAAGTTGCGGGGCCACCTCGCCGTACTCAAACTCGACGCGGCCGCCGAAGCGTTGCCCTCGGTACTGCAGACCGCTGGCGACGAAGAGTGGTCGATGACCCAGATGCTCGAACATCTCCTAGAGATCGAGGTCTGCGCGACCGAAGCCCGCCGCCTGGCCGGCCGGTTGCGGTTCGCGTGCCTACCGACCCCGGCCACCCTCGACGGCTTCGACTACGACGCCGCACCCGGCGTGGACCGCCACCTCATCCGGGAACTGGGCACCTGCGCCTACCTGGAATCAGCGACCAACGTGCTGCTCATCGGACCGCCCGGCACCGGCAAAACCCACCTCGCAGTCGGACTCGCGCGCGCCGCGGTACACGTCGGCTACCGCACCTACGTGACCACCGCCGCCGATCTGGCTGCCCGCTGCCACAAAGCGGCCATCGAGGGCCGGTGGGCCACCTGCATGCGGTTCTTCGCCGGGCCCACCCTGCTGGTGATCGATGAACTCGGATACCTTCCACTACCCGCCGAGGCTGCGTCGGCACTGTTTCAGGTTGTGGCGCAACACTATTTGAAAACAAGCATCGTGATCACCACCAACAGATCCGTAGCTGAATGGGGTGAAGTCCTCGGCGATACCACCGTCGCCGCGGCTATGCTCGACCGGCTGCTGCACCGCTCGGTCGTGCTCAAACTCGACGGAGACTCCTACCGCCTACGCGACCACCACGCCCGCTCCCAGAACCAGCGCACCGCGACCACACCGACCCGGCGAACGCTAGAGTAGAAGCCGCCTCCGGGTGGGGAATTTCAATGAGCACACCTGGGGAAGATCGATGAGCCTTGTCACACTAGCATTGAGTACCAACACAACTCGTCTATCGCCGGCGAGTGTGCCGCGACATGTACTACCTCGCTCCTAATCTGTTGGGGCAACACCGGGACCGGTTGCCCCAACAGATAGTGGTCGGGATGGTCGGGATGTTCAGGGACCGACGCAAGTCAGATCCCCAGGGGTCCGCCCGCGCGTCGTCTTCTGTGATGGTCCCGGGGCGTGCGGGGAACGGTCGATGTGACCCGGCCACCAGCTCGCATTGCCCAGCAACACGGCCAATGCCGGGACTACTAAGGTCCGCACCAGGAACGTGTCGAGAAGCAGACCGACACCGATGATGAACCCGATCTGCACCATCACATCGATGGAACCGACCATCAGTCCGAACATGCTGGCAGCGAAGATCAACCCGGCCGAGGTGATCACTGACCCGGTGTAGGCGACTGTACGCATTACGCCAACCCGCACGCTCGCCCTCGTCTCCTCTCTCAGTCGTGAGACCAGCAACATGTTGTAGTCAGCGCCCACCGCCACCAAAACAATGAATGACACCAGTGGAGCTGGCCAGGCAATCCCGGCACCGAACATATGTTGGAGTACAAGCACACCGATACCGAGCGCCGCCATGTAGTTCAAGACGACGGTTGCAAGAAGGTACACCGGCGCAACGACGGCCCGCAGCAGCAGCATCAGAATCAGACCCACGATGAGAAGGGTGGCAATGCCAAGCAGTTTGAAATCGTGCGACAACAGCCGCTGGACGTCGGCGTTGATCGCAGGAAAGCCCGCGACCGAAGCGCGTCCGCCCTCCAGCGTGGTGTTCGGCATTGCGTTCTCGGCGACGCTGGACAGCTCGTTCGCGAGCTTCATTGCCTCGGCAGAGTATGGGTCGTAGGCGGTCTGTATCGCATAGCGCACGGTTTTCCCGTCGGGCGAGATGAACTGTCGAGCGACCTGACTGAACTGCTGGTCCTTGAACGCATCCGCGGGGAGATAGAAGCCGGTTGCCGAATCAGAATCGCCGACCTCGCGGGCAGGAGCCCGAAGCTGTGCGGCGACCTGTGCCAGTCCACCGAGTAACTGAAGGTTGCTGTCCACCAAAGCCCCGACTCCATTCGACAACTGACGTGCGCCGTCGGCGAGAACGCCGACGCCGGACTCGAGTTGCGACACCCTGTTCCCGAGGTTCTGCCCACCGATCGTCTGTAGTGCAGAATCCAGCGTTTGAAAAGAACGCTGAAGCTGTGCCATGTCGGTAGAGCCTGGCGCACTCACGCGGCCGAGCTGCGCGGTAAAGTCAGCCACCCTCGCGAGCGACTGATCATCCGCGAGTGCCCGGATGTCGGCCGTCTGCGCGCGCAGTGCCGAGCACTCCGCGATCTGCTGACACCACGGAGCGTCCAATGCGGACAATGCCGGCGCGATCGCATCTGCCGCAGACTGGGCCCGACGGGCGAGTTGAGACAGCTCAGGCGCTTGCTGGGAGAACTGCTGAAGCGTTGGAGCAGCGCTCGCGAGCTGGTTCACCAACGGCCGATACTCGTCGAGTTGTGGGCCAAAGGACGACACCTCGTCGAGCAACCCCGACAGCGGAGCGAGATTGGAGGAGATCTGCTCTTCTAGCTGTGCCAGGCCTCCGGCTAGCTGCTCTGATCCGGTCTTAAGGACGGCCAGATCACCCTTGCGGGCCTGTACATCTCCGGTCTCCTCGGTGATCTTGGTACCGATCTGATCGTTCTGCCAAGACAATTGCGCCTGCTGTAGCTTCTCACCGGTCGGGCGCGTCACGCCAATGACCCTGGTCACGCCGGGAATCTGCGCGACGCGGGATGCCAACTGGTCGAGGTCGGCAAGGCCTTGAGCCGTGCGCATGTCGTTCTCGGACTCCACCACCAAGAATTCCGAGATAATGATGTCTTTCGGGAAGTGGCGGTTGAGCAGCGCGTAGCCTTCGTTGCTCCCTGTGTCAGTTGGCTGCCCCTCGCGATCGTCGTAGGTGATCTGAATTGTTGCGGCTACCAGGGCGAGGCCGATCAACGCGACCACACTGATCGCCAGCAGAGGTACCGGCCGCCGGATAACCATGACTCCGACTCTTCTCCAGTAATCCCGCGTCAGGTCACGGCGGGGAAGGCCGGCACCTCTCTTGGCGGCGAAGGAGAGCACGGGGGGCAACAATGTAACCGTTGCCAAGAATGCGAATGCTATGGCGATTGCGCAGGCCGGACCTAATGTGTTGAACACACTGAGATTGGCGAAGGCCATAGCCAGGAAGGCTAGGGCCACAGTGCCCGCCGATGCGAGAACCACGCGGCCGATAGTTGCATTCGCGTGGGCAATAGCGGCATCAGGAGAGTTGCCTGCTCGAATACCCTCATGATAGCGGCTTATGAGGAACACCGAATAGTCAACTCCGGCACCGAAGATGATGACGGTCATGAACATCGAGGTGAACTGGGATACCGGCATGCCCAGCTCGCCTAGTCCAGATAGAACTCCGCGACCTACGGCCAAACTCATGCCCACGACAAGCAGCGGCATCAGCGCGGTGAACACCGAACGGTAGACGACGAGGAGGATCACGGCGATCAGCAGCACGGTGGCGACAGTGATCAGGACCAGATCCGACTCGCCCACGGCGAGTTGGTCGCTAAATGTCGCGGGTGGGCCTGTCACACGGACTCTCGTCTCAGTGTCGCGAAAGATTCTCTCCGCGGTGTCGCGTACCGCTGCGACCGCCTCCGCGGTATCGGGTCCCCCGAGTGTGCCGGTCACTCCCACGGGCAGATACCAGGCTTGCTTGTCTTTGCTGAGAGCCTGACTCGCAGTGAGGGGATCGCTCAGCAGGTCTCGGACGGCGATGACGTGCTTGTCGTCCGCCCGCAGGGTGTCGACAAGCACGTGGTATCGATCGCGGGTGTTGTCGGACAGGCCTGCACTGTTCTCCATCACTACGAATACTGTGGTCTTGGCGCCGCGCTCGTCGAAAGCGGCGCCCATACGGTCCAAGGTCTGAAAAGACGGGACTCCGGCCGGGATCGGATCCACAGATTGTTCCCGTATCACTGACTCCAGTTGAGGAAAGAGAAGGCCTAAGCCGATGGCGGCGCCGAGCCAGACCAGCGTCACAATCCCTTTGCGGCGGAGGGTAAACCATGCAACCCGCTCAAGGGTCGGACTGTATTCGCCGAGTTTCTCGCCCCCTCTCGACGGGCGGGTTCGAATGGGAGACGAACTCACCATGTGAAATTTCCTCTCGACCTGAAGTGGGCGACCCAATCGTGCGCACCCGTTATGCGAACGTCCGTGCGGCGGTGGATGGTTGTCACTTGCGGTGGTGCTCGGCCATGTCTTCGACCTCCTCGAGAGTGGTGGGCAGGTGGTATGGGGGGGTGCTCTTACCTGAGATGCGGTATCGGCCCCAGAAGTCGGGATCCCCGACGACACACTCCGCTCGGCCCTCGGGGGTCGTAAATACAGCGATCGCGCGGGCGCCCTTCAGGAGCTCGTCGAGCTCATCATTCTTCTGAATCCGGCCATACCAGGTGTAGAGGCCGTTCAGCGGCTGGAAATAGCCTTTGATCTTCGCTTCGACATGGATCTCCGTCCCGCGGCACACCAGGGTTCCTTCGCCGGAGTAGTCGAGGTCATGGTCGTCAGACATGCAGCCCTACCTTCTTCGCATTGAGCGTTGACAAATAACGCGGTTCGTGGATACTAGCAGTACCAGATACTGCGAGTAATGGGTACTGGGCGCCAGGCCCCGACTCCCAGCCTTGAACGACCGAGGAGAAGACATGACCGTGCAGGATGCCCATATCAAGCCCGACTTTTCACAGGAGGGCATGGCCCGGGTGAACGGGCGCAAGCCCGTCGACATGGAACGATCTGCAGGTCGTCTGTTGCGGTCTTCCGCGGAGAAGTTCTACGACGCGGAGATCGACATCGACTGGGAGTCGCCCTGGGAGGAAGGCAAGTACTTTCTGCCAGAGCACCGGGTGTCGCTATACGGCACCAAACTATGGAACAAGATGACCGAGGAGCAGCGTCGCGAGCTGGGACGCCACGAGATCGTGAGCATCCTCAGTTTCGGCATCTACGCAGAGAACCTCTTGAGTTCGGCGCTCCTGCGCATGTCGGCAAAGGGGGCCCTAACCGATCAGAAGTCCCTATACGCGCTAACAGAAATCGGCGATGAGTCCCGCCATTCCACTATGTTCGCGCGCCTCATTAACAAAACAGGCGTGCCCCCTTACAAGCTCCCTAAGGGCTTCTTGAGCTTCGCAAAGATCCTGCATTTCGTCCCGCTCGGACCGTCGGTGTCCGGAGCCACGCTGCTGATCGAGGAAATCCTGGACCGCGCCCAGCGCGAGGCGATGAACGACCCCAGTATGCAGCCTCAGCTTCGCCAGCTCATGAAGATCCATGTCCTCGAGGAAGCCCGTCACATTACCTTTGCGCGACTGGAGATGATCGAAGGCATGCAGCGTCGACGTAAGGCGACGCGCGCTTGGCACCGAGGGGTGCTTGCCGTCATCGCGAACCTGGCGTACCCGCTGCTCATTAATCCGAAAGTGTACCCCGCAGTGGGAATTAGCCGCTGGCGTGGCGTATGGGCACAACAAACCAGCCCAAACTATCGGACCAACCTGCAGTTCATGTCGGAGCCCATGATTCGGTTCTTCCATGAGGCGGGAATGCTGGAAGGCAAGTTCACAATGGCCATGTGGCGCGCGACGCGGAGCCTTCCCGACGATCTCCGCTGATCTCCGTTCACGCGGCCGAGCCGTCACGGTCGACATCAGTTAGACCTGTGCGGAGCATTCTCGATGGCTTCGCGATCACTTCCGCCTCAACAGATCACCCGCTGCCACTGTGCGCAGGTGATGTGTTGTGCCAACGAACCCACGAGGGAGAAAGCATAAACATGGCATCTTCAACTACCCGGCGCGCCTCGCGCGCCGCCGCCAAAACCGACTCAACCGACGACCCGATTTCGACCAAGATTCTGATCATCGGAAGCGGGTTCTCTGGTCTCGGGATGGCCGCACAGCTAAGACGTCGCGGGTACAGCGACTTTCTAATCCTGGAGAAGGCAAGCTCCGTCGGTGGAACCTGGCGCGACAATACCTATCCGGGCTGTGCATGTGACGTCCCGTCGCTGATGTACTCGTACTCATTCGAAAGTCGAGGTAGCTGGTCGAAGGTGTGGTCGTCACAACCAGAAATTGAGCGGTATCTACAAGACGTCGCGGACAAGCGCGGCGTGACACAAAAGATTCATTTCGGTCAGAAGTTGGTTTCCGGATACTGGAGCGAGTCAGAGTCGCGGTGGCACCTGCGTACTGAGTCCGGACGTGAGTACATTGCTCAGTTCGTAGTTTCAGGAGTCGGTGCGCTGCATATCCCCAATTTTCCCGAAATTTCGGGGATTGAGGACTTTAAAGGCGAAGCGTTTCACTCCGCACAGTGGGATCATTCGGTGGATCTGGAGGGCAAGCGTGTCGCCGTGATCGGCACTGGTGCCAGCGCTATCCAGTTTGTGCCGTTCGTACAGAAGGAGGCCATGTCCCTCAAGGTCTTCCAGCGAACCCCTGCCTGGGTCCTACCCCGCAAGAATTTCACCGTTCCGCCGGCCCTGCGGACTCTTCTGAGCAGACTCCCGATTGCACGTCGTATCGCCAGGTGGTCGGTGTACTGGGGTGCGGAGAGCCTAGCCTTCGGCCTCAACGGTCACTCCAACCTTATGCGGCCAATCGAACGGGTCGCTCGGTGGAACATTGAACGCTCCATCTCTGATCCGGCACTACGCAAGAAACTGACCCCGTCATATCGCATCGGCTGTAAGCGAATTCTGGGGTCAAACGACTATTACCCTGCACTTGCGGCGCCCAACACCACCGTCATCAGCGATCGGATTGAGAGGGTCACCGCTGATTCCATCATCACCTCAGACGGCGTCGAGCACCTCATCGACGTAATTATTTATGCGACCGGTTTTCACGTGACTGATGGTTTCGATCAGCTCGCCCTGAAAGGTGCCACTGGCGAGGATCTCCCGTCCCACTGGCATCAGACGGGGATTAACACGCACCTGGGCATCACGACCGAGGGTTTTCCCAACCTGTTTTTCCTCCTCGGACCCAACACGGGCCTCGGCCACAACTCAGTGGTGTTCATGATCGAGCAACAGATCAAATACATCATGAAGGCCATCGACACAGTAGAAAGCCGAGGCGCTGAGAAGGTTGACGTACGCCCGTCCGTGCAAGAACAGTTCAACACCGACATCCAGCGGAAGCTGGCCAAGGGAGTGTGGACCAACGGCGGCTGCACGAGTTGGTATCTCGACTCGCAGGGCGTCAACCGGACCGTGTGGCCGGGCTTCACATGGCAGTACTGGCGCGCCACAAAAGATTTCGACCCCGCCGAGTACGACATCGCCTGAGCCCGAACGCACGGAGAGACACGATTCGTAGAAATGGTGAGACGACAGTGAGCAATTCTGACCGGCATGATTACACAGGCAAGGTGGCAGTGATCACCGGTGCCGCGTCAGGGATCGGTCGGTCTCTGGCACTCCAGTTGGCGGAGCGAGGTGCCGCACTGGCACTGTCCGACATTGATGAGATGCACTTGAAGGAGACTGCAGAACTTTGCCGCACCACGTATGCGGCGACGGTAACCGCCGCCGTACTAGACGTTGCGGACCGCAGTGCGTTTCAGGACTATGCCGACGGAGTGCGGTCAGAGTCGGGCCACGTCGACATGGTGTTCAACAACGCCGGCGTGGCCTTGGGCGTCGACGTGGTCGACATGACCTGGGAAGACTTCGACTGGCTCATGGGCATCAACTTTGGCGGAGTCGTTAACGGGTCGAAGGCGTTTCTGCCTCACCTGATCGCGTCCGGGGACGGACATCTCATTAACACGTCGAGCGTCTTCGGCTTGATCGGAATCCCCAGCCAGAGCGCATACAATGCCGCGAAATTCGGCGTCAGAGGCTTCACCGAGGCGCTCCGACAGGAGATGAAAATCAGTCGATACCCGGTCACAGTGACATGTGTGCACCCGGGGGGTGTAAAAACCAACATCGTCAACAATGCCCGAGGCGTTTCCGCCATGGGGGCAGACACCGCGACTGTCGCCTCGCTGTTCGACAGGATCGCACGAAGCACCCCGGATAAAGCAGCGGCGACAATCCTCAAAGGTATGGACAAGAAGAAGGCACGAGTGTTGATCGGTGCGGACGCCCGCGGTTTCGACTTCGTGGCACGGGTGATCGGTCCCCGCTACCAGGACATCGCGGCGCCACTGACACGGGCGGGTTACGCGGTCGCACGTAGACAGGGGATCCTCAAGTGACCGTCGAACCCGATGCACGTCCGGCTGCCGCAGCCCGCTCACGCACCTTGCGCGTCTCAGAAGTGACCCAGGAAACGAAAGACTCCGTCACCATTTCGTTCGAGATCCCCGATGCCATGGTCGAGGAGTTCAAGCATGTCCCAGGGCAATTCATCACCGTGAAGATCCCATCTGATCGGACCGGTCATGTCGCACGATGCTACTCGTTGAGCAGCTCGCCTCACGTCGAGGACTTCCGTCTCGAGATCGGGATCAAGCGGACGGAGAACGGTTACGCATCGAACTGGCTGTGCGACAACGCGATGACGGGAATGGAGTTGACCGTCCTCCCGCCGTCGGGGCACTTCACGGCTAAGAATCTCGACGTCGATTTTCTATTCTTTGCAGGAGGAAGTGGGATCACTCCGGTCTTGTCGCTGATTAAGTCGGCGCTTGTGTGCGGCGGGGGCGAAGTCACACTGTTCTACGCGAATCGCGATGCCGAGTCGATCATGTACGAGGGCCAACTGGCGCAGATCGCCTCCGAGTTCCCCGAGCGTTTCACGGTCTTCCACTGGTTGGAGTCGGCTATGGGGATTCCGGCACCTGAGGATGTCGAATCCGCCATACGTGAGCACCGCGGTGCACAGATCTACACCTGTGGTCCGGCGCCGTTCATGGATCTGGTTCAGAAGTCGGCGGAGGCCTGCGGTGTCGAGCACGCCTCGGTACATCGAGAAGTCTTTCAGTCACTGACCGGAGATCCATTCGAGACAGCCACGATGCGTCAGCTCAGTGACGACGATGGTGTGGCGACCGCCACGGTCTATCTGAATGGGCAGTCCATCACGACTGAGTGGCCGCGCAACACTCCGTTGCTCGACGTGCTATTGGCCCAAGGTCACAATGCCCCGTACTCCTGCCGAGAAGGGGCCTGCAGCGCGTGCGTATGCAAGCTGGTTGAGGGTGATGTAGAAATGGCACAAAACCACATCCTCGTTGAAGATGACATTGCCGACGGTGAACGGCTTGCGTGTCAGGCACTTCCGCTGACGGATGCAGTCACGGTGAGCTTCGATGACCTCTGAGATAGCGAGCGAGTCGCGAGGATCGCGGCACCTCGAGGTCCTCTCCTCCGACGGAACCAGGTTGTTCGCCCAGGAATTCGGCCCGGGCCGGGATGCTCCACTTCTAGTCTTTAGTCACGGCTGGGCCTGTCAGGGGCGTTTCTGGCGGCCACAGATCGAACAGTTCGCGGCGACGCATAGGGTAGTGGTCTACGACCAACGCGGACACGGGTGGAGCGACCGGGGCCGGGTACCGTTCTCGGCGAGACTTCTGGCCGATGACTTGGAGGCCGTAGTTCGGGCGGTAGCCACTCCCACCGACAAGGCTGTCGTGGTCGGACACAGCATGGGAGGTATGTCCATCATGAGCTGGGCAGCTGAGTACCCAGCCTCGGTGTCGGAGCTGGCCCGCGGAGTAGTACTGGCAAGCACCGGGCCATCACAGTTGGTGGATCGGTCAACGTTACTCAAAGTTCCCCGCCAGCTACGACCGAGACTTGAACGGGCCTTCGCGGCTAGTCTTGCGGTCGCGGGACCCGAGATGCAGGACACGCGTTTGTCTCGCCGCCTGATTCGTTACGGAACCCTGGGCCCGGGCGCGACTGTCGAGGTAATCGATGAGTGCGCCGACATCGTGTTGCGATGCCCACCACAGGTGCGGGGGATGTGGGGTGCGGTTTTGGCGACAATCGACGTCAGCAGGGGTGTTGACTCGCTGACAGTGCCGGCGGCGGTCATCGTGGGCGATGCCGACAGACTGACCCCGGCGGCCCATTCGGTGGATCTCGCAGCGCGACTGGGTCGGCAGGGCGTTCTATTTGAATTCACTCTTCTCGACAAGGTCGGTCACATGTCCAACCTAGAGGCCGTTGAAGACTTCAATTCAGCTGTGGCCAGGTTAGACAGATCCGCCTGAAGCTCGTCTCATCAACCAATGCCTCGGCCACGCGGGCGCCACGTGCTCACCGGCGCGACGAGTCGTCCATCCTGATAACCTAGGAGGCCATGTCTGTAGTCCGTCGAATCTCCGCGGCCCCGGTGAAAGTGCAGCGTCGTGTGCGCGACGCACGAAGCACGCGTTGGGACGACCACCGCGCTGTCGTTAAGGCTGAACTCGTCGACGCGGCTATACGCGCGATCGAAAAGTTCGGCGATGCTGTGAGCATGGACGATTTTGCGGAAGAGGCAGGTGCGTCGAAACCTAAGCTCTACCGCCATTTCGGTGACAGAGCTGGGCTCTATTCCGCCGTGGCAGCACGTCTGGGTTCGATGATGTGGGAGTCAGCGCAGTCAACTCTGCTCTCCGGACAGGAAGACAGCTCCGTTGACGAGCTTTTCCGTTCAGCGATCTCTGCATACGTATCCTTGGTCGACGACCATCCGGCGGTCGTCCGTTTCCTCATGACGAATCACATGTTCCAGTACTCTGAGTCCGGCGAGGGAGGGGCCGCAGATCAGCTGAGATCGGCAATGGAGATTATTTCTGACGAGTTCGCTCGTGGCCTCCGAGAGGTCGGCGCCGACGAGTCCCTCGTCGCCGTAGCAGTGGCCTCTATCCTAGGGGCTGGTCTATCAGCGACCCAGTGGTGGATCGATCACGGTCGGCAGAATGGAATGAGCAGGGACTTGTTTGCCGCGCACCTGTGCCAGACCTCGTGGGGGATTATTGACGGCGCTGCGGCCACGGTGGGCGTTCGCTTTCATAGAGACAGGCCCTTCGGAGACCCTGCATTCGCCACTCGCGTCGACCCCGTCTAATCACCCCGCACGAGTGGTCCGCCTGTTGTCACGCACGTGGCACGACAGCTCACTCAAAACGATGTGTATCCCACAAGTCCTGACTGCGGTGTGTGGAAAGTCGGCCTTCAACAGCATCGAAGATTGGTGTCGTCCGCCAATTTGTCTCCCCGCGATGGCCACACCGTGCACTACGCGATCCAAACAAGATTAATGCACCAGCCGGGGGCAGAGATGCTGTCATGACAGGCGGGAGCGGGAATGAACCGCAGTCGTGCATCCGGTCAGACGCGAGTGGGCATCGTTCGAACGAATTCGCTGGCGG
>NZ_JALPSY010000048.1:0-11574 GCF_023218005.1 Gordonia sp. C13
CCGCGGGCCGCCGACCCCAGCTGGGTGCTCAGCGACGCCCAACGGTCGAGCAGCGTCGCCGCCGCCCCCGAGTCGATGGCGTCGGCGGCACGATCCTTCGCGGCACCGAGTGCCTCGGTCAGCTCGTCCGAGGTCATCGGACCCTGCTGTTCGAACGCCACGATCGCTCCGGCGGAATTCAGCAACACCGCGTCGCGTACGGGACCTGTTGTGCCCGAGAACAATTCGCGGGCGATGGCAGCATTGGCGACCGCATCGCCACCCTGCAGCGCGGACAACTGGACGCGTGCGATGCCGAGATCGGCCGGATCGACGCTGAGCTGGGACACCTGGCCGCCGACGACCTGCCACACCGTCGACGTCGTGGTCGTGGTGAGTTCGTCGAGGCCGTCGTCGCCGCGTACCACCAGAGCCGAACCGCCACGGTCGGCGAAGGCGCTGGCGAGGACCGGGGCGAGGTCGGAGAAGGCGCAGCCGATGAGGCCTGCCTTGGGGCGTGCCGGGTTGGTGAGTGGTCCGAGCACGTTGAACACGGTCGGGATGCCGATCTCCTTGCGCGGCGGACCGGTGAACCGGAACGCCGGGTGGAACACCGGAGCGAAGCAGAACCCGATACCGAGTTCGTCGACACACTGCGCGACCGCGTCGGCCGACAGGGTGATGTCCACCCCGAGCGCCTCGAGCACGTCGGCACCGCCGCTCTTCGACGACGCCGCGCGGTTGCCGTGCTTCACGACCGCGACACCGGCGGCGGCGATCACGATCGAGGTCATCGTGGAGATGTTGACGGTGTGCGACCGGTCGCCGCCGGTACCCACCACGTCGACCGCCGGACGGCTCACCTCGACGAGCGTGGCGTGATCGAGCATGGCCTGGGCCAGACCGACGAGCTCGCCGGGCGCGGCGCCCTTCATCTTCACGCCGACGCCGAAGGCGGCGATCTGGGCGCCGCTGGCACTGTCGGTCATGATCTCGTTCATCGCCCAGCCGGCCTCTTCGGCGGACAGGTCGATGCGATCGGTGATCTTGCCGAGGATCTGCGGCCAGGTGAAGGCGGACTGTGCGGTACTCACAGGCAGAGAGCCTAGTGCCCCGCCCCGCCCGGCGGACGCTGCAGTACGGACCATCGGCGGGCGATTCCGTCGTGACGGGATCCCAGACTCGCCATCCGGGACCGTTCCTGCGACAGATGCATGGCGTCGAGCAACTGGACACGCGCCAGGACGAGTACCTCGAGCCGGTCGTCGACGGCCTGCGGCGGCGACCCCCAACGGTCGTCGTCGACCACCTCGTACCCGTCGAGCGCGGCCACCGCGGCGGCGTCGCCGAGCCGATCCGCGGGCACCTCCAGATCGTGACGGAGGATGACCTCTTCTTCTGCCCGCCACGACGACGCCTCCAGGGCCGTCGACGAGGCGATCGCGTCATCGTCCGAACCCGCGACGACCACGACCTCGTCGGTGAGAACCAACGGACCGGCACCGCCACCGCCCCGCAACCGGGAACGCAGGCGCGCCAGGCGACCCCGGGCGACGACCCGCCCGTTGAGGTCGCGGGGACCCGAGGAATCCGAACTCGACATGAACTCACCGTAGTCACTGTGAGAAGGTCGCGAACAGAGCCGTCGAACAGGGTCTGCGGACACGCCGGAGTCGACACCACAGGGCCCCCGACCTGCAGCGGGACAAAAACCTGCCCCCAATATCCGACCCGGGTGGCCACCGCTTACTACGAACCGTCATACTTCACTTGTGACAAGCGCCGTAGGTACCTCAGGAACAGCCATCACCTCGCGCGTCCATTCGCTGAACCGTCCCAACATGGTCAGCGTCGGCACGATCGTCTGGCTGTCCAGTGAGCTCATGTTCTTCGCTGGCCTCTTCGCGATGTACTTCGTCGCCCGGGCCAACTCCGCTGTCGGCTGGCCCATGGAGCCAACCGAGCTGAATCTCGGTCTCGCCATACCGGTGACGACCGTCCTGATTCTGTCTTCGGTGACCTGCCAGATGGGCGTGTTCGCCGCCGAGCGAGGTGACGTCTTCGGCCTCCGCCGCTGGTACGTCATCACGCTGGCCATGGGCACGTTCTTCGTGTGCGGCCAGGCGTACGAGTACTACCACCTGGTCGAGCACGGCACGACGCTGTCGTCGAGTGCATACGGCTCCGTCTTCTACATGACGACCGGCTTCCACGGCCTGCACGTCATCGGCGGTCTGGTGGCATTCGTCTACCTCCTCATCCGCACGAAGCTCTCGAAGTTCACCCCGGCGCAGGCAACCGCCGCAATCGTTGTCTCCTACTACTGGCACTTCGTCGACATCGTCTGGATCGGACTGTTCGTCACGATCTACTTCATCCGATGACGGCGACCCCGCGCTCTGCGCGGCCAGCCCCGCAGAGCGCACCTCGCCTGTCGAACGCACAGCGTAAATCGCTCTAACAAACAGTCCGTCCCGCTTAGTAGAGAGTCACAGATGAGTTCATCTCCACCGCGACCGTCGGATAGCGGCACCGACGCCCGCCGCGCCAAGGCCCGACGCAAGCTCCGTCGACGCGCAAGCGGCACCATCGTGCTCCTGGCCGGTCTGGTCATGGCCGGTGTGCTCGCCTCGGTTCTGACCCCGGACCCCCAGGTCGCGGTGGCGGACGAGAGCAACGCCGCGATGATCAACGACGGTCGCAAGCTCTACGAGACCTCGTGCATCACCTGTCACGGCGCGAACCTGCAGGGTGTGCCCGACCGTGGTCCCGCACTGCTCGGCGTCGGCGATGCCGCCGTGTACTTCCAGGTGTCGACCGGCCGTATGCCGGCCGCACGTGGTGAGGCACAGGCACAGCGCAAGCCGGCCAAGTTCACCACCGAGCAGATCGATCAGCTCGGCGCCTTCATCCAGGCCGAGGGCGGCGGACCGCAGGTCCCGCGCGACTCCAACGGCGCGATCGCCCAGGGTTCGCTCCGCGGTGACAGCATCGGTCGAGGCAGTGAGCTGTTCCGTCTCAACTGCGCGTCGTGCCACAACTTCACCGGTCGTGGCGGGGCCCTGTCCTCGGGCAAGTTCGCTCCCAACCTGGACGGCGTCAGCGAAGCACAGATCTACACCGCGATGCTGACAGGTCCGCAGAACATGCCCAAGTTCTCGAACCGGCAGCTGAATCCGGATGAAAAGAAAGACATCATCGCCTACGTCAAGTATGTGACCGAGGCTCAGCCCAGCGGCGGGCTCGGCCTGGGCGGCTTCGGGCCGGTCAGCGAGGGCATGGTGATGTGGTTTGTCGGCGTCATCGCCATCGTCGCAGGCGCCATGTGGATGGGATCTCGAGCATGAGCGGCAGTGACAAGGACGTCCCGTCGCGGGACGAACTGGATCAGATGAGCACCGAAGAGCTCGTCAAACTCGGTACCAATCTCGACGGTGTCGAGATCATTCACCGGACCGAGCGGTACCACGTGCCGGGTACGAAGGTCGAGAAGCGCGCCGAGCGCCAGGTCGCGATCTGGTTCACGATCGCCGGCATCTCTGCCCTCGCCTGCCTGGGCATCTTCCTGTTCAACCATTGGGAATTCGCCCTTCCGGACGACCCGAACTACTGGTGGTACACCTTCAACACGCCGCTCCTCGGTGCGACGTTCGGTCTCTCGGTGCTGTCCATCGGCGTCGCGCTGATCCTGATCACCAAGAAGTTCATCCCGGCTGAGATCTCCGTACAGGACCGCCACGACGGCGGCTCGGCCGAGGTCGACAAGAAGACGATCGTCGGACTCCTCCAGGACACCGGCACCACGTCGACCCTGGGTCGTCGCAAGATGATCATCGGTTCGGCCGGTTTCGGTCTGGGAGCGTTCGCACTGACCGGACTCGTCGCCTTCCTCGGTGGCTTCATCAAGAACCCGTGGGCCGAGCGGGAGAACGCTCCCCTGTGGCACTCGGGCTGGTCGCCGATCTACAACTCGAAGGAAGACCCGAACGAGACCATCTACCTGCGTCGCGACACGGGCAACCCGTACCAGGTCGCCCTGGTCCGCCCCGAGGATCTCGACGCCGGCGGCATGGAGACCGTGTTCCCGTGGCGTCGTTCCAATGGGTTCGGCGAGACCGAGCACTCCCGTCACGCGCTGATGGAGAGCCTGCACGAGGTCCGCAACCCCGTCATGCTCATCCGTCTGCGTCCCGAGGACGCGGCCCGCGCCATCAAGCGTCAGGGTCAGGAGAGCTTCAACTACGGTGACTACTTCGCCTTCACCAAGGTCTGCAGCCACCTCGGTTGCCCCGCATCGCTGTACGAACAGCGGAGCAATCGCATCCTGTGTCCCTGCCACCAGTCGCAGTTCGACGCGCTCGAGTACGCCAAGCCGATCTTCGGCCCGGCCGCCCGCGCACTCGCACAGCTGCCGATCACGGTGAACAATGAGGGTTACCTCGTTGCGGCAGGCGACTTCATCGAGCCCGTCGGACCGGCATTCTGGGAGCGTAAGTCATGACCATCGCAGACCGTCTCGGCGCACAAGCCGAGGAAGTGGACTCGCGGTATCACCTCGCCGCGGGTATGCGTCGCCAGATCAACAAGGTGTTCCCCACCCATTGGTCGTTCATGTTGGGTGAGATCGCTCTCTACAGCTTCATCATCCTGCTGATCTCGGGCGTCTACCTCTCGCTGTTCTTCGATCCGTCGATGACGCACATCGTCTACGACGGCTCGTACCAGCCGCTCAACGGCGTCATGATGACCAAGGCATACGAGACCACTCTGAACCTCTCCTTCGAGGTGCGCGGTGGCCTGTTCGTCCGCCAGATCCATCACTGGGCAGCACTGCTGTTCGCGGCGTCGATCATCATCCACATGGCGCGCATCTTCTTCACCGGTGCGTTCCGTCGCCCGCGTGAGGCCAACTGGATCATCGGCTGCCTCCTGCTGGTGCTGGCGATGTTCGAGGGCTTCTTCGGCTACTCGCTCCCCGACGACCTGCTCTCGGGCACCGGCGTCCGCGCCGCCATGAGTGGCATCGTCCTCGGCATCCCCGTCGTGGGCACCTGGATTCACTGGGCACTGTTCGGTGGGGACTTCCCTGGCGACATCATCATCCCGCGCCTGTACGTGCTGCACATCCTGCTGTTCCCGGGCATCATCCTGGCCCTCATCGGCGCCCACCTGGCGCTGGTCTGGTACCAGAAGCACACCCAGTTCCCCGGCCCCGGCCGCACCGAGAAGAACGTCGTCGGTGTCCGGATCATGCCGGTGTTCGCCGCCAAGGGCGGCGCGATGTTCGCCTTCGTCACCGGCGTGCTGGCGGTGATGGCGGGCGTATTCCAGATCAACCCGGTCTGGAACATCGGCCCGTACAACCCGGCTCAGGTCTCGGCAGGTTCGCAGCCGGACATCTACATGCAATGGACCGACGGTCTGATCCGTCTGTTCCCGGCGTGGGAGCTGTACCTGGGCAACTACACCGTGGTGATGTCCAACTGGGTCGTCCTGATCATCACGATCATGTTCGGTCTGATGTTCGCCTACCCGTGGATCGAGAAGAAGCTCACCGGCGACGACGCTCACCACAACCTGCTGCAGCGTCCGCGTGACACCCCGGTGCGCACGGCGATCGGCGCGATGGCGTTCTCGTTCTACATCCTGCTCACGCTGGCCTGCATGAACGACATCATCGCGTTCAAGTTCCACATCTCGCTGAACGCGACGACGTGGATCGGTCGCATCGGTCTGATCATCCTGCCGCCGGTGGTGTACTTCATCGCCTACCGCTGGGCGATCTCGCTGCAGCGCAGCGACCGTGAGGTCCTGGCACACGGCATCGAGACCGGCATCATCAAGCGCCTGCCGCAGGGTGAGTACATCGAGCTGCACCAGCCGCTCGGCCCGGTCGACAGCCACGGTCACCCGATCCCGCTCCCCTACGAGGGTGTTGCGCTGCCGAAGCGGATGAACAAGCTCGGCTCCGCCGGCGCCCCGGGTACGGGTTCGATCCTGACCGCCGACCCCGTGGACGAGCAGCTGCGGAACGCCGAACTCGAGCACGAGATCGAGGCCGGCGAGCGCAAGGCTCTTCGCGAGCTCCAGGCCAAGGGTGGAAACCCACTCGGCGAGTAGTTCCATACAAAGAAAGCGGGCCGTCGCGCACCATCTGGTGCACGACGGCCCGCTTTCTTTGTGCTCACCACTTCTGCTGCCACTCCCCTACCCCACCGGATATGGCACGGTGGACACCATGCGCCGGTTACGTCATCGCGGTTCCGGCCTGTCCCAGATCACCCGTGGGATGGGCACTCTCGACGCCGAGATCTATGACTCGATCGCCCGGTCGCCGAGCCCGCTGCTGGACAAGACGATGCCGGTGTTGACCCATGCGGCGGACCACTCGAAGCTCTGGATGGCGATTGCCGCCGGGTTGGCGGTCTCCGGCCGTCCGTCACTGCAGCGGGGAGCCGCCCGAGGGGTCGCCTCGCTGGCCGTCACCAGTCTCGTGACCAACCAGGGCGCCAAGCGGATTCGACGCCGTGCACGTCCGTCCACGGGGCTCATCCCCGTCCCCCGTCGCGGACGCCGGCAACCGACGTCGAGCTCGTTCCCCTCTGGACACTCCGCGAGCGCAGCAGCATTCGCGGTGGGCGTGGCCGTGGAGAGTCCGCCCGCAGGTCTTCTCCTGTCGGCGCTGGCCGGCCTCGTCGGACTGTCCCGTGTCGCGACCGGGGCCCACTACCCCGGTGACGTCGTGGTCGGACTCGGGATCGGTGCGACAGTCGCGACACTGGGAACACGTGTCGTGCCGCCCATCACCCGCCCGTCGATCTCCCTCGCCGATCCGACGGTCGTCGACGCCGATCCGCGTCCGGACGGCGCCGGTCTCATCGTGGTCGTGAATCCGGCGTCGTCGGATGGGCGCGGTCGTCGTGTCCTCGATGACATCCGGGAGGCCCTTCCCGCGGCCGAGATCGTCGAGCTCGACGAAGACGACGACGTAGCAACGGTGTTCACCGAAGCCGCGGCACGCGCATCGATCGTCAGCGTCGCGGGTGGGGACGGCACCGTCGCCTGTGCGGCACGCGCAGCCATCGACGCGGACCTGCCGCTCGCCGTGTTCCCAGCCGGCACCTTCAACCACTTCGCTCGCGACATCGGTTGTAGGACGGTCGAGGACACCGTCGATGCCATCGCGACCGGCTCGGTGTCCCGGGTCGACGCGGTGTGGCTCAACGACTCCCGGCTGATCCTCAACACCGCGAGCATCGGCGCGTATCCACACTTCGTGCGCATCAGAGAGCGGCTCCGGCATCGCATCAGCCGTCCGCTCGCCACCGCCGCCGCGATCTTCCGGGTGATCCGTAAGGATGCCCACGTGTGCATCGAGGTCGACGGGCGGGTCCTCGACGTCTCCCTGTTCCTGATCGGCAACTCGATCTACCAGCCCACGGGTTTCCTGCCGACACGGCGCCTACGGCTCGACGACGGCCTGCTCGACGTGCGCATCCTGGAGACCGGTCACCGCTGGGCGACCCTGCGTCTCCTGGGATCACTGGCCGCCGGCCGTCTGGAGCGGTCCCGGCTCTACCACGAGATGCAGGTCCCCGAGTTCCGGTTCACCGCCGTCGGCGGCCCGGTGGCGGTGTCCCACGACGGCGAGGTCGAGGACAGCTTCACCGACGCCCATTTCCGTGTCGACTACCGTAGGCTCAAGGTCTATGGCCCCGTGCGGCGATGAGCCGCCGAGGCCCGGAAAGCCGCTGACGCAGACAAAAAGACGACGCCCCACCATGGGAGGTGGGGCGTCGTCTGTGGTGGTACTCGTGCGCGCTCAGTGCTTCTCGGGACCGACGTGGTACTCGAAGACGAGTCCGGCGGCGGCACCCATGATCGCCACAGCTGCGAAGATCGCGAGCCACCAGTTACCGGTGGCGAAGCCGACCGCGAAGGTGGAGGCACCCAGGGCGATCAGGACCGGCCACCACGAGTGCGGGCTGAAGAAGCCCAGCTCGCCTGCACCATCCTCGATCTCGGCATCCTCGTAGTCCTCGGGCCGGATCTCGACGCGACGCGACACGAATCGGAAGAACGTGCCGGCGATCAGGGTCAGGCCCGCGGCAAAGAACAGACCGACAACGCCGACCCATTCGATGCCCTTGCTGGTGAACGCTGTGAACAGCGTGTACGCCACGCCCGTGAGCGCGAAGAAGGCTGTCAACATCTCGAAGAGGCGTGCTTCGATCTTCATCGTCAGCTCTCCTTCTTGGTGCAGTTGGCGAGGGTCGGGTCATCCGGGTTGCCGGTGGCTCCGACCTTCCCGCCGCCATCACGACGGGTGTCGAACGGAACCGTACTGACCGCTTCCGGCGCCTGGCAGATGGCGGCGAGCGCCTCTGCGTTGGTGGCCTCCGGGTTCGACTGGCGGAACCGGATGTAGCTGTCGAAGTCCTCCGGCGAGACCGCGCGGACCTCGAAGTTCATCATCGAGTGGTAGGTACCGCACATCTCGGCGCAGCGGCCGACGAATGCACCGGTCCGGTCGATCGAGCCGATCTGGAAGATCGGGTCGGTCGAGTTCTCCTTCGGGAACGGCATCACGTCGCGCTTGTACAGGAACTCCGGCACCCAGAACGAGTGGATGACGTCGGCCGAGGCGATGTTGAACTCGATGCGCTTACCGGTCGGCAGGACCAGAACCGGAACCTCGGACGACGACCCGACGGTCTCGATCTTGTCGAACTTCAGGTAGTCGCGGACATCGTCGTCACGGCCGCCGGCGGGACCCGGGAGTTCACCGTGCTCGCCACCATGATCGCTGCCGCCGGCGTGCTCGGACTCGGCACCGCCGCTGACCTGACCCTGGACCTCGAACGGGTTGCCCGCGGCCTCGAAGCCGTCGTAGGTCGATCCGTCGCTGAAGATGACCTTGTTGTAGCCGAACTTCCAGTTCCACTGGAACGCGGTCACATCGACCACGACCTTGGAGTCGTCGTTCTTGCCCTCGACGTCGTTCTGCACGATCACGGTGAAGTAGAACAGCACCGCGATGATGACGAACGGGATCGCCGTGTAGGTGAGCTCCAACGGGACGTTGTACGCCGTCTGACGCGGGAAGACGCCCTTCTTGGCGTCGTTCGCGCGGTGGAACGTGATCGTCCAGAAGATCAGGGCCCAGACCAGAATGCCCATGACGAGTGCGGCGATGACGGACCAGGTCCAGAGATCGCCCATTTTCTGCGCCTGAGGCGTGATGCCCTCGGGCCAACCGAACCGCATCGCGTCACGCGCGTCACATCCCGACATCAGCAGCGCGCCGAGTCCGAGTGCCGCGACAAAACCCAGTCGCTTCACCGTCCGCGACGCGGATGAGACACGCCGCGCTCGGGGCCGTCCACCGTGTGCCAATTTCACGCCTTCCTGCTCGCTCACCGGCGCACTTGCGCCGCAGTGAGTGCATGCCACATGACCTGCACAGGGCAAGTACCCGCCGTGGGCACACGGCAAGTCTCGCACCTAGTACTACGCAGCGTAGACCAACCGGGAGAAGCTTTCGTGATTGGGGTTTGATCCGGTCGTGTCCGAGCCCTCCAGGTCGGAATCCCGCTGGTGGCTCAGGCATACTCGGACGCGACCCGACGTCCGTCGGGACCTGTGCTCGCGACGAGATTGGGGAGAAGCCAACGTGTGTGGTCTGCTCGGCCTTCTGACATCCGACCGGACGGCCGCCGAGGTCGTCGACGCGGTGGCGGTGGCCTCGCACTGCATGCGGCATCGCGGCCCCGACGAGCCGGGTACCTGGCACGACGAGAACATCGTCTTCGGCTTCAACCGCCTGTCGATCATCGACATCGAGCACTCTCACCAGCCGCTGCGCTGGGGTCCGCCGGAGAACCCGGACCGCTACGCCCTGGTCTTCAACGGCGAGATCTACAACTACCTGGAGATCCGCGCCGAGCTCGCCGAGAACGAGGGTGCGATCTTCCGCACCGAGGGTGACAGCGAGGCCATCGTCGCGGCCTTCCACCACTGGGGTCCCGACGCCGTTCGCCGTCTCCGCGGCATGTTCGCCTTCGCCATCTGGGACACCGAGAACCGGTCACTGTTCCTCGCGCGCGACCCGTTCGGCATCAAGCCGCTGTTCGTCGCATCGGGACCGGGCGGACTGCTCTTCGGCAGCGAGAAGAAGTCGCTGCTCGAGCTCATCGAACGTGTGGGCCTGTCGAAGGACCTGGACCCGCGGGCAGTCGAGCACTACACGGTGCTGCAGTACGTCCCCGAACCCGAGACCATCCACGCGTCGATCCGTCGGCTCGAGTCGGGTTGCCACGCGACCGCCTCCCCCGGCAGCCCGCTGTCGATCCGCCGCTACTTCACGCCGCAGTTCGGCGTGAAGCCGGTGACCGAGGCCACGCGCCAGAAGCGCTACGACGAGATCGCCGACGTCCTCGCGGACTCGGTCGCCAAGCACATGCGCGCCGATGTGACCGTCGGCTCCTTCCTGTCGGGCGGTATCGACTCCACGGCCATCGCCGCGCTGGCGATCCGCCACAACCCCGACCTGATCACCTTCACCACCGGCTTCGAGCGCGACGGCTACTCCGAGGTCGACGTCGCCGCCGAGTCGGCCGAGGCGATCGGCGCGAAGCACGTCGTCAAGGTCGTCGGGCCGTCGGAGTTCATCGAAGCGCTGCCGTCGATCGTCTGGTACCTCGACGACCCTGTCGCCGATCCCGCCCTGGTCCCGCTCTACTTCGTCGCCGCCGAGGCCCGCAAGCACGTCAAGGTCGTGCTGTCCGGTGAGGGCGCCGACGAGCTGTTCGGCGGCTACACCATCTACAAGGAGCCGCTGTCGCTCGCGGCCTTCGACCGTCTCCCCCGCCCACTGCGTCGGGCGGCCGGCAAGATCTCCGACCGCATCCCCGAGGGCACCCGCGGCAAGAGCCTGCTGCACCGCGGTTCGCTCACCCTCGAGGAGCGCTACTACGGCAACGCCCGCAGCTTCGACGACGCGCGACTCCGCGCGGTACTTCGTGATTACCGCCCCGAGTGGACCCACACCGACGTCACCGCGCCGATCTACGCGATGAGCGAGGGCTGGGACCCGGTTGCCCGCATGCAGCACCTCGACCTCTTCACGTGGCTGCGCGGCGATATCCTGGTCAAGGCCGACAAGATCACCATGGCCAACTCCCTCGAGTTGCGCGTGCCGTTCCTGGACCCCGAGGTGTTCGCGGTCGCCGAGCGCCTGCCTCATGACGAGAAGATCTCGCACGGCACCACCAAGTACGCCCTGCGCAAGGCGCTCGAGCAGATCGTCCCGGCGCACGTCCTGCACCGCAAGAAGCTCGGCTTCCCGGTCCCGATCCGCCACTGGCTGGCCGGCACCGAGATGTACGACTGGGCCCACGACACGATCACCAAGAGCCAGACCGACCACATCTTCGACAAGAACGCCGTGATCGCGATGCTCAACGAGCACCGGGAAGGCGTGGTCGACAACAGCCGTCGCCTGTGGACGGTGCTGATCTTCATGATCTGGCACGGCATCTTCGTCGAGGGCACGATCGTGCCGGACATCGTCGACCACACGTACCCGGTCCGCCT
>NZ_JALPSY010000049.1:0-10182 GCF_023218005.1 Gordonia sp. C13
TCGGGGAGCATCGGCGCGTCGTCGCCGTGATGATGACCGATGAGCACGGCGCGCGTGACCGAGTCCCGACCGAAACGATCCCGCAAAAGGTCCATCGTGGCGTCGAGCTGTTCTGCGTGATCGGTGTCGAAGGGCAAGGTCAGTTGGATGTTGTCGTGGTCATCGAGGTTGGTCAGTGACAACCCGACGAGGGTGCAACCGCGCTCACGGATGATCGGCATCGCGTCGGCGAGGAGTCCGCGCGCCGACGCCATGATGAGGTCGGTGCGGTCGGTGGCCTCGAGAAGGGTGCGGGAACGGGTGGCGCGAGTGAAGTCGTCGAATCGGAGACGGAGAACCACTGTGCGGCAGACCCTTTCCGCGGTGCGCAGGCGCTTGCCGAGACGTTCGACGATTGCCACGATGGTCGCCTCGAGGTCGGCCTCGGACTTGGGTCGACGCCCCAGTGCACGCTGCGAACCGATGGAGGACCGTCGCTTGCCGGTCTCGACGCGACGCGGGTCCTGGGCCAGCGAGAGCGCGAAGAGGTGGCGACCCGCCCCTGATCCGACAACCGCACGCAGCGACCGCTCACCCATCTCCGCGAGCTGACCCACCGTCTGGACCCCCGCGTCGTGCAGTTTGGCCTCCGTCACCGGCCCGACGCCCCACAGCCGACGCACCGGAAGCGGATGAAGAAAAGCGAGCTCGGTGCCGGGCGCGACGATCAGCAGGCCATCGGGCTTGCCGACGGCGCTGGCCACCTTCGCCAGGAACTTGCTGCGCGCGCCGCCCACGGTGATCGGCAGTCCGACCTCGTCGCGTACGCGGGCGCGGATCGTCGTGGCGACGTCGCGCGGGGTTCCGCTGATCCGGCCCAGACCACCGACGTCCAGAAACGCCTCGTCGACCGAGATCCCTTCGACGACGGGGGTGGTGTCGTGGAAGATGTCGAAGACCTCCCGGCTGGCCTCCATGTAGGCGTCGAACCGGGGACGGACCACCACGGCGTCCGGACAGAGGGCCCGCGCCTCGTGGCCCGGCATCGGCGACCGCACTCCCCTGGCCTTCGCCTCGTAGCTGGCGGCGAGCACGACGCCGCCGCCGACCAGCACCGGACGGCCGCGCAGGGACGGGTCGTCGCGTTGCTCGACCGACGCGTAGAAGGAGTCGAGGTCGGCATGCAGGATCGTCGCCTCCTGCCGCTCCCGACGCTCGATCCGCATAGAACAAATGTTCGCATATCGGGACGACAGCGGATAGATGCTTGACTTCAAGTGGACTTGAACTTGAACCCTGGGCTCATGACACCGACACCACCGAAGATCGTGCTCATCATCGCCAGTGTTCGCGAGGGCCGCATCGGCCCGACCGTGGCCCACTGGTTCGTCGAGCGGATAGACACGCCTGGTCCCGCCCTCGAGATCCTCGACGTCGCCTGGACCATGCAATGTGGGACGGCCTGAGCCGCTGCTGAGGTCGGCGCCACCCGTTGTCGGCTCACGGATCTACGGGCGTGCAATGAAATACGAACAGCCCGATTCTCGTCTCCCATGAGCGGGATCGAGGATCGGGCTGCGTACGCCATGTGGTGGACACCCGGCCGCATGGATCAATCGGCAAGGCCGGGCAGGCTGTCTGGTCGATACCGGGCGTCGTGTGAGTTCCAGCGGCTTTGTTAGTAGGAGCGCGGTAGGCCGTAGGTCTCGGCCAGGTTGTTGCGCACCATTTCGTTGCTGATCGGAGCAATCCGGAATTGGCGCAGGTCCCGCCAGAAGCGTTGTGCATTGGTCTCGGCCGAGATGCCCATCCCGCCGAGTACCTGAATGCCGCGGTCGGCTGCGGCAACCGCTAGCTCGGAGGTAACGACCTTGACGATGTTGGCTTCCTTGTGACAGTTGACGCCGGTGGATTCTCGCCACGCTGCGTCGAATGTGAGCAGCTCGCACTGTTTTTGAGCTAGTGCCGTATCAGCGATGTAGTGTTGGATGATCTGATGTCCGCCGATGACTTTTCCGAAAGCTGTTCGGGTGCTGGCGTATTGGACGGACTCCTCCAAGACGCCGTCGAGCATGCCCAGTGCCAGAGCGCCGCTCATGATGCGCTCGTTGTTCAACGAGGCAAGCAGAACCTTGAATCCTTCGTGTGCGGTGCCAAGGAGTTGAGAGTCAGGAACGAAGACATCGTCGAGAAAGACTTCGCAGGAGCCCATCGCTCGCATTCCCAGTTTCGGGATGTACCGCATCTCGATGCCGGGTGAGGTCGTAGGGACCAGCAGCAAGGTGGTGGGTGGTCGGGCCCCGGGTGTCTGGGGGTCACCACTGCGGGCCAGCAACAGTAGGTAGGTGGCCTGCTTTGCGCCGGTCGACCACATTTTCTGTCCGGATACCTGCCAGCCGCCAGCTACTTTGACCGCTCGGGTGCGCATTGCCCCCAGGAGGTCGGTCCCGCCGCCTGGTTCTGTCACGGCGATCGAGAACCGAATATTCCCCGCGGCTAGCTGGGGAAGGTACTCGCTCTTCTGTTCATCGGTGCCGCCGTGGCTCAATGCTTTGGCGCCGGCGAACGAGGGGATGCCCCAGACCCAGGACAGTCCGCCCAAGCTTCGCGCGAGCTCGCGGGCCAGGACAGCGGTGTCGACCGCGTTTCCTCCCTGTCCCCCGTAGGCTTCGTCGATTCCCAACGCGTGGAAGCCCGCGTCTGCCATCGCTTCCCAGAGTTCGAATGGGTACTCGTACTCGCGCTTTTCAAGTTCGATCGCGCGCTCGGCGGGATAATTCTTGTCGACCCAGTCGCGTACGTAGTTCCGGAAGTCGCGACGTGAATCATCGAGGTCGAGCAACATCAGACAGCCTTCCTTGGTGGCGGGGCCTGGCCCAGAGGGTGGAGGGAGTCCGTCAAACGCGCCATACGGATGGTCCTGGTCGCGAGACAGGTATCGCCGGAACGACGGCGCTGCGGTCCAAGCGGGTCAGTGCAACGGCTAGCTCGGCAACTGCATCCGGGCTGATCATGCTGTCAGCAGGAACGTTGTCGGTGAGCGGGGCCGTCATGTCGGTGGCCACGTAACCCGGGCAGATCGCCGTCGCGCTCACACCCGAGGCGGACTGTTCGGTATTAAGCGTTTCACACAGAGAGGTCAGCGCAGCTTTGCTCGCGCCGTAGGCCGAGTTCAACGGTTCAGCTGCGACACCGGTCAGCGACGATATGGCGATCACTCGGCTGGCGTCAGTGGCTCCGGCTGTCGCCCGCAAAGCGGGGAGTAGCTGTTGGATGAGTACGTAGGCCGAGCGAACATTGATATTCATCAGTTTGTCCATCCGACGCACCGGGAATTCGGAGAACGGGCCGATCGACCCCATACCCGCGTTCAGAACCAATGCATCGAGACGCTCAAAATGTTCTGTATGGGCAGCGGCGAGCCGTTGCAGGTCCTCTTCGGAACCCATATCGGCGACAACCGGAAGGACACGAGTCGACGATATGCGTGCGATCTCGTCGGCGACGTCGCGCAGTGTTTGCTCGGACCGTGCCGAGATGGTCAGGTCCCACCCCCGCTCCGCCAGCCGACGGGCGATCGCGAGTCCGATTCCGCGTGAAGCGCCGGTGACCAGTGCTGCGCGGCTCATCGCGGAGCCATCCGGAGTGCTCCATCGAGACGGATGGTTTCGCCGTTGATCATCGGATTCTCGACGATGTGCGCCACCAAACTCGCATACTCGCTCGGTTCGCCCAGGCGAGATGGGTGTGGCACTTGGGACTCCAACGATGCGCGTGCCTGATCGGTGAGGCCCTGCAGGATGGGCGTCGAGAACATACCTGGTGCGATCGTGGCGACCCGGATCAAAGCTTGCGCGAAGTCGCGGGCGATGGGAAGAGTCATTCCTACGATTCCACCCTTCGATGCCGAATACGACGCCTGACCTACCTGGCCGTCGTATGCGGCGACAGATGCAGTGTTGACGATGACCCCGCGCTCTCCGGCGACAGGTTCGGTGGCGGCGATCGCCTCCGCAGCGAGCCGGATGACGTTGAACGTTCCGATCAAGTTCACCGAGACCACCCGCTCGAAACGGTCCAGGTCGAGAGGGCCGTTCTTGCCCAAGGTGCGTGCCGGGTCGCCGATTCCCGCGCAGTTCACAGCGATTCTCAGCGGAGCAATCGCGGAAGCTGCCGCGACGGCTTGCGCGACCTGCTCACTGTCGCGTACATCGGTGGGCACAAACGTCATTCGACCGCCCGATTCTTGGGCAACCTCATGGCCGTTCGACGACTCCAAGTCCGCGATGACCACATAGGCGCCCTCTGCACTTAATCGCTGGGCAGTAGCCAGTCCGAGGCCGGAGGCACCTCCGGTGACCACGGCAGTACATTCGTTGATTTCCATAGACATTCCTTGATCTGCTTCGGGCCCGTGCGCGGGCGGAGTCACATGCTCGTCGAACAGCGACGCGAGAATCGTTTGCTGGGAACGCGGTTACTCCAGAGGCGAATTCGCCGGGAGGGCGCGGGGTTATCTCATCGAGAATCCGGTGTATCCCTCGGCTGCTGTCTCACGAATTTTGGCGAAGTATGCGTTGGCTCCACCGAAGTAGACATTGATTGCATTGCTCTTGCCGGCAATGTTGGCTCCCGCGAACCAGGTATTCACCGCTTCACCCTTACCCGTAACTATCATGTTGGCGATCTCGGTGACGTGGTCTGCCCACGCCTGTTCGGCGGCTGGGTTGGACTCGATATGCGTGTAGTTGTGTTCGCGCAGGTGCTTGATGCAATTGACGATCCAGTCTGATGTCTCTTCGATGCAGGTGGGGATGTTGGCGAACGGGCTCAGCGGTCCGGTGATCATCAGCAGATTGGGGAAGCCTGAAGTGTTGAACCCGAGGTTGGTGATCGGGCCCTCGGCCCAGCGATCGGCCAGTCGCTGGCCGTCACGCCCCCGGATGTCGATGCGGGTCAGTGAGCCTGTGGAGGCGTCGAAACCGGTGGCCATGATGATGACATCGACCGAATGGTCACCGGCTTCGGTGCGCACTCCGTCGGGGGTGATTTCGACGATTGGTGTCTTACGCAGGTCGACCAGGTCGACATTGGGTCGGTTGAAGGTCTCGTAGTAATGGGTGCCGGCTGGGGGGCGCTTAGCGCCGTAAGGGTAGTTGCGTGGCGTCAGCGTCTCGGCGGTTTGCGGGTCCTTCACAATTTCACGGATCTTTGCGCGGATGAACTCACACGCGGTCTCGTTGGCCGCCTCGTCGATCTGCAGATCGTCGAAGGTTTCGAAGAGAAAGTAGAAGCCGCCCTTGTTCCATGCTTCTTCGTAAACGGCGTGACGCGTATCAGCGTCTACCTCGAGGGCGTTCAAGCCTTTACTGGTGAAATCCATCGCGAACGGATGCTTCCGAACGCGCCGAGCGATCTGCTCGCGTTCGGCGCGGAAGGCGTCCTTCTCTTCGTCGGTCAGTCGTCGGTTGTGGGCTGGTACAACATAATTGGGGGTTCGCTGCAGCACAGTGACATGGGCCGCGTCCCCCGCGATCTGAGGAAGGATTTGGATACCGGTCGACCCTGTGCCGATGAGTGCGACTCGTTTTCCGGAGAGATCTACACCGTCCGTCGGCCACACCGCGGAATGAAGTACGTCGCCCCGGAAAGAGTCCAACCCCGGAAAGTCTGGACGATTAGGTGCTGATAGCAGACCAACACCCGTGATGAGAAACTGGGCAGTGACGGTCTCACCGTTTTCGATCTCGATCGTCCAGTGGTTTGCCTTCTCGTCAAAGGACGCGCCGGCGACGCGGCTACCGAACTGGAAGCTACTGCGGAGATCGAGGCGGTCGGCGACGAAGTTGAGATACTCGAGAACTTCGCCCTGCGACGGGTATCGACTCGAGAATGTCCATTCCGCGCTGATCGCGGGCGAGAAAGTGAACTGGTACACAGAGTGCAAGCTGTCAGTTTGTGCTCCCGGGTACCGATTCCAGTACCACGTGCCGCCGACGCCATTGGCTGCCTCATAACCGCGCACGGATAGGCCCAGTTCGTCACGCAGTCGGTGGACCATGTACAAGCCGGAGAAGCCAGCGCCGACGACGACGGCGTCGAAGTGTGCGACGGTCTGGTCTTGCTCGACCGGAGCGGTTTGTAAGGACACGGGGTGCTCCTCCTGTGACTCCCCTGCGGACAGAGGTGTGTGTGATTCGATCTCGATTGAAGATCGTGGAGCCCGCGAGTGGTTGTGCCAGTTCGCTACAGGGTGCCGATCGCTGTGTCCTGAACTCGTGGGAGACGATGGCAGGGCGAAGTCCTGTCATCGGTGCCGGGTGAGCTTACGGCTCGCACCCCGGTGCTCATATCCGGCCGCCAGAATCAGTAGGCGACGATCCAACTCACATCTGGTCCCGGTACTAGACGATCCCAGGATCATTCGCCGCACAAGGTCGTAGAAACGTTGCGGGGCCATGCCAAAGAGGACGAATAACTCGGTACCTGGCGGACCTCCGAATGGTGCCCATGCTCTGGCGTATGCCAGCACTTGGGGATCTTCTCCAGGGTGCGACGCCATAGACCCTCCCGTCGGTGTCGAGCAGTGCCCGCGCGGCGAGGGCGGCGGTCACGATGGTGATCTCAACCTAGGTCGACCGTGACGGCGCAGGATGTCCGAGCCCGCTACAGCGTCAACTCAAGATGTTGCAGATTGAAACACCGGGACGTGATCCGCCGCACGTAGGTTCACGCCACAGCGCAACCGTGGCTACGACTCAACGGGTGCGAGATCAGAAGGAGTTCAATTGACAGACAGCGATATTCAACCCACAACTGCAGCTCCACCGCCGCGGAATCTCCGAACGGTCATCATTGCGGCGCTCGGCGCGAGCACCTTGGAGTGGTACGACTTCTACATCTACGGGACCGCTGCGGCGTTGGTCTTCAACAAGGTGTTCTTCCCATCGGTGAACCCAGCACTAGGGACCCTGGCGGCATTCGCCACCTTCGGTGTCGGATTCCTGTTTAGGCCGTTGGGCGGCATCGTCTTTGGCCATTTCGGTGACACCGTCGGGCGCAAGAAGCTGCTTGTTATCGCGATGATGATCATGGGGATAGCGACGTTCCTGATCGGCCTTCTGCCGACCTACGCGACGGTTGGCATCCTCGCGCCGATTCTGCTGGTGATCCTTCGAGCGGCACAAGGTCTGGCAGTGGGTGGGCAGTACGGTGGCGCGATGCTCCTGGTCACCGAGAATGCGCCAGCGCACCGGCGTGGCTATTACGGCAGCTTCTCTCACATCGGGCCCTCGCTGGCGGTGATCCTCTCCAACGTCGTGTTTCTGATCGTCGTGGCAGCGGTCAGCCCGGACGCGCTGGTGAGCTGGGCATGGCGCATTCCGTTCCTGCTGTCTGCCGTTGTCGTTATTGCAGGGATCTACATGCAACTCAAAATCGAGGACACCGCGGAGTTCCGAGAACTGCAGGAGCGTCGAGCGGCGGAGGCGATCGCCAGTGGTGCGCCCAAGCGTCGCTCGCCGATCGTCGAAGCTCTGCGGACACATCCGAAACAGATCCTGCAGGCCGGTGGAATGATCCTGATCATCCAGGTCTACTACTACGTGCTCATCGTATTCACGATTTCCTACGCCACCTCCCACGACATCGACCGCACGACTGCGCTCATCGCTGTTCTGTTATCCAGCGTGGCCACCGTGGTGACGATCCCAATGGTGGCCTCCCTCTCGGACCGGCGGGACCGTCGTACGATCCTGTTGTGGGCTGCAGTCGCCACGACCGTCACTGCGATTCCGTACGTGCTGTTGCTCGAGACCGGAAGTGTCGTCCTGTTGTTCATCGCGGTAGTCGTCCCCGGGTTGACGCTGGGAGCTCTCTACGGACCCATGGCCGCTTTCTACTACGAGATGTTCTCTGCGGAAGTTCGATACTCGGGCGCGTCGATCGGTTACCAACTCGGCGCTGTGATCGGTGGCGGCTTCTCGCCGCTGATCGCGACCAGCCTGCTCGAGACGACGGGATCGCTACTCTCGGTGGGCATCTTCATCTCGGTGGCGGGCCTGTTGAGCATCTGGGCCATCGCCTCGACATCAGCGCGAAGAGCGGGGGAGCCGATTCCGGCGCCGACGATCTAGTCACAAGGCTGACGAATGGGCGGGTGGGTGAGCGGGCACACCCACCCGCCCATTCGTCTATGTAGGAACCGCCTGGAGCAAGACTGCCATCGGGTGGCGGGACCAGACCTGATGCCGTGCCATACGAATGACATGGAATCGCCGCCCACCTCGACTCCATGTCTGAGGTGGGCGGCGACGTTGTGGAGAGCGCTTAGTGAAACGAGCGCTTCAGCTGGGGACGGTCGACCTTGTTGGTTGCTGTTCGAGGAATCGTCTGAACAACCTCGATCCGTCGGGGGCGTTGCAACCCACGCAGGTTCGGGTCCGACTCGCAGTACGCTGCGATGTCCTCGGCAGTGACATCCGGGCGAGATGGGACCACGATTGCTGTAACTTGCTGCGACAACCTCTCGTGAGGTGTTCCGATCACCGCGACCTCGGCGACGAGCGGGCAGGCGGCGAGATGGCCTTCCACCATCTGTGGGTACACGTTCTCACCACCGCTGATGATCATGTCGTCGGCGCGATCGACGTAGTAGAGGTAGCCGTCAGCATCGGCTCGCACTAGATCGCTGGTGCGAAACCAGCCGTTGACGAACTTCGTATCGTTGACGGCGTCGAGTTGCCAATAGCCGGGGGTGACCGCGTCACCGCGGACCCACAGCTCGCCGGTCTCTCCGGTCGCGACGTTGACCGCGTCTGCTGGCGTCTCCGTCGAGACGATGCGTACCTCCACGATTTGATCAAGAGGCTTTCCCAGACTGCCCTCCCGTCGGGGCTCGTCGAGGGGTTCGGTGACTGAAACCCCCATCTGTTCGGTCTGCCCGTAGATGTTGACGGGCACGATGCCGGTCAGAGAGGTCAGTTGTTGGAGGCGACTGAGTGGGAGGGCTGATCCGCCGATGGCGCAGACTCGGATGGAGGGCAGCGGGAACTGCTCGCCGCGAAGCTCGTTGACGATGTCGATCATCATCGCCGGCACCAAAGCCGTGACCGTGGGTTTGAGTCGACGTGCGTCCTCGAGCCATTCGCGAGTGTTCCAGCGGCGCAGCGTGATCGTTCCGCCGGCGAAGAGGATAGGCAATGCGAGCAGTTGCAAACCCCCGACGTGGAACAGTGGCGTGCTGATGAGCGCGGTGTCGGTCTCGTCAATCGACCACCACTCATGCTTTGCTTCGCAGACCGCGGCGATGTTGCGGTGGGTCTGTCGAACGCCCTTGGGGTTGCCGGTCGAGCCGCTGGTGTACATGAGCACGGCGTCGTCGCTGTCGAATCGCGGCACCACCGTTGATGCAGGTGTACTCAACAGCGCTTCGTCCCAGGTCGTCATTGCATTGGGGTGTTCCCCGACGGCAACCAGACGATCGTGCGCGGGGTGGTCCGCGAGAGCCTCCGTCAGACGTGGGATGTCGGCGGATGGTGCGACGACCAGTTGGACGTCGGCGTCGTCGCTGGCATGTCGCAGAGCCGCGGGGTGGAAGAGATAGTTGTAGGGCACCAGACACGCGCCGGCCTGCCAGATGCCCATCATCGCCACGATCCACTGGGGCTGATTGTGCATCAGGATGCCGACGCGTTGGCCCGGTTGAATGCCCTGATTGATGAGAAACGATGCGAAGCGCGCCGACTGGTCGGCGAGGTCGCGGTATGTCAGTTCTGTGTCGCCGTGTCGGACAGCCACCTTGCCGGGGTGGCGCCGCGCTGATCGTCGTATGACGTTGACGATGTTCACCTGAGGTCCTCTCGTGCGGTGACGATCTCGGCTGGTCTGAAGAAGCCCGGGTGGGCCATGTCAGGGGCAGCCACTACCCGGCAGCGTAGGGCGGATCGCATCGTGGTGGATGTCGCATATCAGGACGCTGGAACGATGCCGAATGAAGCGTATTGAGACACCGCTACGATCCCGTTTTCGACCTACCATCAGGCGCGGTCGTCGACCGTCGCCGCTCGGCGTCGTATCCACCAAGGGAGTTGTTATGTCTTCGGAACCGGTTGTCGTCGTTGCACGATTTGTGCCCCGTGAGGGGCAGGCAGAGCTTGTTGAGTCGGCTGTGCGTCGTGCCGTGGCAACCACACACGAGCAGGA
>NZ_JALPSY010000005.1:0-219839 GCF_023218005.1 Gordonia sp. C13
CACCACGCCGTTCACAACCTCCCCAAGAGTTACACCTAGCGGTCGAGCACCGTGGGGCCGAGGAACTCGCAGACCTTGAGGGCCAGGGCGAGGTCGAGGCGGTCGCGGTCGCGCGGAACCTCGGCCAGCGCCTTGCCGACGCGGTACTTCACCGTGTTGCGGTGTAGGTTCAGCCGTTCGGCGGTGTGGAGGTGGCTCTCCTTCGTGGCGAAGTACACCGACAGCGTCTCGCGCAGCATCGCCGCGTTCGGGGTGTCCTCGGCGAGCCCGCCCAGCACCTCGTGGACCCAGGCCCGCGTCGAATCCAGTTCGCGGGCAAGCAGGGACACGACGGCGAGGCCCCGGTCGCCGAAGCCGACGACCTGGCCCGCCGAACTCCCCGGCGTCGTCGCGACCGAATAGGCGGCACGGGCCTGTTCGTGCGTGCGCCGGAAGCCGCGGGCTCCCGATGCGGGGAGTCCCCACGCCACCCTGACTCCCGGCGGCACCGGGGCCTGCGCGAGGTTCTCGTCCCCACCGCGAACCCCCAGCGGAATCCAGGCCCACACGGTCGACCGGTCGATGGCGGTGACGATCGGGTCCCCTCCCCCACCGATCTGCACGGCCAGATCGCGTGCCACGCGGGTGAGCACGCCCAGCTCGCGCGGGTCGTCGTCGGCCGACCACACGATGAGCGCCAGATGCCGCCGGTCCAGGCGGTATCCGGTCTCGCTCTCGAAGTCGCGGTCGTCGGCGTCGAGGCTGTCGAGGAACGTGTGGATGGCGGCCGACTGCACGTTGCCCTCGACGCCCAGCCACCGGCGACGCTCGTCCTCGTAGGCCTCGAACACGTAGAGCGTAATCCAGTCGATGTAACCGAAGACGACGTCGGAGATGTGTCGGGTCAGTGCCATCGACGCCTCGGCGTCGAGGTCGAGTTCTTCCACCAACCGGTAGCAACGGTGCATCACATTGTTCTGACCCAGGTGATACGCGCGGACGAGCGAGTTCGACGGCACGTCACGCTGCGCCAGTCGGAGCGCGTATTCCACTGCTGCAGTGGCGGGTTGGAGGTGCTTGATGGGAATGTCGTTGGCGAGTACGTGGATGATCGTCGACACGTTGCCGTGGACGCTGGCCTCGAGGAGCTCGACGAGTTTCGGGTCGGTGTCGAGTTGATCGATGCCCGTCATCATCGAGCTCAGCTCGGCGACGATCTCGGGTTCGCTCTCCCGCAACATCTTCGCCACCAGTGCCGCATGTTCGAGGAGCTCGGAACCGGCGGCGGCGGGTACCCCGGCCAGTCGGTCGCGGGCGGCGTCACCGGCGGCCGTCGACATCGACCGGAAGGAACCCGAACCGGTCACCGCACCAAGCTCTTACGGTTGTGCCGTAGCGCCGACTCGGCGGCGTGGTAGCCGCACAGCCCGTGCACACCGGCGCCCGGCGGGCTCGCCTGGGAGCAGATGTACACGCCCGGAACGCCTGTCGAGTACGGATCGACCGCGAGGCGGGGTCGCAGGACCATCTGCAGCCCGTCGTTGGCGCCGCCGATGATGTCGCCGGCCGCGAAGTTGGCGTTGCCCTGATGCAGCGCCTCGGTGCCCATACTCGTCGTGGCGACGATGCGGTCGCGGAAGCCCGGCGCGAATCTCTCGATCTGCGCCACGATCTGATCGGTGGCGTCGCCGTCGAAGCCTCGTGGGACGTGCGCGTATGCGTAGATCGGGTTGATGCCGCCCGCACTCCTGCTGGGATCGGCGACGTACTGCTGACCGAGCAGGACGAAGGGCCGGGACGGCATGACCCCCGCGGCGCGCTGCTTCTCCGTGTACGCGACCTCATCGAAATCGCCGCCGAGGTGGACGGTTCCGGCCCGCACGCAATCCGGATTGGTCCACGGGATGTCGCCGCCGATGGCGAAGTCGACCTTGAAGGCCGACGACCCGACGCGGTACCGCCGGTAAGAACGGCGAATCCGCGCAGGCATGGCGTCACCGTAGATCGAGAGCACTTGTGCGGGCGACAGATCCAGCAGGACGAGGTCGGCCGACGGTATGTCCGCACGGGAGCTGACCCGGACTCCGGTCTCGATCTTGCCGCCGGCGTCGAGCAGCGCTGCCGACACCGCCGCGATGATGGCGCCGGAACCGCCCTCGGCGACCGGCCACCCGTATCGATGGCCGCTTGCGGCGATCATCAGACCGAGTGAAGCCGTCAACGGCCGGTCGAGACGAGAGAACAGGTGCGCGGCGATGCCGCCGTAGAGCGCACGCGCCCGGTCGGTTCGGAACCACTGCGCGAGCACGGTCGCCGGCAGTACCGCGCGGGGACCGAAGGCCGCCAGGCGGATCGGGTGTCCGGGGACGTTGACGATCGGCCGGAGCAGGTCCTCGCCGAGGTCGTCGAAGTGTTCGGCCAGGTCGCCGAAGAGCGACCGCCAGCGGTTGCCGTCGGAACCGAGGCCGGCGGCGGTCTCGGTGATCGACTGGTACAGCAGCGCGGCGTCACCGGAATCGAGCGGGTGGGCGCAGTCGATCTCCGGCCACTTCCACACCAGCCCGTACTTCTCGAGCCCGACCTCGGCCCAGAACGGCGATCCCACTCCGAGCGGATGGAACGCCGAGCAGTGGTCGTGGATGACGCCCGGGACGGTCAGTTCGCCGGACCGTGCGCCACCCCCGACCGTGTCTGCGGCTTCCAGCACCGTCACCTGCACCCCGTTGCGGGCCAGGTGCAGGGCGGCGGCGAGCCCGTTGGGCCCGCCGCCGACCACGACAGCAGTGGTCACTGCTGCACCTGGTCTGTCGCCGGTACGGGCGACGTGCCGCGGTCGTTGCGGCGCATCTGCGGTTCACGCACCACCTCAGGATCGGTGACCGCGCGACGGGCGTCAACGTCGAGCGTCCACTCGACCTCGAACGGGATCGGCCCGTTCGGCAGCCAGGGCTGTTCGTTGATCGCGTCGACGACCCGGTAGGTGCCGGTCTCGATGACACCCAGCGCGGCGTCGATCACCTTGTAGCTCTGCGTGCCCTTGTGGATCGGCTGCGACTCGATCCACGCGACGGTGAACTCACCCGGCGCGAAGTTGCAGCGTCGCTGCAGGGCGGCGATCAGCTTCTCGTCGTGGAGGTGCCCGTCGCCGAAGTTGAAGGCCACCAGCGAGTTACAGGAGAACTCCGCCTCCCGCAGGGTGTAGGTGTCGATGTCGGAGCCGAGATGCCGCATCATCAGCGAGTACAGCGCGCGACCCTGGCTGTGCAGCGACCGCCAGGCGAGCAGCTGGTGCATCACGACGTCGGCGACCTCGGGCGGGTACGACTCGAGCAACTGCGTGCGGGTGTTCTTGGCCGGACGCACGACGTACTTGTCGAGCTTCTCCTCGGCGCCCGGCGCGAACGCCCAGGTCGCCGACGCCCAGTTGCCGGCGTACTGACGCATCGACGGCAGGAAGGAGACGAGGTCGGGCCGCAGGTTGCCCAGAGCCGGGAAGAAACAGAGCGCCGCGACGATCAGCACCAGGCCCCACGGGGTCGAGGTGTCGGTGAGGGCGTAGCCGTCCCAAGCCGGGAACCCGAGGAACAGGAACACCGACGCGTAGGCGAACAGCATGTTCCATTCGAGGGGAACGGCCAGCGGGAACGTCGACAGGATGAAGAGGTGGAAGCACACCATCAGCACGACCGCCGCCACGGTGAGGGTCTTGTTGGTGGAGAACAGCAGCACCAGGGGTGTGACGATCTCGACGATGGTGCCCAGCACATGTCCGACACCGCCGGCCAGCTTCGACGGCCGCATGTCCTCGGGGAAGTTGCGGTAGTGCGCACGTTTGATGGTCTTGCTCGGCAGCCACGGGGTGTTCGACAGCATCGGCGCGATCACCATCGAGAAGTGATGCCCCATCTTGGAGATGCCGGCACCGACCCAGACGGTCACTATCAGCAGCTTGAGCGCGAGGATCATGTCCACGAACGGCAGGATTCCGAAGAAGATCATGGCGGGCAGGTACTGCTCGGATCGTCCGGCCAGGAAAATGACCTTGTCCCGTAGTCCCATCACGATGATCAGGGCGATCAGCGGGTACATCAGCGTCGGGTTCACCAGGCCGTGGTTGTCGGCCATCGCGGCGTCGAGGGAGTTCGAGGTGACACCCGGAAGTGCGATCGCGACAACGAGATTCGTGAGGATGAGCGCATAGATCGCGACGTCGAAGGGTGTGCGGGAATCACCCTTGGTGAAGGGCACCTTGTCGGGCCACGGTGGGAGCCGGATCGTCCTGGGTCGCAACCAGTAGAGGAGGCCGCCGGTCATCGGCTTGAAGTGGCCGGCCAGCGGACCCCACGAGCCGCCGATGCCGAGGATCTCCACCAGCACCGTCCACAGGATCGCCTTCTGGTAGACGATGGGCTGGTTCCACCACTCGGTGACGTGGAGCGGGTTGAGCCCGGACGTCAGGGTCGCGATGGTGATCCCCACGCCGACGTAGAAGACGAAGACCTTCGCCAGATAGATGATGTGCACCATCTTCGGTGTGCCGAATCCGTAATCGGCCCAATGGGCACCGAGTGTGCGGATCCGGTCGAAGAACGGTCTCTGGAGAAATGTCTCCGGGTCCACTTGGGGGAAATCGGGTTGGGTGAGTCCCATTGCTGTGCACTCCTTTTCCGGTGGATGTCACTGGATTCGGGCGTCGCGGGGGTCCGTGGCGCGTGGGGTATCGCCCCGGCAGCCGGGGACGGCTGCGAGGTGACGGATCGGTGGGGGTCGTCAGATGGGTGCCGGGCTGCGCAACTCGTTGCGCAGGGCCGGCTTGTCGATCTTGCCGACCGGGTTGCGCGGCAGGGCTTCGACGACGTGGATCAAGCTGGGCTGCTTGACCTTCGCGAGTCGGTCGGCGATGTGGGCGGCGAGTTCCTCGGCCGACGGGTTCCGGTCCGGGTAGGCGACCACGAAAGCGACCGGCAACTCACCGTAGAGCTCGTCGGGGGCGCCGACGACGGCGCATTCGAGGACGTCGGGGTGGGTGGCGAGCGCGTTCTCGATCTCCTTCGGGTAGATGTTCTCGCCACCGCGGATGATCATGTCCTTGATCCGGTCGACGAGGGTCAGGTAGCCGTCGGAGTCGAGGCGGCCGACGTCACCGGTGTGCAACCGGCCGTCGACGACCGTCGACGCAGTGGCGTCGGGACGATTCAGGTAGCCGCGCATGACATTCGGGCCGCTGATGACAACCTCGCCGATCTCTCCGACCGGCACCTCCGCGCCCGTGGCGTCGACGATGACGATGTGCTGGCCCGGAAGCGCAGGCCCGACCGTGCCGAGTTTGCGCACTCCGTCGACCGGGTTGCAGGCAGACGCACACGTGCCCTCGGTGAGCCCGTAACCCTCGACGATCGGGATGCCGAAGGCCTGTTCGACGCGGTCGAGGAGTTCCTTGGAGATCGGGGCAGCGCCGCAGACCGCGAATCGCAGCGACGCGGTGGCATCCGGGGTGAGGCCGGGCTGCGAGACGAGGAGTGCGTAGATGGTCGGAACCGCAGAGAAGTACGTCGGTCTCAGTCGCGCGACGTCGTCGAAGAATCGGCTGGGCGAGAACTTGCCGGTGATGCTCAATTGCCCGCCGACGAGCATCGGCGCCAGGAAGCTCACGCAGATGGCGTTGACGTGGAACAGCGGCAACACGAGAAGGGCATGGTCCCGATCGGTGAGCGAGAAGTGCTGCGCCATCGACGATCCCATGTGGTGCAGGTTCCCGTGGCAAAGGCGCACCCCCTTGGGGCGGCCGGTCGAGCCGGACGTGTAGATGAGCAGGGCGTCGTCGTCGAAGCTCGGCGCGGCCGGGGCCCGCCAGCGCGGGTTCGGCGAGGTGGCGAGGTCGTCGACGGGGAGGAAGTCGCGATGGGCATCGGTGCCGCCGGCGGTCACTCCGACGACGAGGCGCGCACCCGAGTCCGCGAGCTGGTACTGGGCCTCGTCGGGTGTGAAGGCGGGATTGACGGGCGTGGCGACCGCCCCGAGTCGCCAGGCCGCCATCAACGTGATCAGTAGTTCGACGCGGTTCGGCAGGAAGGTCGCCACCACGTCACCCCGTCCGACACCTCGAGCGGCGAACTGCTCGGCCGCGGCGTCGACACGTTCGGCGAATGCCGCGTAGTCGAGTGCGGTCACGTCGTCGCGTACGCACGGTGCGTCGCCGCGTTTCGTCAGGTCCCAGGCGAAATAGGAACTGGTCACGGGTAGGTCCTCCCCAGGCAGATCGGCGTTTGTACTCCGGTGTGTGATCCAGAACACTAAGGAACCGCACAGTGATCTGGAACGGCCTGGGAGGCCAGACTTGGGAGGGGCGTTTGTGCTCGGAGCACAAATGCATCTCGCGTGACCGCGACCGACCGTCGAGGGGTCAGCCGTCGACGTCGGTCAGGAAATCGTCGATCGCCTGCGCCAAGCGGTCCGGCGCCTCGAGCGCGACATGATGCCCGACGCCGTCGAACTCGATCGTCGAGACGGGCCCTGCGGAGATCTGAGCCAGTGTCCGAGCGGTGAACGGGCCACCGTAGGTTCCCACCGCGAGCATCGGCATGGTCAACGGCACCACCGCCTTGGCCCGGAACTCATCACCCTCGGAGAGCATGGATCGATACAGGCCTGCCGCTCCTCGCCAGCCACCTTCTCGCGCGAACACCCGCACGAACTCGTCGAGATCGGCTTCGTCGACCGCCCCCTCGACACGCGTCATCGTCGGAAACGCCCAGCCGCCGAGGACTTTCCGTTCCCGCCCAGCGAACAGCAGATCGGCGATCCCCGGTGCGGCCAACGCACCGATGTGCCACGATCCCCCGTGGACGACATCGGCAAAACCCTTCGAGACCGAACCCGGCGAGCCCCATCTCCACCCCGATCAGGCTCCGCACGAGTTCGGGATGCGCGGAGGCGAGCCGATAGACCGAGCCGCCCGAGATGTCCTGCGCCAGAACATGCATGGGACCAACAGCGAGGTACCGGATGAGCTGATGTAGATCATCCGCCGCCATGGCACCACCAAAGTCTTCGCCCGCGACCGCAGAGTCACCGAAACCGCGCAGATCGACGGCGAACACCTGGTGGCCCTTCGCCAACAATGGAATCAGTCGGCGGAATGTCCACCACGACTCCGGGAATCCGTGGACGAGCAGGATGGGCGAACCACCGCTCCCCGCCGAGACATAGTGCAGCGACGTCCCGTTCACGTACGCGACGTGGTGTTCCACCTCGGGGATCGTCGCCCTGGTTGCACTGCGCGCTTCCACACTCATGACCACTCCTCGTTCTGTCAACCTGGTTGTCAATACGGTAGGTATCTGTCAACCTGGTTGTCAATAGCCGAGGCGGTCGGTAACCTCCGGTCGTGGATGTTTCCCGCGGGGCCCAGTTCGCCCGCTTGCTGCTCGAGACCTTCGATGCGATGACGCGCGAGGTCGTCGACGAACTGGCCGACGCCGGACACCCGGGCCTGACGGTGTCCAACGAACTCGCCATGGAGGCCATCGACGACGGAGCGGGCAACGCGGCATCTCTCGCCCGGCGCCTGGGCGTCTCGCGTCAGGCCGCCGCGAAGACGATCACCGCGCTGGAAGGGTTGGGTTACGTCGAACGCGCCGCGGACGCCGACGACGCCCGGCGCAAGAGTTTGCGCATCACCGCCCGCGGACGCGAGGCCATCAGAGTCGGAAGCGCGGCCTTCGACCGCATTCGCGTGCGGTGGGAGGCGGCACTCGGCGCGGACCGGGTCGCCGAGACCGAGAATGCGCTCAGGATTCTCCGCGACGGGGTCCCCGAAGAGAAATGACCCCCCATCCGTGAGGACGGGGGGTCATCTCTGGCGGTGGCGGAGGGATTTGAACCCTCGGTACGGGGTTACCGCACACAGCATTTCGAGTGCTGCACCTTCGGCCGCTCGGACACGCCACCGCGAAAGACTGTACCGCAGCAGGGCTGCGAGTCTTAAATCAGCTGGTCAGAGCCATAAAACCGGGTGCAGCGGGCACCTCAGTGGCCGGTGAGCTTGTCCTTGACGTCGTCGACCTTGCCCTTGACGGCGTCGGCGGCCTCGCTGATCTTCTGCTTGCCCTGGGCCTGGGCCTTGTCGCCCTTGCCCTCGTTCTTCAGATCCTGATCGTCGGTGAGGCTGCCGGCAGCTTCCTTGCCACGGCCCTTCAGCTCTTCGGCTTTGTTCTTGGCGTCGTCAGTGGTTCCCATGAAGCCTCCTCGGTGAGGTTCGGCGCGGCCCGGTGCCGGCCGAGGTGGAAGAACTCGGCGACCGTCGCGCCAGTGGCTCGACGCGGGGGGTCGTCAGGAGCTGACTCCTGGTTTCCACGGTGCCACAGACGCTCACCGACCTGCAGAAATTGCAGGTCAGAGGGTGATCAGCGGTTGCCGAACTTCTGGGCGACCTCGGTGATCTTGTCCTTGGCCGTGGTCACGGCGTCCTGGACCTTCTCGTTCTCGGCGAGTTCGCTCAGCTTGTCCTTGGCGGTGCCGAGCGCATCCTGGACCTGCTTGCTCTCGACGAACTCGTCGATCTTGTCGCGGGCGGTGCCCAGCGCTTCCTGCACCTTGCCGCTCTCGGCCGGTTCGTTGATCTTGGACTTGGCGGTGTCGAAGGCTGCGGTGACCTTGTCGGCCGGGTCGGACATGGCTACTCCTCGAGATCTGATGGGACTACCTGTCCAATCTGCCAGAGCAGCACGACGCCGACCATCGGTCGCGACCCTGAGATCTCCCCGATCTTTTTGTGTCCGCGCGGCCGTCGTCCTCAGTGCTCGCGCTTGGCCGCGAAGAAGTCGACCATCAGCGCCCGGCACTCGCCCTCGAGGACGCCGCCCTTCACCTGGGGGCGATGCGTGAGGCGCGGGTCGCGTACGACGTCCCACAGGGACCCGACCGCACCGGTCTTGGGCTCCCACGCCCCGAACACGAGCGCGTCGACGCGGGAGAGCGTGATCGCACCGGCGCACATCGTGCACGGTTCGACGGTCACCGCGATCGTGCACCCGGGGAGTCGCCAGCCGTCGCCGAACGCCTGAGCGGCGGCACGGAGGGCCAGAACCTCGGCGTGTGCGGTCGGGTCACCGTCGGCTTCCCGGCGGTTGGCCGCGCGGGCGAGTTCGACGCCCTCGGGGTCGAAGACCACGGCACCGATCGGGACGTCGTCGGTTCCCGACAACGACGCGGCGTCGAGTGCCGCGCGGACCATGCTCTCCCACGCGGGCGCGCTCATCGGGCGCCGGTCAGTGTCCGAGAGAGTCGAGAACCTTGCCCAATTCGTCGGCGAAGCCGAGTCGGGCGGCGATCATGCCGAGCTGTTCGTCGGCGTAGAGGTCGGTGTCGCCGACGATGATGCTCATGACCGCGTCGGGCAGGCCCAGGTCGGCGAGGACGGCGAGGTCGCCTTCCTCCCAGGGGTCGATGGTGTCGAGCTCGTCCGGGTCGATGTCCGGGACGTCGAGGTTCAGGGCGTCGAGGACGTCGGCCGCGACGTCGTAGTCGATCGCCGCGGTCGCATCGGAGAGCAGCAGACGAGCGCCCGCCGGCGCGGGACGGATGACGATGAAGAACTCGTCGTCGACGTCGAGCAGGCCGAAGACCGCACCGGCGGAACGGAGCTCGCGGAGTTGTCTCTCGGCGTCCTCGAGATCGGTGAGCGCCGACGGCTTGAGCGCGGAGACCTTCCATCCGCTCTCGTCACGGACCACCGCAACGGCGAAACCGTCGATGTCGTCGTCCACGTCTTGCGCGTTCGACCCCGACTTCCCAAATCCGGCACCGGCCATGGAGAAACCGTAGCCGCTATCACCGGCAGTCCCAAGTCCCGGGACGGGCATCGATCAGGGTATGGGAACGTTGTCAGCGTGACTGCTGACTCGTCGTCCTCGCGTTCTGCGCCCACGCCGCCGGTGTGCGTGCTGGGTCTGGGTCTGATCGGTGGCTCGCTGCTGCGCGTCCTGCACGACGCCGGCCACGAGGCGTTCGGCTACAACCGCTCGTCGGCGACCGTCGATGCAGCGACTGCGGACGGGTACCAGGCGTCGACGGATCTCGTCGCAACCCTGCGCCGGGCGGCCGAGTCCGACGCCGTCGTGGTGCTCGCGACGCCGGTCACGACCATCGAGCCGATCGTCTCGGCCACCGCCGAACATGCGCCGGGCGCGTTGCTGACCGACGTCATCAGCGTCAAGCAGGAAGTCGAGAAGGTGATCGCGCGCGCGCATCCCGGTGCGCGCTACGTCGGCGGACATCCGATGGCCGGTACGAGCCGATCCGGCTGGTCGGCGACCGATCCGACGCTGTTCCGAGGAGCGATGTGGGCGGTCGCCACGACCGACCACAGCGACGCCGACGACTGGCTGGCCGTCGCATCGATCGCCCGGCTGGCGGGCTCGCAGGTGGTGCCGGTGGCGCCCGACGCCCACGATCGAGCCGTTGCCGCGATCTCGCACATGCCGCATCTGACGGCGGCCGCGACCGCCGCGGTCGGCGCCGGTGAGAGCGACCTCGCCCTGCGTCTGGCGGCGGGCAGTTTCCGCGACGGGACCCGGGTCGCCGGAACCGCACCCGCGCTGCAGCGGGCGATGATCGAGGCCAACGGCATCGCCGTCCTGAATGTGCTCAGCGAGACCATCGACCGGTTGATCGCCGCACGCGACGAGCTGCGTGACCACGGCACCGCGGAGATCCTGGTCGACGACGGACATCGCGCACGCGTCGCCTACGAGCGGCTGCACGAGGGCGAGCCGGAACCGATCAGCGGGGTGACCGTCGGCGAGCCGGGCTGGCAGGAGGAACTCCGCCGCCAGGCCCATCAGGGGAGGGTCTGGGTGGGTTAGACCCGGCGGGCGAGTCCCGGGTAGTCGGCGACGAAGCCGTTCTCGTCCAGCGTGATCGTGGTGGTCGCCAGCGGCGACACGAGGTCGATGCCGTTCGCGGTGGCGGTGTAGGACATCGTCGCCGCCTTGACCTCGCCGCTCGGCAGGTACATGTACACGACCGGGACGTCGACGGCCCCGTCTGCCGCGGTCAGCGCCTTGCGGCGCAGCGGGAGCGCGTTGAACATCGGCGAGAGGGCGAGGTCGACGTCCTCGGCACCGTCGAAGTCCGACTGGATGATCTCGCCGTCGGGGCGCCGGATGAGCCAGGTGCCCTCGTTGTCGCGGGTGATGCCGAACTGGGTCTCCCCCGCTTCGCAGATGAGGTGCACGGTGAGGCGTTTGGTGACGCCGGACTCCGTGGTCTGCAACTCGTACGATGCCGAGAAGGCCTCGTGGTCGTCGGTCTCGGCGGCGATGATCCGGCCGTAGGCCTTCACGCGCGTGCCGGAGACCACCAGGCGCACCTGTTCGAGTCGATCGGTGTCCTCACCACGCCACGTCAGCACTGTCTTGAACTCGTCCGTGGAGGCGGAGGACTGCCCACTGTCGGGGGCTGTCTGCGGGGAACTCACACGACTACGGTAGCGAGCCGGCGGGCCGATCACACATCGGACGTGCTGGTCACTCCACCAAGTGGACGACCGCGGAGACACCCATCACAGCCGGTCAGGCAATACAGGAGGCGGTCCGCCGGGCCGACGACGCCGTCACGGTGTCCTCGACGACCACTTTGCCGTCGACGGTGATCGAACACTTGGCGCCGCTCCCCGTCCCGGCAATCACGAGCAGGCGCAACGGATTGTCGCTGCCGGTGAACTCGACGCTCCACGGATTCGACGGCGCGAACTCCGACCGCAGACCCATCGCGTCGACGTAGAGGATGGTCGCCTGGCCGTCGATGGCGACCTCGTAGGTCACCGGCTTGTCCTGCGGGTTGACGCGCTGGTCGGGTCCGCCGGGCGCCGACCGGCCGGGACCCTCGGGGGTCAACCGCGGCGGTTCGAACGTGCGCGGAAGCGGGACCGTGTCGATCGTGGTGGGCGGGTCGGCGAGCGGCGGCTCGGTGGGCTCGTTCCGGAACATGCCGCTGAACCCGACGATCGCCACCGCCACCAGCACAACGAGTCCGAGGCAGACGATGAGCGACGTGGTGGACACCTTCGGGATGCGGGTCTCGTCGTCCGCCCCGGCTGCCGACTCGGCGGCGGCGCGGGCCTGTTCGCGCTCGGCCTGCTCGGCGGCCCGGAGTTCGGTGTTCGTCGGCTGGCCGGGGGTGAACAGTGCGGTGCCGTCCGGGGCGTAACCGAGTGGCGGGTACAGCTGCGGCGACACGGGTGTCTGCGTGTACGGGTCGTTGCCGCGATCCCGCGGGTCGCGGGCGTCGCGGTTCGGCCCGCTGTACGGCTGTCCCATCGTCGGCCTCCGGTCGAAGTGTCGTCTGTCTTCGACCTTACGGCGGGTCGTTGTTCCGGTGACCCCGCGCGGTCTGGAAATGCAGGTCACGCGAGGCTCAGTACGTAGCAAAACCGGCTGACCGAATGAGATCGAAGGCGGCACTTGAGGCTTGGTGTCCCTGCGGAATCCACGTCGACCGACGCCGCGCTGCCGCCCCTACCCCCATACCCGGGGGCGGCAGCCCCCTGACAGGCCCCACCGAAATCGTTCACCGAGTGAACTGATGACACCTTCACACATCTGGAAACACCGTGCAACAGATGCGATCGGCGCGTCTGAATCCAGAACGCACCAGGTGTCCGAATGTTCTTCCCTCTTCACCATAAGCGCTGGACGGGGCCTTGCCGCAAGACCCCCTGCGGGGTGCAGAATCGCCTTCCCACCTGTCAGAAGTCCCACCCGCATCGCACCCTCGGAGCCTCTTTGTCAGTGCCGTCCGCCCCGGTCGCCCCCGAACCCAGCACCGTCTTCGACCTGCCGACCAGACTGTCCGCCAAAGCCGACCCCGCTCTCATCGCCGAGGACGAGCGCCATTTCGCCACCATCGCCGCCGGTCTCGCCAAGAGCATCGCCGACGCCACCAACCGGATCGATGTACTCCGCCGGTCCGAGGGCGGCGGAGGTCGCCGGGCCCTCGACCGTGATCTCGAGATCCACGAAACCCTCTCCCGCGTACGCGCGCTGCAGCGTTTCAGCCTCGAAGCGTGTCTGGGTCGCATCGTCGGTGCCGACGGTGAGGTGCTCTACATCGGCCGACTCGGCCTGGCTGCCTCCACCGGCGAGGCCCTGCTCGTCGACTGGCGCACCCCCGCGGCGGCACCGTTTTTCGCCGCCACCCTGCGCGATCCCGCAGGCCTGGTCAGCCGACGCCGCTACCGGTGGACGCGCGGACACATCACCGACTACTGGGATGAGGTGTTCGTCGACGACCCTGCGGTCCTCGATCGTCACGCCGCACTCGACGACCAGTCGGCATTCATCGCGGATCTCGGCGCAGTTCGTTCGCCGCGGATGCGGGACGTGCTGGGCACGATCGCCGCCGACCAGGACGCGATCATCCGCGCCGGTTCGCGCGGGGCGCTGGTCGTCGACGGCGGCCCCGGCACGGGCAAGACGGTCGTGGCCCTGCACCGGGCGGCCTATCTCGTCTACGCCGACCCCCGCCTCGCCGGCAACCGTGGAGGACTTCTCGTCGTCGGTCCGCACCGCCCGTACCTCGCCTACGTCGCCGATGTACTGCCGAGCCTCGGCGAGGAGAGCGTGCAGACCTGCACCCTGTCCGACTTGGTCGCCGAAGGCGATTCGGCGACAACGGAATCCGACGAACGGGTGGCGCAGCTGAAGTCGACCGCGCGGATGGTCGGGGCCGTCGAGCCGGCGGTCGCCTTCTACGAACAACCACCCACGACGCCGCTCGTCGTCGAAACCCCCTGGGACGAGGTCACTCTCACGGCAGCGGACTGGGCCGAGGCCTTCGACGTGCCCGGGCCGGGAACGCCGCACAACGACGGCCGCGACGAGGTGTGGGAGGAACTCGTCTCGATCATCGCCGCCAAGCACGACAACGAGGTTCCCTTCCACGCACTGAGGCGGGCGCTGGCCACCAACCAGGAGCTCACGTCGACGTTCCATCGCGCGTGGCCGGTTCTGCAGCCGGCGGACATCGTCGGCGATCTGTGGTCGGTGCCCGCCTACCTGCGCCGGTGCGCACCGTGGCTGTCGCCGGACGAGGTGCGCGCCCTGCAGCGCGACGTCGCCGACGCCTGGACCGACGCCGACCTCCCGCTGCTCGACGCCGCGCGTCGCCGGGTCGGGCACCCCGAAGCCGCGCTGCGCAGACGTCGGAGGCGTGCGACCGTCGAGACCGAGCACGCGCGGATGAGCCAGGTGGTCGACGATCTCATCGCCGCGCAGGTGCACGACGACGGCGAGGGTCTGATGACGATGCTCCGCGGCGAGGACCTGCGCAACGCACTCGACGACGGCGTCCTCGCCGACAGCGACACCCCGGACCGGCTCGCCGGCCCGTTCGCGCACATCGTCGTCGACGAGGCACAGGAGCTGACCGACGCGCAGTGGCAGATGCTCCTGAGCCGTTGCCCGTCGAGGAGTTTCACGGTGGTCGGCGACCGAGCACAGGCCCGCCACGGATTCACCGAGTCGTGGTCGGATCGGTTGCGGCGAGTCGGGTTCGACGACGTCGCCCAGTCGGGTCTGACCATCAACTACCGGACGCCCGAGCAGATCATGGCCGCCGCGGAACCGGTCATCCGTGCCGCGCTGCCCGACGCCAACGTCCCGACCTCGGTACGCCGTCGCGGTCTGCCCGTACGGTACGGACGACGATCCGAGCTCGCGGCCGTCGTCGACCGCTGGCTGTCCGAGCACGACCACGGCACGGTCTGTGTGATCGGCGACCCGGGATACGCCGGGAACGAGCGGGTCCGGTCGTTGACCCCGACCCTCGCCAAGGGACTCGAGTTCGATCTCGTGGTGCTGGTCGATCCGGAGTCCTTGGGTGAGGGCATCGAAGGAGCCGTGGACCGATACGTGGCGATGACGCGGGCGACGAACGAATTGGTGGTACTCACCACAGAGACGTAGACCACCTCGGTAATGAACGAAGAAACCCGCCACCGGTCACCGGTGGCGGGTTTCTCTCTGTGCGCCCGTAGGGATTCGAACCCCAAACCTTCTGATCCGTAGTCAGATGCTCTATCCGTTGAGCTACGGGCGCGTGTTATTCAGTTGTACCGCCGTCGGCCGACTGCGGTGGCGGAGGCGAGAGGATTTGAACCTCCGGTCCCGTTTTAGCGAGACAACTCATTAGCAGTGAGTCCCATTCGGCCGCTCTGGCACGCCTCCTTGGCGGAGTCCTTTCGAACTGCCGGACGAAAGATTACACACCCGCCGCGTCCACAAGCAAACCGTTTGGTCAGAGCCGGTTTTTGCCCCTCTGACGGGTCGGCCTACATTGGTCTGGTGAGCCTGCGAATCCGCCCCGATCTCGACACCCTTCCCGTCTACGTTCCGGGCAAGACGTTTCCCGGGGCCGTGAAGCTCGCGAGCAACGAGGTCACCGAGGGTCCGTTGCCGAGCGTCGTCGACGCCATCGCCGCAGCCGCGGCCGGAGTCAACCGCTACCCCGACAACGGCATCGTCGAACTCACCGCAGCGCTCGCGAAGAAACTCGGCGTCACCGAGGACGAGGTCCAGGTGGGCTGCGGATCGGTGATCCTCTGCCAGAACCTGATCACCATCACCAGCGGCCCCGGCGACGAGGTGGTCTTCGGCTGGCGGTCGTTCGAGACCTACCCGCTGGCCACGCGGGTGGCGGGGGCGGCGCCGGTCCAGGTGCCGCTGACCGGCGACCTCACCTACGACCTCGACGCGATGGCTGCGGCTGTCACCGACCGGACCCGGTTGATGTTCGTGTGCAATCCGAACAACCCGACCGGCACCGTCGTCGAGGCGGCCGACCTCCGCGCGTTCCTGCAGAAGGTGCCGTCGGACATCCTCGTCGTGCTCGACGAGGCGTACTTCGAGTACCTGCGCCTGCCGGAGAGCCAGGCCTATGACGCACTCGAACTGCGCCGCGAGTTCCCGAATCTCGTGATCTTGCGCACCTTCTCCAAGGCGTACGGCCTCGCCGGTCTCCGCGTCGGTTACGCGATCGCCGACCCCGAGGTCATCACTGCGCTCGGCAAGGTCCACGTGCCCTTCTCGGTGAGCAGCGTCGCCCAGGCGGCCGCGCTCGCGAGCCTCGAGGCCGCGGATGAGCTCGTCGCCCGGACCGACGCCGTGGTCGCCGAACGTGCCCGCGTGACCGAGCGGCTACGGGCCGCCGGCTACCGAGTGCCCGAATCGCAAGCGAACTTCGTCTGGCTCGATCTGGGCGACGCGGCGATGGAGTTCGCGCGGGCCGGCGTCGACGCCGGTGTGGTGATCCGACCGTTCGACGGTGACGGTGTGCGCGTGACGGTCACCAACGCCGTCGAAGGTGACGTCTTCTTGGCGTTCGCCGAGAACTGGGGCGGCCCGCGGGCCTAGAGACCGCGGGCGATGGTCGGCCAGGCGACTTCGAGGTCGCGCTCCCAGTAACCCCACGTGTGGGTGCCGATGAGGCGGAAGCCGTCGGTGTACGGGATACGCGCGGCGCGCAGGGTGACCGCGAACTCGAGCGAGCAGCGGTAGGCGCCCAGCTCGAGGGCCGACGACGACGCTGTCACGACGTCGCGGGACCCCTCCTCGGGGTCGATGCGGCGCTGTAGGTCGAGCGGACCGATGGCCCCGGACCCGGCGGAGAGGAAGATGTTCTTCCCGCGCAGTTTGTCCAGATGATGGTTCGGGTCGTGCGCGCGCCACCCGGCGGAGCCGAAGGGCCCCCACATGTTGGTCGCGTCGCCGCCGTCACGCCCGACCGTCGAGCGCACGTAGGCCTCGTTGAACGGTCCCGTCACCGGCGGGCAACCGCTGAGCGATGCGACGCCGGTGTACATCGCCGGGTTCCGGACGGTGAGCGCGAACGCCGCCTGTCCACCCATGGACAGGCCGATGATCGCGTTGCGCCCGTTGCCGTTGAACCTGCGGTCGACGAGGGGCGGCAGCTCCTTGGTCAGGAACGTCTCCCACATCGGCTTGCCGAGCTTCGCGTCGCGCTGCTTCCAGTCGGTGTAGAAGGTGCCCGACGCTCCGGCCGGAAGCACCACGTTCACGTTCTTGTCGGCGAAGAACCGGCCGGCGCGTCCCTTGGTGATCCAGTCGTTGACGTCCTTGTAGTTGCCGGCGCCGTCGAGCATGTACAACGTCGACCGCGGAGAGGTGGCTCCTACGGGAGTCAGCACGGAGACGCGTATGCGGTCGTTCATGGCCGGCGAGTACACCCAGATGTCGGTACGCTGGGCACTCATCTCCACGGTCTTGGCGATGCGCGCGACAGGTTTCGTTTCCGCATGCCGCGGGGCCGCATGGGCCACGACGGGGGTCAATGCGGCCGTCATCACCAGACTGGCAAGACCCGCGATCAAGCGCCTCGATCTCACGTCAAACTCCCTTACCCGGCAAACCCCGACCGCACCGGAAGCCCTCGTTCGCCATGCATGGGCTCCGCGCCGACCATCTGGACACGTGGCGACATCTAGACTGTCAGACTACCTGCCGCTCGGCAGGTCGGGACGTCGCGAAAGTGGCCGATCCGATACCAACCACCACACAATCGGTGTCCCCGAGTGAAAGTCGCGATGCAAAAACCTCCGAACGGACAGAACTCGCCGAAAGACAGGGTCGAGGACGGGGGTCTGGACGACAACGGGTACGCCTACACCGCCGATGTCCCGGTCCGGTGGTCGGACATGGACGCATTCGGGCACATCAACCACGCGCGCATGGTCACCCTCATGGAAGAGGCGCGCATCGCATGGCTCCTCAGCGCCGGTGAGGAGTACGCCCCGCTGATCACCAGCGCGATGATCGTCCACGTCGACATCCGGTACCAGGCCCAACTCCGACACGACGACTCGCCGCTGCGAATCGGCATGTGGATCAAGAACTTCCGCTCGGTCGATTTCACCATCGGCTACGAGATCCGGGGTGCACACGCCGACCCGTCGAGCCGCCCGGCGTGTGTGGCGAGCACCCAGATGGCCGTCGTCGACGTGGAGAAACACACGCTCCGCCGCCTCAGCCCCGGCGAGAAGGATTATCTCCAGGCCTGGTCACGACGGCTCGTAACGGGCCGGTAGCTCCCGCGGTACAGCCGGCGAGATCCGGGCGATGTTGCCCTGCAACACATCCCGGTAGATCCGAAGTTGCTCTTCACCGCTGCGCACCTGCTCGCTGAGACGCTTGGCGTTGTCGACCGAGATCTCCCGGTCACCCGAACGCGCAACCAGCGCGTCGATGCGGTCGTCCAGGGTCATCGCCTTGTTGTACTCGGCGAGCACCTGGAGTTCGACGGCCGCCGACTCGACGACGTGCGCAACCTCGCCGAGGGCCTGGACGCGATCGATGAGTTCACTCCATACCGGGCGTAGCGTCGTCTCGCGCTGGTCGATCTGGGCTGCGAAGGTGCGATCGAATCCGCCGTTGTGTTTCGCGCGGTCGAGGTCGATGCGGACCGCGCGCAGGGCGATCACGTCGGCGGCGATCTCGGCCAGTTCCGCGTGCAGGTTGACCTGGGTGCGCTGCACCTCGAAGTGATCCGAACGCCACGCGGGATTGCCGACGATGCGGTCGTAGTAGTGGCCGGCGATGAACAGCAGGGTCTCGTAGCCGTCGACGAAAGTCGCCGACCGCGGGGCGCCTGCCTGCGCCGAGTCGCGACCGTTGGTCAGGAGCTGATCGGCCCACTGCCCGGCCTGCGGGTTGCCCGACTTCGCGGCGACCTGCCCGACGACGCCGGCGATGCGGTCGATGGCCGCGGTGCCCGCGCGTCGGACGTAGCCCGAGGAGTTGACGTTGGGGGTCGGCGTGCACAGCAGGCCGGAGAAGAGCCGTTCGCGTTCCTCGATCTCGAGGTAGATGTTCTCGCGGCGCTCGCGGCGGATCGCTCGCGTTCCGGAGGCGAGGACGCCCTTGGCGGTCACGATGTGCTTGCGTGCGTCGTCGCGGCGTCGCTGGAGACCGTTCAGCCGGTTGCGCATGACCGCGCCCACGACACTCGGGACGACCGGGTTGGACAGCTGGTGTTCGAGCTGGACGATCGCGCGCTGCAGGCGGCGCAGGTCACCGAAACCGGCGGGGACCGTCGGCATCGGTCGGCCCGTCGAGATCCTCCGCACCACGATCGCCCGGCCCCCGGGAGTCAGGTAACCGGCAGCGACGAGCAGCGCTGCGGTGTCGGACAGCTCGCGGCGCTCACCCGGCAGTGCCGACCGGTCGCACCACTCCCGGATCTGCTCGCTGCTGCGCGCAGGCATCCGCCCCTGCCCTCTCGAGCCGTACTCGACCATGCCACTGCCGCCTTACCTGGGAGAATCGGTGCGCCCCCGTTTCCGCATACACCGGTTCCGATGCTACCCGCGGCTCCGGACACGCCTGGGTGACCGTGATCTCCTCACCTGGGCTCACGCGAGTGGCCGGGCTGACACGATGTGGGCATGACCGATTCCGCCGAGGCCGACACCGGACAGCACGCGAACGAGCGGGTACGCGGCCAGCTGTGGCGCGGCGGCGAAGCCGTGGACGGCTTCGACATCGACGCGATCTCGGACTGTCTCGATGCCGACGATCCCGACACCCTCATCTGGGCCGACCTCGAGTGCCCGACCCACGAGACCCTGTCGAGGGTCGCTTCCGAACTCGACCTCGATCCCTTCGCGGTGGAGGACACCGTGGCGGCGGCCGAACGCGTGAAGACGGTGATGTACTCCGGCCACACGTTCGTCATGGTCTACGCGATCGCCCTGCACGACGGCGACGCCGGTCAGACCGAGGCCGACGATGTCGCGGACGACCAGCCCACGACGAACTTCGGACCGTCGGCGAACGGCCGCGCCCGGATGTTCGACCTCCACCGGATCTCGATCTTCATCAAACGGAACGTCCTGATCACCGTGCGCCCGACGCCGGACTTCGACATGGACGAGGTCGTCCGCCGCTGGGCGGAGAGCGGCGCGATGCAATACGGCATGGGCGCGCTCGTCCACGGCCTACTCGATGTCGTCGTCGATGGGCATTTCGACGCTGTGCAGCGGCTCGACGACGAGATCGAGGACCTCGAGGCGCTGCTCTTCGACGAGCGCGTCCCGGGCCGGGAGCTCCAGCGCCGCACCTACGATCTGCGCAAAGACCTCGTCGTGCTGCGACGGGTGGTCCTGCCGATGCGTGAGGTGATCGCCGGCATCCAGCGGCGTCGTCTCGAGAACCACGCGCCGCCCGAACTCGACCCCCACTTCTCCGATCTCTACGACCACGCCCTGCGCGCGACCGAGTGGACGGAGTCGTTGCGGGACATGATCACCACCGTCTTCGAGACGAGCCTGACACTCGCCGACGCGCGGCTGAACACCGTGATGAAGAAGCTGACCGCCTGGGCCGCGATCATCGCGGTACCGACCGCGATCACCGGTTTCTACGGACAGAACGTGCCGTTCCCGGGGTATCTCGACAACGCCGGTTTCATCATGAGCATCTGTTTGATAGTTGTTGTCGTGCTGGGTCTCTACATCTCCTTCCGACGCCGCGATTGGTTGTGACACGACGTTGAACTCCCCTGCCATCACGATCGATGGATTGACCAAGCGCTTCGGCGCGGTCACCGCGGTCGACGATCTGTCCTTCACGGTCGCGCCGGGGCGCGTGACCGGTTTCCTCGGTCCGAACGGTTCGGGCAAGACGACCACGCTCCGGATGCTGTTGGGGCTCGTCGAGCCGACAGCGGGACGCGCGCTCATCGGCGACCGCCCGTACCGGCAGATCCGCCGTCCCGCGCAGGAGGTCGGGGCAGCATTGGAGGCGTCGAGCTTCCACCCGGGCCGCACGGGGCTCGGCCATCTCACCGCGCTCGCACCGCAGGTGGGTGTCTCGAAGGCCCGGTGCAAAGAGGTCCTCGACTACGTGGGACTGACCGCGGCCGCAGATCGCCGCGTCGGCGGCTACTCGATGGGGATGCGGCAGCGGCTGGGCCTGGCGACGGCGCTGCTCGGCGATCCCCGCGTCATCATTCTCGACGAGCCGGCGAACGGTCTCGATCCACAGGGCATCGTCTGGCTGCGCGGGCTGCTGCGGTCGCTGGCCCGCGAGGGGCGGACGGTGTTGCTGTCCAGTCATGTTCTGGCAGAGGTGCGTAGCACGGTCGACGATGTGGTGGTCATCGGCAACGGCCGGCTGATCCGCGCGTCGACGCTGACCGACTTCGAGGGCCTGGCCGTCCACGCGGTCGGGGTCCGCACCCCGAGCCCCGCGTCGTTCGTGGCACTGGCGCGCGAGCGCCACTGGCAGATCGAGGACGCCCCCGGAGGTTTCCGCGTCCACGGCGTCGACACCGCCACCGTCGGCTCCGCGGCCTTCGGTGCCGGCATCGAGCTGCACGAACTCGCCGACGCCGGAGCCGATCTCGAGACCGTCTTCCTGCAACTGACCGGTTCGGCCACGCCGTCGATGGGAGCTGTGCGATGAGGGCGGCGCTGGTCGCGGAATACCGCAAGTTCGTCTCGACCCGGATGTGGTGGGTGCTGCTCGTCGCGATGGTCGGGTATCTGGCCTTCATCGGTGCGGTACTTGCCTTTTCGCTGAACTCCGAGAGCGCGATGAACCAGCCGGTGCTGCTCTCCGGCGGCGACCTCGCACGGTCGATCTACGCGCTGACCTCGCCGATCGGTTACGTCTTCGCGCTGGTGATCGGCAGCCTGGCGATGACCGGCGAGTTCCGCCACAAGACCATCACCGCCAGCCTCCTCGTCGAGCCGCGACGCGGAGTCCTGTTGCTGGCCAAGCTGATCGCAGGTATCCCGATCGGAGCGCTGTACGGCATCCTCGGGACGCTCGCGGTGGTGGCGACCGCCGCCCCGGTCCTCACACTGGTCGGCGACGGCGCCTATCTCGGCGACGCATCGACCATCGAGGTGATCGCCCTGTCGATGCTCGTGATGGTGTTGTGGACCGCGCTGGGCGTCGCGTTCGGCGCCCTCGTCTCCAACCAGGTGGCCGCGATCGTCATCCTGCTGGCGTTCACCCAGCTCGTCGAGCCGATCGCGCGGCTCGCCCTGGCCGCCTTCGACGCCACCGCGTCGGTGTCGAAGTTCCTGCCCGGCTCCGCGGCCGACGCCCTGGTCGGCACGAGTTTCTACGCCAGTATGGGTGAAGGTGCCGGGGATCTGCTCCCGCAGTGGGCCGGCGCTCTCGTGATGCTCGCCTACATCGCCGTGTTCGCGCTGATCGGCCGGTACACGACGCTGCGTCGCGACATCGCCTAGCTGCGGCTGCGGCGGGGCGCATCTGAGGCCCGTCGTTGCGATCCGGTCACAACACCTGCCCCTTCCGTCACATCTGCCCCATACTCGACGGATCGACCGACCGACGACAGGGGCTGCCGCATGCGACGACACCGCACGGTGACCGGAGTACTGGCCGCGGTCGGAACGTTGCTCGTCGCGCTCGTACTCACCCCGGGAGTCCCGTCCGCCGTCGCCGACGACAACACCGCTCGCATCGTCTCCTCGGCCGCCTTCGACGGCCGTGAGCGCCTGCAGATCTGGTCGCCGTCGATGGGTCGCGAGATCACCGTCGACGTCCAGCATGCGGCCGGGGACGCCAAGCGGCCGACGCTGTACATGCTCGACGGCGCCGAAGCGCACGACGAGGAGTCCGGCTGGTACGCGATGACGAATTTGCAGCAGTTGGCCGCCGGCGAGAAGCTCAACGTCGTGACGCCGGTCGGCGATCCGCACAGTTATTACACCGACTGGCGCGCAGTCGATCCCGGCGTCGGCAAGAAGTACATGTACGAGACGTTCCTGACCGAGGAGCTACCCCCGCTGATCGACGGGGAATACGGCGGCAACGGTCGCAACGCCATCGCCGGGGCGTCGATGGGCGGGGTCGCTGCCCTCACACTCGCCACACGCCGCCCGGCGCTCTACAGCGGGGTGGCCGGTTACAGCGACTGCGCCAACATCTCGAGCCCCCAGAACCAGCTGCTCACCCGGTGGGACGTGAGCCGCGGCGGCGGTAACGCGGACAACATGTGGGGCCCGATGGGCGACCCCGAGTGGAGCGCCCACGATCCCTACGTCAACGCGGAGAAGCTGCGCGGCAAGACCATCTACATGTCGTCGGGCAACGGTCTACCCGGGAAGTACAACAACCTGCTCGCCGACCCGATCGACGAGACCCTCCAGGGCATGATCGGCGAGTTCGGCAGCTGGACCTGCACCGGGCAGATGAGCAATCGCCTGAAGCGCCTCGGCATCCCGTACACCTCCAACCTGCGACCCAGCGGCACCCACAAGTGGGGCTACTGGAAGGACGAGCTGGCTGTCTCCTGGCCGATCCTGATGCGGTCGGTCGGACTGCGCTGATTCACGCGGGACGCGGGATGGCCGCCGAGAGACCCTGCCCGATCCATGACGGGATCTCGCGGACGACGTCGGCGGGCGCGTGGATGTCGACACGGCTCTCGGTGAGCGCACAGCGCCAGTCGGTGTCTCCGCGCCAGATCTCGGTGAGAGTCCGCAGGTCCGTTTCGACCGTTGCGTCCACCTCGTACCCCGGGTCGAAGTCGCATACCTGGGCGTCGCCGGCCGACACGACCAGCCACCAGGATCGCGACTTGCCGATCACATCGCGAAAGACGAACTGCACCATGGTCCGTCGACGCGGCCACCGGTCGATCGGGATGGTCCGTCGCATGTCCCACATCAGCAGGTGAGGATCGAGGTCGGCGTCGCCGAGCTCACCGACCCAGCGAATTCCCCACTCGCTCAGCGCATCCACCACCGGCATGAGTTCTTGCCCCATGGCCGTCAGGGTGTACACCGAACGACCACCGACCTCCGATCTGTGGACCACCCCGGCGCGTTCCAGACTGCGTAATCGCTTGGTCAGGAGCGCCGGTGACATCTTCGGCACCCCGCGTCGAAGTTCGTTGAAATGCCTACTCCCCAGCAGCATTTCGCGAATGATCAGAATCGTCCAGCGTTCGTCGAGCAACTCCATCGCCTTCGCAACGGGGCAGAACTGTCCGTACGACGTCATCGCAATCCTCCCTCACGTCGTCGACTCCAAGTACACACCCACCGCACCCCGTTGACCAGTACAGAATGTGAACCGGCTCCGGTACAGATGTTGGTCTGGCGAGAAGTGGCCGGGACGGCGGAAGCTCGAGATGTCCGAAGACACCACGAGCACGAGGATTCACCATGACCACGATCCACCCCACCCCGTTCGGCGCCGAGATCAAGGCCAAGCACCGCAAGCTGTGGGCGGCGGGTGACTACCCCGCCGTCGCCGATCTGATCGCGCCTCTGGGTAGGCGCCTCGTCGACGCCTTGCATATCCAGACCGGCGAGAAGGTCCTCGACGTCGCGGCCGGTGCCGGCAACGTCGCGGTTCCCGCGGCCCGGGCCGGCGGTCACGTCGTCGCCACTGATCTGACGCCCGAGCTGTTGGAGACCGGCGAGGCACGGCACAAGGATCTCGGCATCACCTGGCGCACCGCTGATGCCGAGGATCTCCCGTTCGATGAGGACGACTTCGACATCGCGACCTCCTGCGTCGGCGTCATGTTTGCGCCGAACCACCAGAAGTGCGCCGATGAACTCGTCCGCGTCGTCCGACCCGGCGGACGGATCGGCCTGATCAACTGGACGCCAACCGGTTTCATCGGCGAGTTGTTCGGTGTCATGAAGCCGTACGCACCGCCACCGCCTCCCGGTGCACAGCCCGGCCCGCTCTGGGGCAGCACCGACCACGTGCGATCCCTGTTCGACGGCCGCGTGACCGATCACCGGTTCACCACCACTACCGTGAGGATCGACGAGTTCCCCGACGGCGCCGCCTTCCGGGACTTCTTCAAGGCGCACTACGGCCCGACGATCGTGACCTTCCGCAACATCGCCGACGACCCGACCCGGGTCGCCGCACTCGACACCGCCATCGCCGCGCTCGCCAACCGGTACATCACCGACGGCCACATGGAGTGGGAGTATCTGCAGGCGGTGCTCACCGTCGTGTGAGCCACCCGGCTCGGCTCAAGCGTTCGCGAACGCCGCCTCGGATTCCGGGTTACGGACGACGTACCGCCGGGCGATCGTGAAGCAGACGGCCGCGAGGATCGACGAGGCGATCATGATGCAGGCCATCGGGACCGCGGTGTCGTCACCGGCGAGGCCGCCGAGCGGGGACAGCGCTCCGCCGACGAGGAACATGATTCCGCCGAGCAGGGCACTGCCGGCGCCGGCGGCGTCGTGGGTGTGTTCCATCGCAAGAGCGGCCGCATTGCCGAAGATGAAGCCGATCGCCGTGGCGAGCACGAACAACGGGACGACGAGCAGGGCCGGCACCGGCGACACCGCTGCGCCGAGCACCCCGAATGCGGCGAGGATCAGTACGGGCAGGCTGCACTTGATGGTCGTCGCGGGATGGATCTGCCGACGCGCCAGCCTCGACGAGATCAGTCCGCCACCCATCATTCCGAGGGCGTTGGCCGCAAAGGCGCAGCCGTACACCAGCTCCGACGTCCCGATGACGTTCTGGTAGACGAACGACGAACTCGAGATATACGCCATCAGTGCCCCGAACGCGAAGGCCTGCGTCAGCACATAGGCCATGAATGCCGGGCGCCTCAACCGACCGAGCAGGTCCCCGAACCGAAGTCGTGGTGCGCGACTCGCCTGCGGCAGGGTCTCCGGCACCGAGGTGACCGCGCCGATCAGCTGCAGCACTGCGGTCGCAAGGATCACCGCGAGGATGCCGCGCCACGGAACATGGCCCGCCAGAACGCCTCCCACGAGCGGTGCGACGACCGGCGCGAGACTCTGGATGCTCATCATCAGCGTCATCGACCGGGCACCGGCGAAGCCGCGGAGGAGGTCGGCGATCACCGCGCGGGCGATCACCATTCCCGATGCCGCCGCGAGCGCCTGCACGAATCGGGCACCGATCAGCACCTCGATGTTCGGCGCCGCAACCACAACCACACCGGCGATGACCGCACCGGCCGAGCCGATGACGAGCGGGAGTCGTCGACCGAACCGGTCCGAGATCGGCCCCCAGATGACCTGGCCGACACCCACACCGATCAGGAACGCGGTCAGCGTCAGCTGTACTTGCGTGGCGTCGGTGTGCAGCGAGTCCTGGACCTCGATGAACGACGGCAGGTACAGGTCGGTTGCGATCGGCGCGGTCGCCGACAGGAGCGCCAGGGTGAACAGGAGGCGCGCGCCCAGGCCGTCGCGGGTGGTCGATGCAGAGCTCGTCACCGGCGGGAGATTATCAGCCCAGCTAAGGACCTGCGGGGGACAGACCGCCCGAGGACGCCGGCGACACGTCGTCGACCTCGGCGTATTCCACGACCAGGGGCGCATGGTCGGAGAGCCGCATCTCGGGTGCGGCTTCCTTGTCGACCTCGACCCACCGCGCCCGACGTGCGAGCCCGGGCGTCGCGAGATGGTGGTCGATGCGCCAGCCGACGTCCTTGACGAAGGACTCCCCTGCCCAGCTCCACCAGGTCAGCGGCCCCGGACGGTCGCCGTGGAGGGCGCGTACCACGTCGACGAGGCGGCGCGGTCCGGTGATCTGCCGAACCATTCCCGTTCCTCGGGCAGAAAGCCTTCCATCTTGCGGGCCGCACGCCAGTTGGTGACGTCGTGTTCGAGATGGGCGACGTTGAGGTCGCCGAGCAGCAGGAACTCCCGCCCCGCACGTCGTGCCTCGAGCCGGTTGCGCTGCAGCTCACGGGCGAACGCCCCCAGGAACCGTTGTTTGCGTGCATGTTTGGCGCCGCCGTCGGGCTTCTCCCGCATCGACCCCGGACGCTGCAGCTCCGCGGGCAGACCACCCTTGGGTAGATAGATGTTGGCGACGGTGAGCGGCCGGTCCGCCAGGTCGACCTCGACGTACCGTCCTTCGAGCGCGAAGGCGTTGGCCGCGTGCTTTCGGGGGATGCGTCAGCCAGGTACGCACCGCGGCGGGTGCGCTGCGGGTCAGGATCGCGACGCCGTTCCGGCCTGGGATGGTGCCGACGTCGACGGCAGCGGTGTAGCCGGCGAACTCTCCGACGTCGTCGATTCCGCACCGCAACTCCTGCAGACCCACCACATCGGGATTGCGCTGCGCCAGCCAATCGTCGAAACCGCGTCGACGCGCCGCCCGAATCCCGTTGACGTTGAACGATGCAACGGTGAATCCGTCGATACTCATGGAACACCTCTCAGTCGCGTTCAAGTTAGTGGCACGCGCGGGCCGACACCAACCAAGGGTGCGCGGGGTTATGCTGGCCGGAGACTGTGCCGAGAACGAGGAGGTGGTACCCGTGAACGATTCGACGTGGGTGCTCCTCGCAGGGGTCACGGTCGGGCGATAGGTCGTCCGGGAGCGCCGCAGACGAGTACTCCCGAGGACGGAACCATGCCATTCTCCCCCGCGCATTTCACCACCGAACGACGCCTCGACGACGGCGTCCTCGAACGCGACTTCATCATCGACGGCATCCCCGGCACGCTGTGGACGCCTCCCACGACACCCGCGCGACTCATCCTCGCCGGACACCCGGGCGGGTTGCAGAGCATGCACCCCCGACTCGTGGCCAGGGCACGTAGCGCCGCAGCCAGCGGATTCGCGACTGCGACGATCGAACTCCCCGGCAGCGGCGACCGGGACCCGCTACCCGACGTCGATCACGCCCGCACCGAACTCCGCACTGTCCTGGCGTCCGGGCGACCGGTCACCGAGGACATCATCGACCGGCTCGTGCTCCCGATCGTCGACAGGGCGGTGCCGGAGCTGCAGGCGACCATCGACGCGCTGCTCACTCTCCCCGACGTCGACGGCCCGGTCGGTTACTCGGGTGGTGTGACCGCGATCGGCGTACGCCTCACCCTGGTCGAGCCGCGTATCGCCGCCCTCGGACTCTTCGCCGGCAGCTACCTACCGCGCGCCACACTGCAGGAGGCCCGCAAGGTCGACGTCCCGGTGCACGTCCTGATGCAGTGGGACGATGCCTGGAACGACCGTCAACGAGCCCTCGAACTGTTCGATGCCCTCGGCTCACCGGAGAAGACCCTGCAGGCGAACATGGGCGGGCACACCGGGATTCCGCCGCACGCGGGCGAGGATGCCGGCCGCTTCTTCGCTCGGCTTCTGGGAGTTGCACTGCCGCAATGACCGTGGCGCACCAACCACGTCGGAGCCCGTTGCAGGGCTCAGCGGTCGCGCAGGACGATCGGGGTCAGTGACGGCCGCTTGGGCTCACGGCCGTCGCCGAGGGAGACCCCGCGGAGCTTGCGGATCAGCCACGGCGTGAAGAACTCGACCGCCCACCGGGTGTCGCGAACGAGGGCCGCCACCGGGTGCGGAACCGGCGCAGGTGGCAGCGGATTGCCCCAGTCGTCGGTGGCGTCGGGCAGACCGAGAGCATGCGCTGCGGCGTCGGCGAACCGCTCGTGTCCGAACGGCGAGGCGTGCAGGCGGTCCGACGACCACGACCGTGGGTCCGTCAGCACCGGCGCGGCGTGGAGGTCGACCAGAAGGAACCCGTAGGTCGCGGCGAACTCGCGATTCATCTCGTTCAGCTCCAGCAACCGGTGTTCTTTGCGGGCGGCGAACGGGATGGTGCGGACGATGTTCGGGAAGGTCGAGACGATCACCGTGGCATCCGATTCCGCGAGTCGGCGATAGATCGTGTCCAGATCGGCGCGGACCTGGGCGAGGTGGGAGCGGCCGATCACGTCGTTCATACCTAGCGGAGCGGCGATGAGATCGGGTTCGAGGGCGAGCGCCGGCTCCAGCTGATCCTCGAGGACCTGCCGCGTCCGCTTCCCGCGGATGGCCAGGTTGGCGTACTGCAGATCAGGGTTCAGCGCCGCCATACGCTCGGCGAGCCGATCGGCCCAGCCGCGGAATTCGTACTCCGGGTGCGGGTCTCCCAGACCCTCTGTCTGACTGTCGCCGATGGCCACGAACCGCGAGAACTGCACGGCGAAGATCTTAGGACGCCGCAGGTCGTGTCGTGCCTCACGTACACATTCGCGAGGGCCCGACACGACGATCCTGGCGGAAGCGGAGGGATTTGAACCCCCGGTGGTTTTACCCACGCTCGCTTTCAAGGCGAGTGCATTCGGCCGCTCTGCCACGCTTCCCTGACCAGCAAGGGTACGTCAGACACGGACATCGGCCGTCAGCACCCCATTACGGGGGCGCTACCAGTTCGTACCAGCTTCGGCCAGTCAGTCGTCGTCGTCCTCGCGTTCCCGCTCACGCCGCGCCGCTTCGATCACCTCGGGTGGAGCCGGCTTCCGCAGCCAGCCCTGCATCCGCAACAACCCTCCCGCGATCGAGCCGATGGCGAGCACTGCAATGACGATCCAGATTGCGGTGGACATGAATCCATTGTCCGCCTACCGAGGTCGAGGCGACACCGGTTCGACCCGGCCGCCGACCGGCACCGGCCCGACCGTCGGTGTGGAACCATCGACAGGGTGAAAGCCATCGTCGTCGAATCCGAGAACCTGTCCGTGCAGGACGTGCCCGACCCGTCGCCGGCTGCCGGTGAGGTGGTGATCGACGTGGTCGCGGCCGGGGTCAACCGCGCCGACATCCTCCAGCGCGCCGGTAACTATCCGCCGCCGCCCGGTGCTTCGGAGACACTCGGCCTCGAGGTGTCCGGGCGGATCTCCGCACTCGGCGACCAGGTCTCGGGCTGGGCGGTGGGCGACGACGTGTGCGCCCTGCTGGCCGGTGGGGGTTATGCGGAGAAGGTCGCCGTCCCCGCCGAGCAGGTGATGCAGGTCCCGCGCGGGGTCGACCTGGTGTCGGCGGCGGCGCTGCCCGAGGTCGCGTGCACCGTGTCCTCGAACATCTTCGACACCGCGGGACTGACCACCGGCGAACTCCTCCTCATCCACGGCGGGTCCAGCGGCATCGGCACCCACGCGACGCAGCTCGCGCATGCAATGGGCGCCCGGGTCGCGGTCACCGCCCGCACCCAGGCCAAGCTCGAACGCTGCCGCGAGTACGGCGCCGAGATCCTGATCGACTACACGCGTGACGATTTCGCCGCGGTCCTGAAGGAGAACGGCGGCGCCGACGTCATCCTCGACATCATCGGCGCCAAGTACCTGTCGTCGAACATCAAGGCACTGAGCACCGACGGTCGTCTGGTCATCATCGGCATGCAGGGCGGCACGAAGGCCGAACTCCCCATCGGCCTGCTGCTCGCCAAGCGACTGTCGGTGATGGGCACGACACTGCGTGCGCGTCCCGTTCACGGACCCGGCGGCAAGGCCGAGGTGGTCGCCGCGACGGTCGGCCGCACCTGGCCGCTGATCGAATCCGGCAAGGTCGTGCCGGTCGTCGACCGCACCTTCCCGCTCGCCGACGCCGCCGCCGCGCACGACCACCTCAACAGCGGCGACGCCATCGGAAAGGTCTTGCTGACGATCGACTGAGCGGGCCCTTCGCGGCTTGTCGCCTTGACCCTCACCTCGGAGCTCGACCGCCGAACCTCAACTCGACCGGCAGACGTCGATCGAAGTCTGCCGGTCGGGTTGACGTCGACCGGTGGTTGGGTGGGCGAAGGGGGCTGACGGTCAACGAGCCCTCAGGGGGCGGCAGGTTGCTCGGCGGCGTCGACCGCCTCCCGGATCTTGCGGAATGCGGTGCCGAGGCAGGCGAACTCGTCGGGGCTCATCGCGTCGACCACGAACCTGCGGATGACGCGGTCGCGGAGCGAGACGTGGGAGGCCAGGGTTCGGTGGCCTTGTTCGGTGAGGCGGACGAGTCGGTGCCGACCGTCCGCTTTGGACTCGAGGCGTTCGACATCGCCGACGTCATCGAGCCGCGCGATCATCCGCGACACCGTGCTCACCCGCATGTGCACGGTGTCGGCGACCTCGCTGACCCCCAGCTTCGGCGATTGTGAGATGGCCTCGAGGATGCGCAGGTCGGACAACGCCATTCCGCGCTTCACGAACTCGTCGTTGACGCATGCGAAGAGGGCCCACCCGCCGTCGACGAGATTGAGCCAGCTCTCCGCCTCGGCTGAGGTGAGCGCCCGTGGAGGACCTGATGCTGGATCTTCCTGTTTTCCCGACACAAGATGCCAACATACACGGTGGTTAATTTTGTGCGCGCGATAGTGAATTACGTGCAGAAACGCTGCACACGCCCCTAGGCGAACGAACCGAGGGTACGTACCAGGTGGTCGACCTCGTACGGCGTCGAATAGGGCGCGAGGCCTACGGTGACGGCACCGCCGAAGTCGGGGGCGCCCATACGGACCAGCGCTCGGTTGGGCACGTCGGCGAGCGCGCACACGCCGTTGTCGGCGAGCCTACGGACCACCTTGTCGGCGCTGACACCGTCGACGGTGAAGCTCACCAGCGGCACCCGGTTCTCCTCGGTGCCGACCACGTTGACGTGGTTGAACTGGGTCAGCGTCGTCACCAGGTAATAGGTCAGACGCTGTAGGTACTCGTAGACACCGTCGAGTGACGTGACCAGACGCCGACGGCGTTTGCCGATGCCGTCCTCGTCCAAGCCCGCGATGTGTTCGACGGAGGCCACCAGTCCGGCGAGCATCGACCCCTGGTGTGGTTCCGGTTCGAGTCGTGCCGGGCCCTTGGCGGCCGGGTCCATCGACATCAGCCGCAGACGGTCGATGACCTGGGGTTCGCGGAACACCATCGCCGACATGCGCGGGCCGCCCCAGCGTTCGGCGGAGACCACCAGGACGTCGGCACCGAGTTCGTGGATGTCCAGCGACAGGTAGGGCGCCGCATTGGTGGCGTCGACGACGAACAGTGCGCCCGCCTCGCGGACCAGCGGGGTGATCTCACTGATGTCGGTGATGGCGCCGGTCGTCGACGAGGCGAGGGTCACCGCGACGACCTCGGTCTCGGGGGTGACGAGGTCACCGAACTGCCATGCCGGCAGCGCGCCGCTCTCGACGTCGACCTCGGCCCACCGGATGCGGCCGGCATACCGTTCGGCCGCGCGGACCCACGGGACGATGTTCGGCTCGTCGTCCTGCCGGGTCACCACCACGTCGCCGCGCAGAAAGGCGTGCGGGGAGAGCGCCTCGGCGAGGCAGGCCAGCAGCGAGTAGCGCGAGGGGCCGAGGACCACTCCAGCGGCGTCGCCGCCCACGAGATCGGCAATCGCGCGTCGAGCGCTGTCGGTGACTTCCGCAGAAGCACGGGCCGACGGGTACACGCCACCGGGGGCCGCCGCGAGATGACGGAAGCTGGTGGTCACCGCCGTGGCGACCGAATCGGGGACCTGCATGCCCGCTTGCGGGTCGAGGTGAATCCAGCCGTCGCCGAGCGATGGAATCAATCCACGCACATAGGCGACGTCGAAAGCCATGGCACGAGGATAGACGCCCCTGCTCTCACCGTTCACCGCCTCCGGTCGGGTGCCGGCACACGAACGATCTGCGCGCCCGCCGAAGTGTCGGTCGGCCGGAATGGGCACAATGGTTGCCATGGCAATCGATGGCACTCCAGGACCCGGTTCGATGCCCGGCGGCCCCTTCGGCGCGGGTGACTCCGACAACGTGATCGTGGTGGGCGCCGGCGCGGACGGTTCGAAGTCCGACGACGAGTCGTCGGAGTCGACGAGCGTCGCCGACATGGTCGAGCAGCCCGCGAAGGTCATGCGCATCGGCACGATGATCAAGCAGCTCCTCGAAGAAGTACGGGCCGCACCTCTCGACGAGGCCTCGCGTAACCGGTTGCGCGAGATCCACGAGTCGTCGATCCGCGAACTCGAAGAGGGGCTCGCACCCGAGTTGCGCGAAGAACTCGAGCGCCTGGCACTGCCGTTCTCCGATGAGCAGACGCCGTCCGATGCCGAGCTCCGCATCGCCCAGGCCCAGCTCGTCGGCTGGCTGGAAGGTCTCTTCCACGGCATCCAGACAGCGCTGTTCGCCCAGCAGATGGCTGCCCGCGCACAGCTCGAACAGATGCGTCAGGGTGCGCTGCCCCCGGGCATGCCGGGAGCCGGCGGTGGTCCGGGGCACAGCACCGGCCAGTACCTCTGACTCCCGGCGCGGGTACGCTGACTCCTCGTGTCAGCGGTAGTAGACGACGACGCGATACCCGCGCGTCCCGAGAGTTCTGAGTCACGCACCTTCGCGCGTGCAATCAAGGACCTCCGCGACGGTCTCGCCAGCCGCGAGCTGTGGTTCCACCTGGGTTGGCAGGACATCAGGCAGCGGTATCGCCGGTCCGTGCTGGGTCCGCTGTGGATCACCATCGCCACCGGCGTCACCGCCACCGCGATGGGCCTGCTGTACGGCGAACTGTTCGGCATGGACATCAAGGTGTTCCTGCCGTACGTCGCGCTGGGCTTCATCTTCTGGAACTTCATCCAGACCTCGATCCTCGACGGCGCGGAGGTGTTCGCGAAGAACGAGGGACTGATCAAACAGCTCCCGGCCCCGGTCAGCGTGCACGTCTACCGGGTCGTGTGGCGGTCGCTGATCATCTTCGCCCACAACGTGGTGATCATCGTGATCATCTTCGCGATCTTCACCCCGCCACTGAACTGGACGGTGTTCCTCGTCGTACCCGCGATCGGCCTGTACGTGCTGAACGCGGTGTGGGTGACGATCGTCTTCGGCATCCTGTCGACCCGCTTCCGCGACATCGGCCAGCTCCTGACCACCGCGGTGCAGCTGGTGTTCTTCATGACGCCGATCATCTGGACGACGTCGAGCCTGAGCAGCGCGACCGGCGAGACCTCGTCGCGGCTGAAGCTGGTCGAGCTGAACCCGATGTTCCACTACCTCGAGATCGCGCGCGGACCGCTGCTCGGCGAGCCGGTGGAGTTCTACCACTGGGCCGTCGTCCTCGGATGCACCGCCGTCGGCTGGGTTCTGGGCATGCTGGTGATGCGCAACTACCGCGCCCGCGTGGCGTACTGGGTGTAGGGACTCAACTGATGGCCAAGAACAACAACCTCGGGGACAACCGGGTCCGCGTCGACACGTGGGATGCCTGCGTCGACTTCCCGATATTCGACGCCAAGACGCGTTCGCTGAAGAAGTCCGTCCTCGGCGCCGCCGGCGGTGTCATCGGCTCCAACGCGTCGAATGTCGTGGTCGTCGAGGCGCTCAAGGACATCAACCTGCACCTCAAGCACGGCGACCGCATCGGTCTCGTCGGCCACAACGGCGCCGGGAAGTCGACGCTGCTGCGTCTGCTGTCGGGTATCTACGAGCCCACCCGTGGTACGTGCCGGGTGCAGGGACGCGTGGCCCCCGTCTTCGACCTCGGTGTCGGCATGGACCCCGAGATCTCGGGCTACGAGAACATCATCATCCGCGGCATGTTCCTGGGCATGACCCGCAAGGAGATGCTGAAGAAGATCGACGACATCGCGGAGTTCACCGAGCTCGGCGACTACCTGCAGATGCCGCTGCGGACTTACTCCACCGGTATGCGCGTGCGCATCGCACTCGGCGTGGTGACGTCGATCGATCCGGAGGTCCTGATCCTCGACGAGGGCATCGGCGCCGTCGACGCCGACTTCATGAAGAAGGCCCGCGGCCGTCTGCAGGCGCTCGTCGAACGCTCCGGAATCCTGGTCTTCGCCAGCCACTCCAACGAGTTCCTCGCCCAGCTCTGCGATCGCGCGCTGTGGATCGACCACGGCCAGATCCGCATGGACGGTGGCATCGAAGAGGTCGTCGAGGCCTACGAGGGCCCGGGCGCCGCAGCCCACGTCCGCAAGGTGATCGCCCAGGTCAAGGCCGACTCGGAGGGTACGGCCTAGTGGTACAGGCCCGGCCCGAGAAGGTGATCGCGGTGGTGGTGACCCACCGTCGCGTCGAACTGCTCGCCGAGTCGTTGAAGGTGGTGTCCGGTCAGGACCGGAACGTCGACCACCTCATCGTCGTCGACAACGCCGACGAACCCGAGGTCGCCGAACTCGTTGCCGCCCAGCCTGTTCCCACCACGTACCTGGGATCGCAGCGCAACCTCGGCGGCGCAGGCGGTTTCGCGCTGGGCATGCTGCATGCGCTCGCTCTCGGTGCCGATTGGGTCTGGTGCGCCGACGACGACGGCCGGCCCGACGGATCGTCGGTGCTGTCGACGCTGCTCGACTGCGCGAAGCGTCACGATCTCGACGAGGTGTCGCCGGTGGTCGCCAACCTCGACGACCCGGACACCCTTGCGTTCCCTCTGCGGCGGGGACTCGTGTGGCGGCGTAAGCGTTCTGAGCTGTTTGCCGACGGTGAAGCGCAGTCTGATGACCTGCTGCCCGGCATCGCGTCGCTGTTCAACGGCGCGCTGTTCTCTGCCGAGTGCCTCGAGCAGGTCGGCGTCCCCGACCTGCGGTTGTTCTTCCGCGGCGACGAGGTCGAGGTGCACCGGCGCCTGGTGCGGTCCGGTGTGAAGTTCGGTACCTGCCTGCGCGCGGGCTACCTTCATCCGGACGGTTCCGCGGAGTTCCGCCCGATCCTGGGCGGCCGCATGCACACCCAGTACCCGGACAACGACACCAAGCGCTACTTCACCTACCGCAACCGCGGCTACCTCATGAGCCAGCCCGGGATGCGCAAGCTGCTCCCACAGGAGTACGCCCGCTTCGGCTGGTTCTTCCTTGTCCAGCAACGTGACCCGAAGGCGTTCGCCGAGTGGGTGCGGTTGCGCGGGCTGGGTCGTCGGGAGCGGTTCACGAGGCCCTGAACTGGTACGCGAATTTGCTGCGGCAGTTGGTTCCGAATACCGGGACCAACTGCCGCAACTTTTTTCAGCGCCCGACGCGCGGGGTCATTCCGAGCGCGGCGCCGCCGCCGACCACCCCGATGGCGGCGAGCACCCACCACGCCGACACGAAGGCGTCGTGGACGTCGTCGTAGAGCACCGCGGTCCCGACGATGGCGACGAACAGGCTGACTCCCAATGACATTCCGATCTGTCGGCTCATGCTGACCACCGCACTGCCGGTGGCCGCCTGATGGGCGGGTAGATCTGCCGTCGCAGAAGACAGGATGGACGGCATCGCGAAGCCGACACCGATGCCGCCGATGAGCCAGCCGGGCAGCATCTCGGTCGCGAAGTCCGGGGTGGCGTCGACCGACAGCGCGACCATCGCGATGCCGACGGCGAAGAGGACGCACCCCACCGCCACCAGCACTCCGACCGGAAACCGCGTACTCAGGCGGTCGGCAACCGCGGCGAAGACCGGGACCATGAGAGGCCCGGTGGACACGGCCAGCCCGGTGGTGATCGCCGAGAATCCCCAGACCTGTTGCAACCAGAGAACATTGGCTAGTAGGGCACCGGCGAACGGGATCGAGAAGAGCAACATCGCCACATTGGCGTAGGAGAAGGTCCGGACCCGCAGCAGCGCCGGGTCGATGACGGGTTCGGCATGGCGTCGGGAACTGACGACGAATCCCGCGAACGCCACCAGCGCCACAATCCACGCGCCGACGATGCGGGAGTCCGACCAGCCCCATTCACTGCCTTGCACCAGGCCGAGAGTCAACGCGCCCACCGAGACCACGAGCAGGCCGGCGCCGAGAGCGTCGGGAAATGCGGTCACGGTGTCGTTTCGAGAGCGGACGAGAACGAGCGCACCCGCGAAGAGAGCGGCGATGCCCACCGGGATGTTCACCAGGAACACCCACCGCCACGACGCCTCGACCAACAGGCCTCCCACGGCGGGACCGAAAGCGGCGGCGAGCGCACCCGTGGCAGCCCAGATCTTCACCCCGCGCGCACGACGCTCCGGCGGCAGCGTCGACACCACGAGCCCGAGGCTTGCCGGCGTCAGGATCGCTGCACCCACAGCCTGCAGCCCGCGGAACGCGACCAGCCACCAGACTCCCTGTGCCGCAGCACAGGCGGCACTGGCGACGGTGAAGAGTGCGAGGCCGAGCAGGAATCCACCCTTGCGCCCGTAGCGGTCGGCGATCCGACCTGCCGGAACGAGCAGCGCCGCATAGAGGATCGCGTACGCGTTGAGAATCCACGACATGGCGGACAGGCCGGTGCCGTCGAAGTCAGCGCTGATGTCGTCGAACGCGACGTTGACGATGAACACGTCCAGGCTGGCCATGAACGCGGCGCCGGACAAGATGAGCAGCGAGAGCCCGGGTCGGGCCGAAGTCGGCGGCCCTGCGGGCGAGTCGGTTTCGGTGCGTGTGGAGGTCATCGGGCCGACCACCCCACGACGCGGCGGCTCTGCCGAGCGGAGGCGAGGAGCCGACCGTTGCGGTCACGGAGGGTGGTGTCGTCGACGGACCAGCCGCCCGACGTGGAGATGTTGCGGGTGTGCACGAGGATCGGCGCGGGTTCGGGATCGTCGAGCGGTGCGGTGGTGTGCATCGAGAAGGCGACGGTGGGGATGGCCAGGGGTGCGGTCAGAGTGGGGAAGACGGCGGGCGGTAGACAGTCGGCCAGCAGGCCCAGGTAGGCCGCGTCGAGCGACATGGGGGTGCGCGTGGCGATCCACGCACGCATCCACGGGTCGTCGGCACCGGTCAGCGGCAGCGGGCCGTCGACCGGGCGGAGGTCGAGGTGACCGCCCATGGGGACGATCTCCGGCGGGATGTTGAACTGTGCGAGCCCCTCCAGACCCGGCACGGCCGCCGCGATGTCGACGATGTCATCGTGAGCTGCGTCGCCGACCCGTCCCGCCGTCACCGAGGCGATCGCGATCTCCCCGGTTCCCTGCGTGACGGCCACGTCGATGATCCGCGTGTGCCGGCCGACCTTCCGGACCGATGGCGTCAGGATGAGTTCGCCGCCGGCCGGTTTGCCGACGAACCGCAGGTCCACCGCACGGACCGACGCCCCTGGGACGGCATCGGCCGCGACGTGCACGGCGAGCGCGACGATCGCCCCACCGAATGGACCCGACCAGCCCCACCAGCTCTGGTCGATGGTGGCCGCCCACCGCCCCGAACCAACCGGCAATGCCCCGAATTCTTCTGTCAGACCGGTGACAGCATTCCGCTGCCTGCTGAGTTGTTTCATGAAACTCATGCAAGCAGGTTGAGTTGCTTCATGCAACCCACTATCGTCGAGGTCATGCGTCGCGCTTCCTTCACCGACATGAACTGCTCCGTCGCCCAGAGCCTGGAGATCGTCGGCGAGTGGTGGACCCTGCTCATCGTTCGCGACGCCCTGTTCGGCGTGACGCGGTTCGACGAGTTCTCGACACGACTCGGCATCGCCCGCAACGTCCTGACCCAGCGCCTGGACACCCTCGTCGAGCACGGAGTGATGACCAAGGAGCCCTACCAGGACAACCCGGTCCGCTACGACTACCGCCTCACCGACAAGGGTCGCGATCTGTGGACGGTCGTCACCGCACTACGCCAGTGGGGCGACAAGTGGACCACCGACGACGGCGTCCCAGTGGAGTCGACGCACTCTTGCGGCAACACGATGACCGTCGAACCTCACTGCTCGGCCTGCGGCGAGCACGTCGAACTGGCCGACCTCCGCGTGCGCCCGGGGCCGGGCGCACGGGAGAACAACCCTCTTTCCGGATTGACGCGTTAGCTTCCACCTGCGTCGATGTCGGACCCTTCCCGCGCAAACTAGAACGTGTTCTACTGTGGGGAGAGTTCCGTCTGGACGTCCTTGAGGAGCATGATGCGGTTCACTTTCGCCGAGGCCATGACCGACCCGTCGTACTACGCGCCGCTCGCGCAGGCCGCGGAGAAGGCGGGGTACGCCGGCTTCACCATCCCCGACTCGCTCGCCTACCCCGAGGAATCGGATGCCAAGTACCCGTACACCCCCGACGGCAACCGCGAGTTCCTCGACGGCAAGGCGTTCATCGAGACCTTCATCCAGGCCGCGGCACTGGGTGCGGTCACCTCGACCATCCGCTTCACCCCGTTCGTGCTCAAACTCCCCGTTCGCCCGCCGGCACTGGTCGCCAAGCAGGCCAGCTCGGTTGCCTACCTCACCGGCAACCGCCTCGCCCTCGGCGTCGGCACGAGCCCGTGGCCGGAGGACTACGACTTCATGGGTGTGGACTTCCGCCGACGCGGCAAGCGGATGGACGAGTGCATGGACATCATCCGTGGCCTCACCACAGGCGAGTACTTCGAGTTCCACGGCGAGTTCTACGACATCCCGAAGATCAAGATGACACCCGCTCCCACCGAGCCGATCCCGCTGCTCGTCGGCGGTCACGCCGACGCCGCGCTGAAACGGGCGGTGATCCGTGGCGACGGCTGGATGCACGGCGGCGGCCCGCACGAAGAGCTCGACACCCTCCTCGATCGGATCAACGAGATCCGCAAGGCCGAGGGCAAGACGAACGACCCCTTCGAGATCCATGTGATCTCGACGGACGCCTACACCGTCGACGGATGTAAGCGACTCGAGGACAAGGGGATCACCGACGTGATCGTCGGCTTCCGGCTGCCCTATGTGAAGGGCGACGACACCGAGCCACTCCAGACGAAGATCGATCATCTGAACTGGTACGCGGACAACGTGATCGCGAAGGTCAACGGCTGATCCGGTTGCCTGCCAGCAGGATTCGCCCCGATCTCTGATCGCGCCACCGGTGAACCGGCACGGTTGCACGGGTCCCACACCTGGGGCAGACTGCAGAACACGGACGATGCAGACCCCAGGTGTGAGCGATCACCGGGTGGGAGGACAGCGATGACCGATTCACCCGGTGGGTCGGCCTCGTGGTCGGGGCAGGGGCCGGTCGGGTGAGGGGTCGATCTCGCCTGAGCAGGCGTACCTTCTTCAAGGCCGCGGGGGTCACCGGTACGGCGCTTCTCGGCGCCTCGGCACTCGCCGCGTGCGGCGGGTCGTCGACGTCGCCGAACACGTTGCGCGTGGCCATCGCCGGTGAACCCGACCAGCTCGATCCCCAGAAATCCAGTTCGTATTTCACGTTCGAGGTCCTCGAGAACGTCTTCGACACCCTCGTCGAACCCGACGAGAACCTGCAGATGCAGCCGGCTCTCGCCGAGAGCTGGGAGGTCAGCCCCGACGCCCGGCAGTGGACGTTCCTGCTGCGGCCCGACGTCACCTTCCACAACGGCGACCCCCTCACCGCCGCCGACGTGGAGTTCTCGTTCCGACGCATCCTCGACGAGGAACTGTCCAACGCCTGGAAACTCGAGGCCATCGAATCGATCACCGCGCTCGACGACCGGCGCGTACAGTTCACCGTCCGCGAGCCCACCCCGAACCTGCTGACCAACATCGGCGGCTTCAAGGGGTTGGCGATCGTCAACCGGCGCAACGTCGAATCCGGTGAGATCGCCACGAAACCCGTGGGAACCGGCCCGTTCTCGTTCGTCTCCCGCTCCCCCGGCGCCTCGATCGTGCTCGAGTCCAACCCCGACTACTGGGGCGGCCCGCCGGCCATCGACGGCGTGAACTACAGCTTCATCTCGCAGGGCACGACCGCGGTGTCGGCGCTGCGCTCCGGTGAGATCGATTGGACGGACGCGATTCCCGCACAGCAGCTGAGCATCCTGTCCCGGGACGACACGCTCGAGGTCGGCACCGTCACGGCGAACGACTACTGGTACGTCACGATGAACTTCGACGCCAAGCCGTTCGAGGACACCCGGGTACGCCAGGCCGTCGCCTACGCCATCGACCGCCCGTCGATCGCGCAGGTCGTCGGATACGGCACCGCCACACCCAACGAACTCGCGATCCCCCCGACCAGCCCGTGGTTCGCTCCCTACGACCGCTACACCGCGGGCCTCGACCGTGCCCAGGCCGTCGACAAGGCGAAAAGCCTGCTGCGCGAAGCCGGTATCAAGTCGATGGACATGCGGCTCATGGTCACCACCGAGTACCCCGAGACCGTGACCGCGGCGCAGGTCATCGCGTCGAATCTCGCCGACGTCGGGATCGACGTCAAGATCGAACAACTCGACTTCGGCGCCTGGCTCGACCGCCAGGCCGCCGGCGACTTCGACGCGCTCCTACTCGGTTGGCTCGGCAACATCGATCCCGATGACTTCTACTACGCCCAGCATCATTCGAAGGGGACATCGAACTCGCAGAAGTACTCCAACCCGCAGGTCGACGCACTGCTCGACCGGGGACGCACCGAACTCGACGTCGAAGCCCGCAAGGGCATCTACGCCGATGCCGCCGGTCGGATAGCCGACGACGTGAGTTACCTGTACCTCTACAACCCGTCTGCCACGCAGGCGTTTTCGAAGGAACTCCACGGGTACACGGTCCGGTCCGACAAAGCCGTCCGATTCCGGTCCGCCCGGCTGGAGAGGAGCTGACGTGACCGCGCTCCGTTCCCCGCTGCTGCGCTTCATCCTCATCCGGCTCGCCTACACCGTCGCCGTGCTGCTCGGCGTGATCGTCGCGGTCTTCTTCCTCATCCAGATCGTGCCCGGCGACCCGGTCCGCATCGCGCTCGGCACGCGGTACACGCCGGAATCGTATGAGGCGCTGCGCAGTGCTTCCGGCCTGGACCAGCCACTGGCGAACCAGTTGTTCGCCTACGTCGGCAACGCTTTCACCGGCGATCTCGGGGTGAGCTTCCGCAACAGCGAACCCGTCACGACCATGCTGTTCGACCGCCTGCCCGCCACCATCACGCTCGCCCTCGCCGCCATCGTGGTGGCACTGCTCATCGCGATCCCGCTGGGGTCGTGGGCGGCTCTCCGCGAAGGTCGCATGGCCGACAACGTCATTCGCGTCATCAGCCAGTTCGGCATCTCGGTTCCGGACTTCTGGATGGGCATCCTGCTGATCGGTCTCTTCTCGACCGCGCTCGGTTGGCTTCCGTCGGCGGGATATCAACCGTTCGCCGACGGTCCGCTCGGTTGGTTCGAGCATCTCGTCCTGCCCGCGGTCACGGTCGGGGTCGTGACCGGCGCGATCATGACGCGGTACGTGCGGTCGTCCGTGCTCGAAGTGGTGAACACGCCGTTCGTCACGACCGCCGAGTCAAAGGGCCTGAGCAAGAAGAAGATCATGCTCGACCACGTGGGCCGAAACGCACTGGTTCCCGTCCTCACCATCTCCGGCATCCAGTTCGCCGGACTGCTCGGTGGCGTCATCGTCGTGGAGGTCGTGTTCGCCTGGCCGGGTCTGGGACTGCTGGTCTACGACTCGGTCGCGGCCCGCGACTACCCGGTGCTGCAGGGCGCAATCCTGCTGATCGCGGTGATCTTCCTGCTCGTGAACCTCGTCGTGGACATCCTCTACGCCGTCATCGACCCGAGGATCCGGTTGTCATGACCCCCACCGCACCCGAAACCCCCGCGGCCACGGACTCGGCCTGGCGACTGCTGCTCCGCAACCGGGCGTCGGTCGCGGGACTGGTCATCATCGCGGTCGTCGTCCTCGCCGCGATCCTCGGACCGCTCATCGCGCCCTACGGCGCCAACGCGATCGACGTGCCGAACGCACTGCAGGCACCGAGCTGGTCGCATCTGTTCGGCACCGACGACCTCGGCCGCGACGTCTTCTCCCGGGTCGTGCTCGCGGCGTCGGTGAGCCTGCGGGTCGCGGTGATCGCCGTGGCGATCTCGCTGACCGTCGGCGTGATCCTGGGCATGGTCGCGGGATTCGCCGGTGGGGTACTCGACACCGCCCTCATGCGCATCGTCGACGTGGTGTTCTCGTTCCCCGTGCTCCTCCTGGCACTGGCGATCGTCGCGGTCCTGGGACCCGGTGTCACGTCGGCGATGATCGCCATCGGCGTCGTCTACATCCCGATCTTCGCCCGCGTCGCCCGCGCGGACACCTTGCGGGTGCGCCAGACCCAGTACGTGCAGTCGGCCCGGACGATGGGCGTGCGCACCTCCCGCATCCTGTTCAGCCATGTGCTGCCGAACATCTCGGGGCCGGTCATCGTGCAGACCTCGATCTCCCTCGCGTTCGCCATCCTGTCGGAGGCGGCACTGTCCTTCCTGGGACTCGGTGTGCAGCCGCCCGACCCGTCGTGGGGCCGGATGCTCTTCGACGCCCAGGGATTCATCACCACCGCCTGGTGGATGGGCGTCTTCCCGGGCCTCGCGATCCTGTTCACCGTGTTCGCGTTCAACCTGATCGGCGACGGGGTGCGCGACGTGCTCGATCCGCGACAGCGCACACTGCTGCGCAACCGCGGACACGACCGCGGGTCCGCCACCGTTGCGACGGCGAAGCCGAAGCCGGCACGCGCCGTCGCCGAGGACACGGTGCTCGACGTGGAGGACCTCGTCGTCGGGGTCGGGCCACGAGAGATTGTGCACGGCATCAGTTTCACGGTCGCACGCGGCGAGACACTCGGCATCGTCGGCGAGAGCGGTTCGGGAAAGTCACTGAGTGTGCTGTCGGCGACCGGCCTGTTCGACGCCCCGAGCGCCTACGTCCGCGGATCTGCTCGACTCGGCAAGACCGAGATCGTCGGTGCCACCCCGTCGACGCTGCGTGCCCTCCACGGGACGAAGGTCGGGTTCGTCTTCCAGGATCCGTCGTCGAGCCTCAACCCGTTGCTCACCATCGAGCAGCAGCTCATCGAGGGACCCCGCCGACACCTCGGCCTCGATCGCGCCCAGGCACACGACCGCGCGCTCCAGCTACTGCGCGACGTGAACCTGCCCGATCCCGAAAGCCGTTTGCGCGCATACCCGCACCAGCTGTCGGGCGGCCAGCGCCAGCGCGTGATGATCGCCATCGCCCTCGCCTGCGACCCGGAGCTGCTCATCGCCGACGAGGCGACCACGGCCCTCGACGTCACCACACAGGCACAGATCATCGACCTTGTCGCCGACCTGCAGCGCAAACGCGGGATGGCGGTGATCTGGATCAGCCACGACCTCGGGGTGATCGGCCGGATCGCCGACCGCGTCATGGTCATGCGTTCGGGTCACATCGTCGAAAGTCGAGACGTGGCAGCACTCTTCGACGACCCGCAGGACGAGTACAGCCAGAAGCTCCTCGACTCGCGGCCGCTGTTGAGCAAGGTCGAGGAACGGGACGCCGGCGTGGGACCGGCGAAGGACGTCGCCGAGAAGCCGGTGCTGCAGGTACGCGGGCTCGGCGTCGAGTACGTGGTGCGCGGACCGACGGGTCGGCACGTGGTGCATGCGATCGACGGGTTGGATCTCGAGGTGGCGCGCGGCCGCACCCTCGGCATCGTCGGCGAGTCGGGATCGGGGAAGTCCACGGTCGCCGGCGTTGTCACCGGGTTGATCACCTCCGGCCAGGGAACGACGGTGACGGGGAGCGTCACGGTCGCCGTCGACGGGCGCGAGGTCGAGGCGGTGGGCGTCCGCGGTGCCGACGAGGCGCTGCTCCGCCGCCGGGTCGCGATGGTCTTCCAGGACCCGACCGCCTCGCTCGACCCGCGGATGACGGTCGCCGCGTCGATCGCCGAGCCGCTCCGCGCACACGGACTGACGTCCGGAGGCGACGAGATGCGGGGTCGGGCAGAGCAGTTGCTCGACGACGTCAGTCTCGACGCGTCCTTCCTCGGCCGCTATCCGCACGAGCTGTCCGGCGGACAGCGGCAGCGCGTCTGCATCGCGCGGGCGTTGGCCTCCGAACCGGAGATCCTCATCCTCGACGAGTCGACGGCATCTCTCGACGTGTCGGTGCAGTCGGGCGTCCTCGACCTACTGCGTGGCCTCCAGCACGAGAAGGGGCTGACCTTCCTGTTCATCGCGCACGACCTCGCCGTCGTCGAGCAGATCAGCGACACCGTCGCGGTGATGCAGAACGGCAGGGTCGTCGAGGCGGGACCGGCGTCGCAGATCCTGCACGATCCCGGAACCGAATACACCCGCAGCCTTCTCGCCGCGATTCCGCCGGAGGTGCCGCAGCGGGCTTGAGCTCGAGCTACCTGCGAAACGCGGCCTCCGCGGCGCGGAATCCTCCCCGAACGGGCGGCAAAGCGGTCAGCGGATGCGGAAGATGACCGCCCGCTGGACCACGAAGTTGATGACGGTCGCGGTGCCCTGCGCGATGACGAAGGCGATCGCCGAGTAGAGGGCGGTCTTCTCCCACATCGACGACAACCAGCTGTACAGACCCACGTTGACCACGAACGTGACCAGGTAGAGCAGCACGACCGCGATGAAGCGGGCAGCGCTCGGCTCCGCGCGGAAGGTCCAGCGACGGTTGATCAGGTACGCGACGGTGGTGCCGAGGATGAAGCCGAGTGCCTTGGCTACCCAGTCCGGGGTACCGACGATGTACTGCATGAACAGCGTCAGCCCGAAGTCGAGGACCGCCGACCCGGCACCGGTGACGATGAAGCGGATCAGCTGGGTCTTCAGGTCGACATCGGTCGACGCCTCTTCGTCGTCGAAGGGCAACTCGATCGGCATGGGCGCATGCCGCGTCTTGAAGTCCTCGTGATGATGCGGAGGCACTTCACCTGCGGGATCGTGGTTGCCGGAGTCGGGTCGAGACACGCTGACACCCTAGCTCGTTTCGATACGACCCCTCCGCGAGCTCCGGGGTCTACTCAACGATCAGGGGATACGGCTCGTCGCAAGCTCCTCGCCTACTCAACGAGCGGGACCTAGAACTCCTCGTCGACGTCCGAGTCGCGGGCGGCTCGTTCACCACGGTCCAGCGAGGCGAGGTCGGCCAGGTCCGCGTCGTCGAGGGCGAAGTCGAAGAGGTCGGCGTTCTCGAGTTGCCGACCCGCGTGCGAGGACTTGGGCACGACGCTGATGCCGTGCTGCACGGCCCACCGCAGCGCGATCTGCGTCGGCGACTTGCCGTACTTGCGGGCTACGCGCAGAATAACCGGGTCGCCGAGGACACCCTCCTTGCGGCCGGTCGGATGCCACGCCTGGGCGTGAATCCCTTTGTCGGCCATGAATTCCCGGAGATCGGTCCGCGGCAGCGCCGGCGAGCACTGGATCTGGTTGAGCACGGGCCAACGTCCGGTCTCGTCGAAAAGCATCTGGAGCTGGTGCTGTTTGAAGTTCGAGACGCCGGGCGTACGAACGTACCCCTCGTCGGTCAGTGTGAGAAGCGCCTTCCACGACTCGACCGTGCGCCCGAGACTCGGGCACGGCCAATGGATCAGGTAGACGTCGATGTACCCGACGCCGAGCCGCCGGGCGCTTTCCTTGGCGGCGGTGATCGCCTCGTCGAAACCCTGGTCACCGCCGCTGAGCTTGGTCTGGATGATGACTTCGTCGCGAGCGATCCCCGAACCGTGCACGCCCATGCCGACACTGAGCTCGTTGCTGTAGCGGGGAGCGGTGTCGAGGAGTCGGTATCCCGACTTGAGCGCCGCGCCGACCGCACCGACACACGGCCGGCCGAGCATGTTGTAGGTCCCGAGTCCCACGAGAGGAATCGACTGACGGTTGCTGAGCTCGACCGAGGGGATGTCCACCCGACAAGGATAGGTCGGCTGTGGCCGCAGTTCTCTCCGCCGAGACCAAACTGGAAACCGGCAGCGGCACGGAAACCGCTCCGGTACGGCACGAATAGTCACCACCTCGAGGTGTACGCGGCACATGAGTGCCTTTACTGTTCTGGACATGTCTGCCCTCACGTCCAGATCACCGGTGTCGCGCACCACGCGAACACTCGTCTCCGTCATCACCGGCCTCGGCATGGTGCTGCTCGCACTCGGATCGACCACCCCGGCACATGCGGATGACGCGGTCTCCGTCGGTATCCCGAACTGGTCCGGTCTCGATGTCACCGAGTACTCCGGCCCCATCCCGGCCAAGGCGGGCACCCTCATCGCCAAGGTTCCGCTGGCGGAGGAGCTCAACCTCCCCGCGGCCGGTGACGACGCCTACCGCATCCAGTACTCGTCGCTGAACCAGCACGGCAAGATGGCGACGGGCACCGGTGCGGTGTTCCTGCCCAAGGGCAAAGCACCCGCCGGCGGCTGGCCGATCATCTCCTGGGCACACGGCACCGTCGGCATGAACGACGACTGCACGCCGTCGGCCTTCCCGCGCAGCGAGCGCGACCAGAAGTACCTGGGCCACTGGCTCGAGCAGGGTTATGCCGTCGTCGCCGCCGACTACGTCGGTCTGGGCACCCCCGGCCTGATGGCCTACCTGAACGGCGTCACCGCCGCGCACGCGATCGTCGACATCGTCGTCGCCTCGCATCAGATGGATCTGCCGCTGGCCAAGCGCTGGGCAATCATCGGACAGTCGCAGGGTGCGGCAGCCGCGTTGAACGGGGCTCGTTACGCCACCGAGTTCAGCCGTGGATCGGGTCTGGACTACCGCGGCGTCGTCGCCACCGGCATCCCGGCCAACCTCGAGTACCTGTACCAGAACCTGGGACCGGTCGTCCCGCCGGTGAACCTGCCCGGCGGACTGAACGCCTACACCGCCTACATTCTGGCCGGGTTCAACGACACCCGCCCGGACATGAACATCACCAAGGTCATGACGCCGAAGGGCATCGCACGCCTGGCCGAGGGTCGCACCACCTGCTACCCGATCCTCAAGAAGTCCCTCGCCGGTGACGACGTGCGGACCTGGTTCCGCGCACCGCTGATGTCGATCCCGGGGCTGAGCCCGGCGCTGCACAAGTACATGGCGACGCCGTACAAGGGTTACGACCGTCCGATCTTCCTGGGCCAGGGCCTGCGTGACGTCGATGTGCCGGCACCGTCGGCGCTGTCGCTCTACGCACAGATGAAGGCCAACAACCAGCCCGTCGAGCTGTTCGTCTACCCCGAGGACGACCACTCCAGCGCGGTTCTCGCCTCGATGAAGGACTCCACCCCGTTCGTGGCCCGCATCCTGCGCTGATCCGAGAATCACAGGACGCCTCTGCGGTGTCCGTCGATCTGAGACCCTTTAAGCGATGGGCACAGGATCGATGGGCACCGCAGTTGCTTCTTATGACGACGTCATCATCGGCGCGGGACACAACGGCCTGACCGCCGCCGCCTATCTCGCGCGCGCCGGTCGCCGGGTCCTCGTCCTGGAGAAGGCAGACCACGTCGGCGGGGCGACCGTCTCGGCGATGCCCTTCCCCGGTCTCGCGGCCCAGCTGTCGCGGTTCTCGTATCTGGTCTCGCTGATGCCCCGTGAGATCATCACCGACCTCGACCTCGACGTCTCGCTGATCCGACGCCGCTACTCGTCGTACACACCGCTGCCGTCGGACCCGACGCGCGGCATCCTCATCGACACCCAGGACGACGACGCGACCGCGGAATCCTTCCGCCGGGTGGTCCGTGCCGATCGCGTAGGGGCCGACGCCGTGGGCTATTCCAACGCCGCTTTCATGGCGTGGCAGTCCTTCTACCGCCGCGTCGGCACCCTCGCCCAGCGCGTCTTCCCGACCCTGACCGAACCGCTGCGCACCGCCGCCGACATGCACGAACTCGCGGTCGGCACCGACACCTCCGACGCCGAGCTGTGGGAGGCGCTCACGACCCTGCCGCTCGGCACCCTGCTCAGCCAGTACTTCGACGACGACCTGGTGCGCGGCATCGCCGCCACGGACGGCCTGATCGGCACCTTCGCCGACCTCGACGATCCGTCGCTGCGACAGAACATCTGCTTCCTCTATCACGTGATCGGCGGCGGGACCGGGGACTGGGACGTCCCGGTCGGGGGTATGGGCGCCGTCTCGGGTGCGCTCTACCAGGCGGCCACGTCGGCGGGCGCCGAGATCTGCACCGGCGTCACCGTGACCGGCGTCGACCCCGCCGACGGAACCGTCGAGTACTCCGACCGCATCCACGGCACACGCACGGTCCGCGGTTCGATGCTCTACGCCGCCTGCGCTCCACAGGTCCTCAACACGCTGCTCGACGACCCGATCGCCTGCGAGGCGCAACCGCGCGGCTCGCAGTTGAAGATCAACCTCCTGCTCGACCGTCTCCCCCGACTCCGCGACGAATCGGTGTCGCCGGAGGCGGCGTTCGCCGGGACCTTCCACATCAACGAGACCGCGAGCCAGCTCCACGAGGCCTGGCGACAGGCCGCACGCGGCGAGGTCCCCGACCTCCCCCCGTGCGAGATCTACTGCCACACCCTCTCCGACCGGTCCATCCTCGGACCCGAACTCGACGGCAAACACACGCTCACACTGTTCGGCCTGCACATGCCGCCCGACGTGTTCGACGAGCCGGGTGCCATCCAGCACGCGGTGGGCGCGACCTTCGCCTCGCTGAACGCAGTCCTGGCCGAGCCGATCCAGAACGTCATCGCCCACGACCTCGACGGCCGCCCGTGCATCGAGACCAAGACGCCGCAGGACCTCGAGGAGATGCTCGGGCTGCCCGGCGGCAACATCTTCCACCAGTCGCTGAGGTGGCCGTGGGCCGAGACCGCGACGGAGGTCGGCACCTGGGGCGTGGAGACCCGCCACCCGCGGTTGCTGCTCTGCGGCGCCGGCGCACGACGCGGCGGAGGCGTGAGCGGCATCCCGGGCCGTAACGCGGCGGCCGCGGTGCTGGGAGCCGGCGGCCGCGGTCAGCGGGTGGTGTAGCCGCCGTTGGCGAAAAGCGTCTGTCCGGTGATCCACGACCCGTCGGTGCACAGGAACGTCACGATCGGCGCGATGTCCTCGATGCGGGTCAGGCGACCGCCCATCGCTTGGGACTTGTGGAACTCGACTCGCTCGGGCGTTTCCTGCGGGTAGAAGAAGGGGGTGTCCATCGGTCCCGGACCGATGGCGTTGACCGAGATGCCGCGGTCGGCGAACTCCTTCGATGCAGCTCGGTTGAAGTGCTCGACCGGACTCTTCCCGCCGGCATAGGTCGAGTAGCCGTCGGTATATGCGGCGAGCAGACTCGTGACGACGGTGATCACCTTGCCACCTCGTTCGAGATGCGCACCCGCCTCCTTGAGGAAGAAGTACGCGGCCTTCGAGTTGACGGCGAACATCCCGTCGTAGTCGTTTTCCGTGGTCTCGAGGATCGGCTTGCGAAGGACCTTGCCCACGGTGTTGACCGCGATGTCGAGTCGACCGAAGTCCCTGGACGCGGTGTCGAACAGGTCGGTGACCGCCGCTGCAGTCGTGAGATCGGCCTGGTGGGCGACGGCTTCCACGCCGAGGGAACGGATCTCGGCGACAGTGTCGTCGGCGGCGGCCTTGGTCGCGTCGCTGTTGTAGTGGACGAACACGTTCGCGCCCCGACGCGCGAGGTCAATCGCGACAAGCTTTCCGAGGTTCTTCGCGCCGCCCGCAACGAGAGCGCCCTGTCCGTCGAGTCGGGTGAGTTCGGTTGTCTTCTGCGGTGTGGTCATATGTTCAGTCTCAGATACAGAAGAACAATCTTCAATCGATGATGTATGGTGCTTTCACAAACAGAGATTGTGTAAGGGGATCGTTCATGACGTCACCAGACGTCGACCTGCTCGACACACGGCGCCTGCATCAGTTCGTGGTGGCGGTCGAATCGGAGACTCTGTCGGCGGCGGCGCAACAACTGTTCCTGACCCAGCAAGCCCTGTCCGCGTCGATCCGACAGCTCGAACGCGAGGTCGACGTCACGCTCTTCGATCGCAGCCGCCGGAAACTGCACCTCACCGACGCCGGGAACACGCTCTACGCGGGGGCCAGGGCCCTGCTGGCGGGCAACACCTCGCTACTCACCGAAGTACGCGAGTCCGCCCGAGGAATCGTCAGACCCTTCGTCGTCGGACACTCGCCGGCGATCTCCGGCGAAGAGGTCTACCACCTCATCGCGCCTGCGATCGCATCGATGCCGCATCAGCCAATCACCGCACGGCAGGTCTTTCCCGGACAGCTCCAAGAACTGTTGTTCGCCAACGAGATCGACGTCGCACTTCGGCGGGGTGTCGATTCTCCGGCGAATCTGACCTCCGCCGTCTTCGCGTATCACGAACTCCGGATCGCCGTCGTCGCCGACCATCTCCTGGCCCACCGGCGCTCGATCACCGCCCGCGATCTGGCGGACACACCCATCGTGGTCTGGGCTCCCGAGCGAAAGTCCTTCTACACCGACTTCCTCATCTCCTATTGCCGCCGTGCGGGTTTCGAACCCACCCTCGTCGTGAACCAGATCCAGGGCACCCCACCGTTCACCGCGGTGCGGCGGTATCCGGAGGCCTGTGCGTTCGTCACCGATGTGCCCGGCGACCTACAGGGCGGTACGGTCCGCGTCCTCGCGTTCGACGAACCACCCCTGGCACCGGTACAGGCGATGTGGTTGCCGCACACCCACTCCGCGGTCCGCGATGCGATAGTGAGCGGAGGCGGCGGCTGAGGCGGTCCCCGGGATCGCGGCAGGAGCCCTACGCGCGTTGCGTCGCACTCCGCGCAGATCACCTCGCGTGAGTCGCCTCCTCGCTCAGCGGGGGCCGGAGCACCAGCACGACGACGATCGCGATGAGGAACACGGCAGTCAGCGCGAACGGGACCGGGATGAGCGGGTCGAACAAGACCAGCACGGCCCCGACCGGGACCACTGTGTTGACCACGCGATCGGCGTTGGCGCGCAGCGCGATCCACCAGATCCCGAGGATGAACACGGCGATCGGGATCGTGACCGTGAACGATGACTGGGTTTCGGTCAGCACGCTGTGATCGGTCAGGGCGTCGATCTCGACCTCGATCCCTGCCGAGAATGCGCCCGCGGCGGCGAAGACGAAGTAGTGGACGTATCCGTAGCGCAGCGAATCGGTCAGCGACCCGATCGCCCGATGGTGGGGTGGCCAGAAGTAGATCCACCACAGCGCCGCCGTCGCGATGAAGGTCAGGATCGCGATCGAGATCAGCGGAGCGAGCGCCTGGTCGTTGTCCAACGCCTCGATGATCGCATTCGACGACGCCAGCAGACTCTCGCCGAGCAGGATCAGGGTGAACAGGCCGTACCGTTCGGTGATGTGGTGCGGATTCCACGGGGTAGTTCCCTGTCGTTCGGCGATCACCGGAACGGCGAGCTCGGCTCCGGCGAGCACCACGAACGCGACGGTCGAGGCCGCACCCGACGGGACGAGCAGCCACAGCAGCCACAAAATCTGGAGGACGGCGATCCCGGCGGCGTAGAGCTGGGTTGTCCGGCGGCGATCCCCGGCCGAGACGGAAGCGCGCAACCACTGGGCCACCATCGCCACACGCATGATCACGTAACCGACGACCACCAGTCCGAACTCGTGGTCCACGAACGCGGACCCGATCCCGGACGCCAACACCAGCACGCCGGCCATCTGCAAGAACGTCAGCCCCCGGTACAGCCAGTCGTCGGTTTCGAAGGAGGTTGCGAACCACGTGAAGTTCATCCACGCCCACCAGATGGCGAAGAACACGAACGCATACGAGATCAAGCCGTCCACGATGTGGTTCTCGGTCAGCGCGTGGTGAAACTGGACAGCCGCGATACTCACCGCGACCACGAACACCAGATCGAAGAAGAGCTCGAGCGTGCTGGCGGTCCGTCCCGCTTCATCGGGATCGCGTGGTCGCATGGCGTTCAGGTGTAGACGTGTGGACATCGTTACCAATCCCCCGGACTCGGACACTGCGTGTACGACACGGATCATGTCATCGACAGGTCGGCGCGCCGCGGTGAACGGGCACCGGCCTGGCCGTCCCTCAGTTCCCGCCGTCCTCGTCATCGGGGTCGCCGGCCGGGGTGGGGTCCGGGGCATCACCGGTTTCCGGATCATCACCGGCGCCCCGATCGGGGTTGGTGCAGATCGTTCCCTCGCACGGGACGTACCGGTTGGCGCCGTCGGGACTCTGGATGGCATCGGGGCCGACATAGGTGCCCTGCGGGCACGACGGATCCTGATTCTGCGCACAGTACTGCTGGTCCACGTTGTTCCCGGTCGACCCATCAGCACCACCCGGTCCCCCGTTCACCGGCTGACCGTCCGCATCCCACGCGCCGGTACCGTCGCCGCCGCCGTGATTGGGATTGGTGCACACGGTGCCCTCACAGGTCACATACGAATGGCTGCCATCAGGGTTTCGGACGGCGTTGGCCCCCACATAGCTGTTCCGGGGACAGGCCGGATCCTGGTTGCGCGCGCAGTACTCCTGGGTCAGACCACTCCCCGTGGATCCGTCCGCACCGGTCGGGCCGCCGTTGACCGGCTTGCCATCGGCATCCCACGAACCGCTCTTCGCGTGCGCGGCGACATGCACGCCCAGGTAGCTTCCGACCGGACACTTCTCGTCGGTGTTGTGCGCACAATAGTCCTTGGTCAGGTTGTTGCCGGTGGAGCCGTTCTGTCCGACCGGCCCGCCATTGACCGGCTTGCCATCGGCATCCCACGAGCCTGACGGACTCGCACCGCTGCTCGCCGCGGACCCCGATCCGGCGGAGTCGTTCGACCCAGAACAACCCGCAACGACCAGAGACAGCGCGAATGCAGCGGCAAATATCGCCAACACTCTCCGTACGACGCCACCTCCACGTAGAAGGACCACGGTAACAACACCTTTCGTCTCACCAACTCCGCTGACCACGACATACAACCATCTCGTGGACCGTGTGGTCTCCACACACAACAAAGCGTTGTCCCGACCCAACCCGCCCTTGTGCGACGACTGTCGCAGCTCGTCTCTTGCCGTCGGCCTACGGCGGCCGAGTAGTCTCTTCTGCGATGTCTACTGAAGAGTTGTTGCCGATCACGACCCGCAAGCTGGTGGGTTGGTCTCGCACCACCCCGATCGAGGGGCACGTGCTGTCCACGCCGTATCCCGAGGTCATCGCCGAGGCGGTCGCCCGCGTCGCCGACGACAACGCGGACAAGCCGGACTACCTCAAGCGCGGTGTCATCGCCCGCGGGCTCGGCCGTTCGTACAACGAGTCCGGCCAGAACAGCGGCGGTCTCACGATCGACATGACGCCGCTGACCAGGATCTACGCCATCGATGAGGAGACCGCGACGGTCGACCTCGACGCCGGCGTCTCCCTCGACACCCTCATGCAGGCCGCGCTCCCGTACGGCCTCTGGGTGCCGGTGCTCCCGGGCACGCGTCAGGTCACCGTGGGTGGTGCGATCGCGCACGACATCCACGGCAAGAACCACCACAGCCAGGGCAGCTTCGGCAACCACGTCGTCGAGATGCAGCTCCTCGTGGCCGACGGCCGCATCCTGACGCTCACCCCGGACGGCTCCGGCGACGACCCGAACGGCGAACTGTTCTGGGCAACGGTCGGCGGCATCGGCCTCACCGGCATCGTGCTGCGCGCGAAGATCCAGATGAAGCGCACCGAGAGCGCCTACTTCATCGCCGACACCGCGCGCACCGGGTCCCTGCAGGAAACGCTCGACCTGCATCTGCAGGACGGTTTCGAGGACGGCTACGAGTACGCGTCGGGCTGGTTCGACACCATCAGCGCACCGCCGAAGCTCGGTCGCGGCACCTTCTCGCGCGGCAATCTGGCGCGCGTCGACGAGCTGCCGGAGAAGTACCGCGACAACCCGCTGTCGTTCAACAACAAACCGCTCGTGCGGTTCCCGGACGTCTTCCCGCGCGGGCTGGCCAACAAGCTCAGCTTCTCGGCGGTCGGCGAGGCGTACTACCGGATCGGCCCGCCCAGCGAGGGCAAGGTCAAGAATCTGGCGCAGTTCTACCACATGCTCGACGTGTTCGGTGACTGGAACAACGCCTACGGTCGCGGCGGCGGATTCTGCCAGTACCAGTTCATCGTGCCCACCGGTAACGAGGCCGAGTTCACCAACCTCATCGAGCACATCCAGGCGTCGGGGCACGTCAGCTTCCTCAACGTGATCAAGCTGTTCGGCGACGGCAACAAGGCGCCGCTCAGCTTCCCGTTCAAGGGCTGGAACGTCTGCCTCGACTTCCCGGTCAAGGCCGGGCTCGCCGAGTTCCTCAACGATCTCGACCGTCGGGTGATGGCCATGGGCGGACGCCTCTACACCGCGAAGGACTCGCGGACATCGGCGGCGAACTTCCACTCGATGTACCCGCGCATCGACGAGTGGATCGCCACGCGGCGTCGGATCGACCCCAACCGGGTGTTCATGTCCGACATGGGCCGTCGACTCGAACTCGCCTGACCCACAACCGGTTCCGACCCTCATACCACCTTTGCGGCCCACCGGCCGCAGACCACCGAAAGCGAGAAGACCCACGATGATGAACGCCGTCGGCGTCCCACAGTCCATCCTGGTCCTGGGAGGGAGCTCGGAGATCGGGCTCGCCATCACCGCCGAGTACCTGAGCAAGGGTCCGGCCCGGGTCATCCTCGCTGCCCTGCCGGGTGACCCGACCGTCGAGGCCGCGGTCGAGAAGGCCAAGAAGGCCGGCGCCACCGAGGTCAGCGTCATCGACTTCGACGCCCGCGCCACCGACACCCACCGCGACGTGATCGAGAAGGCCTTCGCCGACGGCGACGTCGACGTGGCCATCGTCGCCTTCGGCATCCAGGGCGACGACGAGCAGGCCTGGCAGGACCACGGTCTCGCGGTCGCCGAAGCCCAGATCAACTACACCGCAGCGGTTTCCGTCGGTGTGCTCCTCGGCGAGAAGATGCGCGCCCAGGGCCACGGCCAGATCATCGCGATGAGCTCGGTCGCCGGTGAGCGCGTCCGTCGCAGCAATTTCGTCTACGGCTCCACCAAGGCCGGACTCGACGGTTTCTACCTCGGACTCGGCGAGGCGTTGCGCCCCTTCGGTCCTCGCGTCCTCGTGATCCGTCCGGGTCAGGTCCGCACGCGACTGTCGGCGCACGTCAAGGAAGCGCCGCTGACCGTCGAGAAGGAAGACGTGGGTCGCCTGGCGGTCGCCGCGGCCACCAAGGGCAAGGAGATCGTCTGGGTCCCCGGTCCTTTCCGCTACATCATGATGGTCCTGCGCCACATCCCGCGCCCGATCTTCCGCAAGCTGCCCGTCTAGCAGCCCTCGACGCCGACTGCGATTGCGAGCGATGACGACTTCCGTGAGCGCTGACCGCCAGGACCCCACGACCGCGCCTCAGGAAGCAGACTCCGGTCCGACCACGGCCGCACGCCTGGGCCGGACAGCACTGCTCCTGCTGATGGCGGTGGTGGTCGGTGCGGTGGTGTCGATCATCGGTCTCAAGGCGATCGAGACCGTCAACTGGCCGGCCTTCAACTCGTCGAACGTGACCCGGTCGCTGACGACCGCCGGTCAGGTCCTCGCGATCGCGGTGCTCGTCGTCGTCGCACTGCTGTACCGCTACGGGAAAGGGCGGGTACTCGTCCCGTTCCTGTCGGCGGCGGCGATGTCGGCGTTCGTGACGGTCACCATCGGGATGCCCTTGGGCGCAACGCGTCTCTACCTCTTCGGCCTGTCCGTCGACCAGGAGTTCCGCACCGAGTACCTGACGCGGATGTCGTCGAGTCCGCGCCTGGCGGACATGACCTACCCGGATCTGCCGCCGTACTACCCGGCCGGTTGGTTCTGGTGGGGCGGCCGGTTCGCGAATCTGCTCGGCCAGCCCGGGTGGGAGGCCTACAAGCCGTGGGCCATCGTGTCGATGGCGGTGGCCGCGGCGGTCGCCGTCCTCCTGTTCAATCGGATGTTCGGTGCGGATCGCGGGGTGGCACTGGGCCTCGCGGTGACCACGCTGGCGCTGCTGTACGCCTCGCCCGAGCCGTACGCCGCGATCCTCGTGATCATCGGTGTGCCGATGATGATCGTCCTCACCTACGCACTGCGGGGACGCACACGCGCCGCCGAGGGACCGGCCGGACCGCTCCGGGGTTCGACCAGTTGGCCCGCGGTGATCGGAGCCGGTGTCTTCCTGGGCATCTCGGCCGCGACCTACACGCTCTACACCGGCCTGTTCGCGCTGACCGCGATCCTCTTGGCCTGCTACTTCCTCGTCCAGGGCTGGCTCGCCGCGTCCAACAAGGCGACACCGACCCGGACCGTCAAGGCGCACCGCCGCGAGATCGTGGTCGCCGTCATGGGCCGACTCCTCTCGGTGGGCGTCATCGCCGGGCTCATCGCGCTGCTGGTCTGGGCACCGTATCTGCTGAAGCGTCTGTCCAGCGCCCCGGCCAGCGGCGGAACCGCCGAACACTACCTTCCGGAGCGCGGGGCGACGTTCCCGCTGCCCATGTTCGGGGTCAACCTGGTCGGTGCGATCACGATGATCGGCCTGCTGTGGATTCTCCTGCGTTTCCGGACCCGCACCGTCGCAGTGGCCATGGGCGCCACCGTGATCACGGTGTACCTCTTCTGCCTGCTGTCGATGCTCATGACCGCTTTGGGCACCACCCTGCTGTCCTTCCGGCTCGAGCCGATCCTGGTGGCCGCGCTCGCCGCGGCCGGCGTCTTCGGCGTCGTCGACATCGGCCATTGGGCTGTGGGCAGGTTCGGCGACGTACGCGTCGTCGTGGGCGCGGTGGCCGTGCTCGCCGCGATCGCAGCGGCACAGAGCATCCCCGGTCATCTCGGCACGGAGATCACCACGGCGTACACCGACACCGACGGTTACGGAAAACGCGCAGACGAACGCCCGGCCGGCGCCGAGTCGTATTTCGCCGAGATCGACAAGCTCATCGGCGAGCAGACCGGCCGGCCGGCAACCGAGAACGTCGTCCTCACCGCCGATTTCGGGTTCCTGTCGATCTACCCGTACTGGGGCTTCCAGGGACTCACCTCCCACTACGCCAACCCGCTGGCCGAGTTCGACAAGCGCGCCGCGGCCATCGCACGCTGGGCGAAGGCGGAGGACGCCGACCAGCTGGTCCGGCACCTCGAAGAGTCACCGTGGAAGGCACCCGATGTCTTCCTGTTCCGGTACAGCTCCGACGGGTACTCCCTCCGCCTCGCCGAGGACGTCTACCCGAACGACCCGAACGTCAAGCGCTACACCGTCACCTTCGATCCCTCGGTCTTCGACGACCCCCGGTTCGAGGTCACCGAGGTGGGCCCGTTCGTCCTCGTCGTCCGGAAGTGATCGATGCGTCTCCCGATCAGCACCGCCCGGCCGCTGGAGATCACGCGCCTCGACGGTGACTCGTCGACAACGCATTTCGTGCACACCGACGTCGTGAACTGGGTGCTGCTGGAACAGGACGGTGAGCTCACCCTCATCGACGGCGGCTACCCCGGACAGGCCGGGCAGGTCGTCGAATCGATCAACCGGATCGGCCGTCGTCCGGAGGACATCCGCGGTGCGCTGCTGACCCATGCGCACGTAGACCACCTCGGCGGACTCGCGAAACTGCAGGCGCGGTACGGATTCCCGATCTACATGGATCCCGTCGAGGTCGACCACGCCCGGCGGCACCATCTTCAGCAGGCCAACGCGCTCGACCTCGCGCCACTCGCCGGCACCCGACGCCTGTGGTCCTGGCTCGCGAAGACCACACCTCTCGGGGTGTTGAGTCGGGCCGGACTGTCTGCGGCAGAGTCCTTCCCGGAGAAACTGGACCTGCCTGGGTCACCGATGGCCCTTTCCAGCCACGGTCACACCGACGGCCACAGCTCATACCTGGTCGGCGACGGGCGTGCCCTGGTCTCCGGTGATGCGCTGGTCAGCGGTCACGAAGTGTCGGCGATCGCCGGGCCACAATGCATTCCGTCGCCGTTCCAGCACGACGAGGCCACCGCGCGTCGGAGCGTCGAAACGTTCACCGAACTCGACGCCGAGCTGCTGCTTGCCGGACACGGGCCGCTGTATCGAGGCAGCGTCGCCGACGCGGCTCGCCGAGCGCTGGCGCTCTGAACTGTCGCCGAGCGCTGGCGCTCTGAACTAGTCGCCGAACCCCACGAACGTGGCGGCTTCCTCGACCGTCTTGCGTTCGGAGACCACCGAATTGGCCGGGAACGTCTCATCCGGCCAGCCCAGCGCGATGCTCTTCATGATGACCTGGTCATCCGGTATCCCAGCATGTTCCCGGACCACGGGCGACTGCATGATGCCCTGGCTGTTGATCACCGCACCGAGACCGCGGGACCAGGCGGCGTTCACCAGCGCGGTGGAGACCGCTCCGCAGTCGAAGGGGGTGTCGTCGCTGCCGTCCAGGATGCGGTCGTAGGTCACGATGACACAGACCGGGGCATCGAACTGGCGGAATCCCCGTAGGACCCAGTCCTGTCGCATCTCCATGTCCTCGCGAGCGATGCCCATGGCGGTGAACAGCTGCTTCGCGACGCCCACCTGGCGATCACGATGGACGCCGGTGAACTTCTCCGCCCCGGTCCGGAACTCGCGGGAGTGCGGCACCCCCGCAAGGTTGCGTTCGGTGTTGCCCGCGCGGATGCGATCGAGTGGTTCACCGGTGATCACATAGAAGTTCCAGGGCTGGGTGTTCATCGAGGACGGCGCCCGCATGGCGAGCGCGAGGATCTCCTCGATGAGTTCCCGGGGCACGGGCTCCGGTGTGAAGCCGCGGATGCTGCGCCGCCCCAGGATCACGTCGTCGAACTGCATCGCTCCCTCTCGTCGGGCGATCCGGGCCTACCGATTCGTCCTCACCCTACTGTTACCCCCGCCACGTTCTCGCCATCCGGCGGTGCCGCCGCATCGAACAAAGGGTAGCTTTACCTGAGTTCATTTCCCGGGGCCGGAGGAGGGGCCGAGTCCCGCACGGAGCCGCATCCGTGGTCACCCCCGCCACCTGGGGAGTTCGAGACATGACCGGCGACAAACATCTGGATGCCCTTCTGTCCACCGCAGCCGGATCAGCCGAGTCCGCGGCGCCGACCGTCGCCGCCCGGTGGCGAGCCATCGCCCGCGGCCGCGGCGACGCGGCCGCGATCCGCACTCCCGAGCAGTCGATCACCTTCGCGCAGGCGGCCACGCGAGTGGACGACCTCGCCCGCGCAATCCTCGACACCACCCCGACCGACAGCCCGGTCGCCGTCGAGATCGAATCCGACATCGACTCGGTGATCTCCATGCTCGCGGTCTGGTGCGCCGGACGTTCGCTCGTCATGGTCGATCCGTTCCTGCCCGATGACCGCCGCGCGAACATCCTGGAACTGTCCGGGGCACATCTCCTCGCCCCGGCGACTGTCATCGATCACGAACTTCACGAGACGCGTGTCGTCGAACCCGCCCCCGATGATCCCGCGGTCCTGCTGTTCACCTCCGGGTCCACCGGCACCCCCAAGGGCGTGGTGCTCGCGCAGCGAACCCCCGTCAACCACGCGCGTGACGGCCGCCGGTTCATGGAGCTCGGCCCCGACGACCGCGCGGCCGTGCTACTGCCGCTGAGCTTCGGCGGCGGGCTCGACGCGCTCGCGATGAGCGTCCTGAACGGCGCGACGATGCTGCTGTGGGATGTCCGGCGCCGCACCACCACCGGGTTGCGGGACTGGCTGTCCGCCGAAGGCGCCACCACCGCGCACTGCACGCCGTCACTGCTCCGGTCGTGGCTGGGCGAGGTCGACGCCGAGGATGCCGTCGATTCCCTTCGCCTGTTGTCGACCTGCGGTGAGCCCGCACATCGCACGGACGTCGAACTCGCGCGGAACACGATCCTCCCTCGGGGTGTGTTCTGCTGCTGGGCAGGCGCATCCGAGGTCGGCAACCTCGCTTTCAATCTCTTCCCGCCGGAACGCGAGGTCGAAGACGGCGCGATCCCGGTCGGCATCCCGGCGTCGGACAAGTTCGTCCGCATCGTCGACGAGGACGGTCGGGATCTACCAACGGGGTCGACCGGCGAGGTCATCGTCGAATCAGCGAACATCGCCTCCGGATATCACGCGAATCCGGAGCTGACCGCGGCTCGCTTCACCTCGCTGCCCGACGGCCGCCGGCGTTATCGCACCGGCGATCTCGGCCGTCTCGACGAGAATGGTGCACTCGCACTGCTCGGTCGCGGTGACGATGCGATCAAGGTCCGCGGTTACCTCGTCGAACCCCTCGAGGTCGAGTCCGCGCTGCGCTCGCTGCCCTGGACCACCGACGCCGTCGTCACCGCCGACCGGGAGGAGGGCCGGCTCACCGCGCACGTGGCCGTCGACCCGCAGAAGTGGTCGCCGTCGCCTGCCGAGATCCGCCACGAACTCGGGAAGACACTGACACCGTGGATGATCCCGCGTGACATCGTCGTGGTCTCGGAGATCCCGCGCAACGAGCGGGGCAAGGTCGACCGCGGTGCCCTGCCGCCTCCCCCTCCACGTCCGACGCCCGAGCGTCCGCGCGGACTCACCGAGATGGCGCTGCACCGCTTCTGGGGCGAGATCCTCGGTCTCGAACCCCAGTCCTTCGGTCGCCACGACGACTTCGTGGAACTCGGCGGCGACTCACTCGCTGCTGCGAAGATGCTCTCCGAGGTTCAGCATCACCTCCAGTTGGAGGTGAACACCGCCATGCTCGCCGAGGCACCGACGATCGCGCAGTTCGCGCAGCGGATCGAGGCGGCCGCGAAGGAGCGGTCGAAGAACGCGACCGGCGCCACGCTGATCCCGCTACGGAAGGGGCACGGCGACCCCATCTTCCTGATCGCCGGGGCCGGCAGCCTCGCGACGAGCCTGACACCGGTCGTCCGCGCCCTCTCCGGCGACCGCCCGGTCTACGCCATCCAGTCGAGGGGCGTCGAAAAACGCGGCCGTGCAGATCATTCCGTACGCGCCGCGGCGCGCCGTGCCATCGCCGACATCCGCTCGGTGCAACCCCATGGCCCGTATCAGATCGGCGGCTACTCGCTGGGCGGGTTCATCGCCGTCGAGGTCGCCGCTCGCCTCACCCGGGCCGGCGAGACCTGCCGTCCGGTCGCGGTGCTCGACTCGGTCATCGACCCGGTTCTGGCGCAACGCCTTTCCGGGAACGCGCCGAACGTCGCACAGCGCGTCCGAGACTCGTTGCGCTCGTTGACCAAGACCGAAGAGACGCTGCCGGACCGTACCGGGACCGAGGAGAAGAAGCCCGCCGGCTCACCGGTCCAGCGCGTCGTGCAGGAGATCGCCCTCAACGCCCTCGTCCTCACCGCGGGACTCGTCCCGTTGTCGACGCCGGTGCAGTGGGTCGTCTTCTTCCGCCTGGGCACCAGGATGATCCGCCGTCACCGGCCCAGTCCCTACTCGGGCCCGATCACGGTGGTGAAGGCGCGCACCAACACCGACGATCCCGCGCTGTGGAGTCACTTCACCTCGGGCAGGGTGGAATTCCTCGACATCGACGGTGACCACGTCTCGATGATCCGGGCGCCGCACGCCGCGGAGACCGCGCGGGCGCTCGACGAGATCATCGGCGACGGGGCGCCCTGAACGCAGATGTCGCGGAACGTGTCGCCAGCCGCCACGTTTCGCGACATCTACGCGCTCCCCAGTCAGCCACCTTCGGCAGCCTTCTTGATGCCGGCCAGTCGGCGATCCCATCCGCGGGCGATCGTGTCCAGGTGCTGCGCAACGCGCGAAAGCTCCGAACCGACCGCCTCGTAACGGATTTCGCGTCCGGCGCGGGACGCGGTGACCAGGCCCGCCTCGGTCAGGATCTTGAGATGTTTGGCGATCGCCTGACGGCTGATCGGCAACTCGGTGGCGAGGGTCGACGCCGACGCCGGTTCGGTTCCCAGTCTGACGAGGATCTGCCAGCGACTCTCGTCGGCCAGGGCACCGAAGATCTCGACCGGGACGAGGTCAACCACGAGAACCGCTCTCCAGGTGGGCGCATGCGAGTTCGAGCTCGATCTTCCAGCCTTCGACGTTGCCGTCGAACCTGGCGCGTCGTTCCGCGTCCGAACCGGACAGTGAGGCGAATCCAGACTCGACGACCCTGAGGGTCACCCCGGAACCGGAATCGGTGATCCAGAACTCGACCAACGTCGACTCCGAGTCGGGATCGGTTGCGTCGGCAAGCCATCGAAAGGCCGCGTAGCGCGGCTCGTCGAGTTCCACCGTGCGAAAGACGAAGGCGCCGTGGACCGGATCGTGCACCGTCGACAGGTCCCCGTCGCGGTCGATCCGGTGCTCGGTGATCGCGTTGTCGTTGATGTACCAGCCCGGCTCGCTGACGAGCTGCCAGACGCGCTCGGCGGACGCCTCGATGTCGATCTCCCGCTCGATCCGGTCGAGGTCCTCATCGATTGTCGCACTGGTTGTCTCGGGATCGGTCGCACTCATGACGCCTCCTGGGCCGCTTCGAATGATGCAACCCAACGGTTGCACCAATATCCGCGACTTGCAACCCTCGGGTTGCAAAAGGGGGCTCAGGCCGCGATCTCCGCGAGTCGCCGGATCGCGAACTCGTAGCCGCGGATGCCGTACCCCGCGATGACGCCGGCCGCGAGGGGCGAGACATAGGAGTGGTGGCGGAAGGCCTCACGCTTGTGCACGTTGCTGATGTGGACCTCGAAGATCGGCACACCGGGCACCACCAGGGCGTCGGCGAGGGCGACGGACGTGTGGGTCCACCCACCGGGGTTGATGACGATGCCGCTGATCTTCCCGACCGACTCGTGAATCCAGTCGATCATCTGGCCCTCGTGATTGGTCTGCGCCGCACGCAGGCCGAAACCGAGTTCCGACGCCGTCCGCTCGGCGAGGTCGACGACGTCCTCGAGCGTCTCGGAGCCGTAGATCGCCGGCTCACGGGTACCCAGGGTGTTCAGGTTCGGCCCGTTGAGCAGCAAGATCGGCAGCGGTTCGGGACCGGCCGAATCGGACGTGGAGTCGGACATGGGTTCACCATAGTCGCCGGACCCCGGCGCACCTGCGGCGTCGCGCAGGGTGTCGCCTCACCGACCGGGGCGAGACACCGCAAGGGCTACCATCTCTCTTTGTGCCAGCGCAGACCGTTCGACGAGCGAGGATCGTCGCCATAGTCACCGGCCTGCTCGGGTTCCTGCTCGCGCTCGCCACCCCGCTGATGCCGGTCGAGCAGAAGACCGCGGAGATCAACTGGCCCCAGAACGGGCAGATCGGTTCCGTCGCCTCCCCGCTCATCGGCTACACGCCCGTCGACCTCGACGTCACGATCCCGTGCACGGCCGTCGACGACCTCCCGCCCGGCGGTTCGGTCCTGCTGTCGACCACGCCGAAGCAGGCGGAGAAATCCGCCGAGCGCGGCCTCTTCATCCGTAAGACGGGTGCCGCCGATGCCACCGCCGACCGCCAAGGCGTCGAGGTGGTCATCCGTAATGTCCCGCTGATCTCCGCCAGGCTCCAGGACATGCGCGCACAGGACTGCCGCGAGATCGTCGTCCTCGCCGATTCCGACGCGGTGACCGCCGAATTCGTCGGCATGACCGACGATGCCGGGGAACCGCTCGAGGGGACCACCGAGGACAAAGAGGCCTTCAAGAACTCGCCCGACCAGCGGCCGCAGGTCACCGGCCTCTTCACCGACCTGTCCGGGCCCGCGTCCGAGATCGACGGTCTCGACGCACATGTCACCGTCGACTCCCGCTACAACACCGCGCCGACCCTCTCCAAGTGGCTCGTCATCATCGTCGGAGTGGCCGCGACGCTGCTCTCACTCGCGGCGCTGGCCACCCTCGACGCAACCGACGGCCGCAAGCACCGTCGCATCTTCCCCGCCCGCTGGTGGCGCCTCAACTCGCGCGACTATGTGGTGATCGGCGCACTGATCCTGTGGCACATCGTCGGCCCCAACACCTCCGACGACGGTTACCTCCTGACGATGTCGCGGGTCGCACAGGACACCGACTACACCGCGAATTACTTCCGCTGGTACGGCGCGCCCGAGGCCCCGTTCGGCTGGTACTACCAGGTCTTCGGACTGCTGAGCCACGTGTCGGTCGCCAGCCCCTGGATGCGCCTGCCGGCACTGGCCTGCGGAATCCTGGTGTGGCTCATCGTGAGTCACGAGGTGATCCCGCGGCTGGGCCGGGCTGCGGTGACCCGCCCGATGGTGGCCTGGACAGCCGCGTTCACCTTCCTGGCCTGCTGGTTCCCGTTCAACAACGGTCTGCGTCCCGAGCCGATCATCTGCCTCGGCGCGCTGCTGACCTGGTGCTCGGTGGAACGCGCCATCGCCACCGGCCGATTGCTCCCCGCCGCGGTGGCCTGCACCGTCGGCGCGTTCAGCCTCGCCGCCGGTCCGACCGGCCTGCTCGCGGTCGCCGCACTGATCGCCGGTGCCCGACCGATGATCATGGCGCTGATCAAGCGCGCCCGGGTCATCACCGGCGACTCGACGTCGCGCCGCGCGCTGAGGTGGTCCTACGTCGCGCTCATCGCCCCGATCCTGGCCGCCGGCAGTTTCGTGGCCTTCGTGGTGTTCTCGAACCTGACCCTGCGCTCGTTCTCCGAGGCATCGAGCATGAAGACGGCACTCGGGCCTTCGATGAACTGGTACAACGAGATGGGCCGCTACTCGCTGCTGTTCGCGTTCTCCGCCGACGGCGACATCGCCCGGCGCTTCGCCGTCCTCGCGATGATCCTCGGACTCGTCGTTTCCGCCGCGGTTCTGATCCGCAAGAACCGCATCCCCGGCACCGCCATCGGACCCACCCGCCGCATCGTCGCGATCACCTTCGCCTCACTGGTGTTCCTCATGTTCACGCCGACCAAGTGGACCCACCACTTCGGCGTCTTCGCCGGTATCGCTGCCGCGCTGGCCGCCATCGCCGCGATCGCCGCCAGCCAGCAGTCGATGCACTCACGACGCAACCGCACTCTGTTCTGCGCACTCGTCCTGTTCATCGGCGGGTTGGCGTTCACCGCGCCGAACTCCTATTACTACTACTCCGCGTGGGGCATGCCCTGGGCCTACGAGCAGGTGAAGATCGGCGGGGTGATGCTCGGCAGCGTGTTCCTGTACGCCGCGCTGGCACTACTCCTCCTCGCGCTGTGGTTCCACTTCCGGGAACCGTTCACCGGCACCGACCCACACTCCCCCGACGGGGATCCCACCAGGCGGGCGGACACCTCCGACCGGCGCTGGTACCGACGCGTCTCCGCGTCGATGGCCGCCGCACCGCTCGCCTATCTCGCGATGGCCGTCGTCGTCTTCGAGATCGTCACCGCAGTGTTCGCCGGCATCCACCAGTCGTCGTCGTACTCGGTGCCGCGCTCCAATCTGGCCGCGCTCGCCGGCAAGCCGTGCGGCATGGCCGAGAAGGTGTGGGTCGAAGGAGACCCCAACCGCGACATGCTGCGGCCCGTCGACGGGTCGCTGGGCAACCCGCTGGGCGGACCGGCCCCTGCACCCGGCACCTCGCCGAAGACGGTCGGCTTCTCCCCCGACGGTGTGCCGCTGGACCTGGCGTCGACGGCCAGTGAGGGCTCGCTGGGTGTGTTGTCCGGCAACGTGTGGGCCGACCCGAAGATCGTCAACTCCAATCCCGGCGGCACCGGTGGCGGTGAACTGGCCGAACCCGGGGTCAACGGCAGCAGCGCCGCGTTGCCGTTCTTCCTCGACCCGAACACCACTCCGGTCATGGGTAGCTACTCCAAGCTCGACCAGGTCCCGGCCCGGCTCACCTCCGGCTGGTACGCCCTCCCGGAGGACTGGCGCGACCGTCCGCTGCTGACCATGTCGGTGGCCGGCGAATACGACAACCCGAACGTGATGCTCGAGTACACCGCCGACCCCATCGGACCGGACACCAAGGACGCCGACCTCACCGCCGCCGGCGAGACCGAACTCATCGACCCCGGCCCACGCCCGGCCTGGCGGAACCTGCGCTACAACACCAGCGAGCTGCCGGCGGACACCACCGCGGTCCGCATCGTCGCCACCGACGACAACCTCAACGAGGACCGCTTCATCGTCCTCACCCCGCCGCGTGTCCCGCAGATGAGGACGCTGCAGGACGTCGTCGGCAGCACCGACCCGGTGCACGTGGACTGGACGTCGGGTCTGGCCTTCCCGTGCCAGCGGCCGTTCACCCACGACGCGGGCGTCGCCGAAATCCCCCAGTGGCGGATCAAGCCGGGGTCGGATCTGGCGGCCGCGGTCTCGGCATGGCAGAACTACTACGGCGGCGGCCCGCTCGGCTGGATCGACGTGTCGCAGCAGCCCACCGCCCTGCCGACGTATCTGATGGCCGACATCGGCCGCGACTGGGGCGCGCTGGAGCGCTACGAGCCGTACGGCGGCGTGGACAGCCTCGCCGACATCGACACCGGCACGGAGACCCGCAGCGGTCTGTGGAGCCCGGCACCGCTCCGGCACTGACCCTTCGATACGCCCTTCGCAAGCTCCGGGCTACTCAGGGAGCGAGGCCGGTGTCTGCTCCCTGAGGTGCGAGCGGAGCGAGCCACGAAGGGTGGGCGCTAGGTGGCCGGGTGTCGGTCGCATACGATCAAGCACCGTGCCTGTGACAGCTCCGACGTCCCGTGTTTCCGCACATACCGCTCGTCTGATCGCGATCGTCGCGGGTGTTCTCGGCGTCGTGCTGTGCGCTCTGACGCCGCTGCTGCCGGTGAAGGCCACCGACGCCGACATCACCTGGCCCGCAGGTCAGGAGCTCGCCGCCGAGACGTCGTCGGTGATGGCGCCACTCATCGCGCAGACCCCGCAGACGCTCGACGCCCGCATCCCGTGTTCCACGCTGGCGAGTGCTCGCAACGGCGTCGTCCTGTCGACGATGCCGGTGAGCGCGCCGAAGTCGAAGGGTTCGTCGCTGTGGGTGACGAAGTCCGATCAGGCCGTCACGGTCACCTTCCGCAACAGCGTCGCGGCCACCGCGCCCCGCGCCGATCTAGACCGTTGCCGCGAGCTGCACATCTTCTCCGCCCGGAGCGGACCCGGCGCCCAGTTCGTCGGCCTCGGCGACTCGACGGTCTTACCGCCCGAGAAGCGCCCGCAGGTCGCCGGCATCTTCAGCGAGCTGAGTCCCGAGCACCCCCGCGCCGCGGCCGCCGCCGGTATGTCGGTCTCGATCGTCGTCGACAACCGGTACGAGTCCTCGCCGACGGTCCTGAAGATCATCGTGATGGTCCTCGCCGTGATCTCGGTGATCGTGGCACTGGTCGCCCTGGCCCTCCTCGACCGTATCCAGGGCTATCACCGCCGGATCGGGGCCCGGACCCGTGTCTGGTGGCACTCCCTGAAGCCGCGCGCCGCCGACCTGGTCGTGACGGCGATCCTGCTCGTCTGGCTGTTTCTCGGGGCCGGTTCGCCCGACGACGGCTACATCCTCAACATGGGCCGCACCGCCGACGGGTTCGGCTATCTGGCGAACTATTACCGCTTCTACGGCATCCCCGAGGCGCCGTTCGACTGGTATTACAGCTTCCTCTCGACGTGGTCGTCGATCTCGCCGTCGATCCTGTGGATGCACATCCCGGCCCTCGTCGCCGGCCTCGTGTCGTGGTTCGTGCTCAGCCGGGTGTTGCTTCCGCGTCTGGGCCCGGCGGTGCGTCGCAGTTCCTGGGCCACCTGGGCCGCCGCCCTGACGTTCACCGCGTTCTGGCTGCCGTTCTGCAGCGGCCTGCGCAGCGAGGGCATCATCGTCCTCGGTTCCCTGTTGACCTGGTGGGCAGCCGAATACGCCATCTCCACCCGACGCCTGCTGCCGGCGGCGCTCGCCGCCGCGCTCGCCGGGTTCACCCTCGCGCTGGCTCCGCACGGCGTCGTCGGCGTCGCGATCCTGCTCGTCGCCGCCCGTTCGCTGCTGCACATCTTGCTCCGACGACGCAACGAGTTCGGCGGTTCGAGATGGACCTCGACTGCGGCGCTCGTCGCCCCGATCGCCGCCGCCGGGATGGTCGTGCTGGTCATCGTGTTCCGGGATCAGACGCTCGCGACGGTGCTCGAGGCCATCAAGCTCCGCTACACCGTCGGCCCGGTGATCTCCTGGCACCAGGAGTTCCTGCGCTACTACTTCATCTCGGTCGTCACCGACGACGGTTCGCTGACCCGCCGCGTACCCCTGCTCCTTCTTCTCGCCGGGCTGTTCGTCGTGGTCGCGGTGATGCTGCGGCGCACCCGGATTCGCGGCGTGGACCCCGGTCCGGTGTGGCGTCTCGTCGGCGCCGTGGGTGTGACCCTGCTGCTGTTCGTGTTCACCCCGACGAAGTGGACGATCCAGTTCGGCGTCCTCGCCGGTCTCGCGGCGGCGATCTCCGCAGCCGCAACCCTCGCCGTCGCCCAATCGGCGGCACGGTCCGCCCGCAACCTGACCGTCTTCGTCTCGGGTCTGTTGTTCGCGATGGCAGCGGCGATGGCCGGTTACAACTCGTGGCCGTTCGCCTACGAGTACGGCATCTCCTGGTTCGACCGTGCGCCCGTCATCGCCGGCTACGGGGCGTCGACGCTGTTCCTGATCCTCGCCGTCCTGGCCGCGGCCCTGGCGGTCTGGCAGCATCTCCGACTCGATTACGTCACCAATCGCGGTCTCGCGCACAGCGACACGGGTCCCGGTGAGACCCGCGCAGACCTGCGTCGCCTGTTCCTCGCGTCCTCGCCGATCGCGGTGATCGCCGGACTACTCGTCGTCGTCGAGATGCTGTTGTTCGTCAAGGCCGCCGTCACCCGCCATCCGGCGCCGACGGTGCTCACCGAGAACCTGAACACCCTGCGCGGCAACCCCTGTGGACTCGCCGACGAGGTGCTCGTCGAAGTCGATCCGAACGCGGGCATGCTCACCCCCGCCGGCGGCGCGTCGGCGACCGAGGCACTGCGCGGGGAGAACCCGGTCGGCTTCTCCCCCAACGGCATCCCAGGCGACCTGCAACCCGAACCGGGGAGCCAGCGGCCGGGCCAGATGAACGTGTCGGCGAGCATGGCGCGCCCGTTCGCCATCACCGGCGGACTCGGCTCCGGGACCACCGGCGGCCGCGGCCCCGAAACCGTCAACGGGTCCAACGCCAAGCTTCCCTTCGGACTCGACCCCGCCACGACGCCCGTACTCGGCAGCTACGGGTACAACGGCGAGGCGCGCCTGACGACGGGTTGGTACGACCTGCCCGCCGACCGGGCCGCGTCGCCGCTGCTCGTGTTCAGCACCGCCGGCGCCGTCTCGACCATCGACACCTTCGGGGTGCGCAACTTCGGGCAGAAGATGGTCGTCCAGTTCGGCCGGCCCGGCCCGGACGGTGAGTTCGAGCAGGTCGGCCCGGACATCCTGCCCATCGACCCCGGACCGGTGATCCTCAACCGTCCGTGGCGCAACATGCGGGTGCCGATGGCGGCCGCCCCGCCGGCTGCGACCGTGATGCGACTGTCGTTGCAGGACAACAATCTCGGTGACAAGCAGTTCATCGGGATCACGCCTCCGCGCGCGCCGCAGCTGCAGACCCTCCAGGAGGTCGTCGGGACGACGGCGCCGACCCTGATCGACTTCGGGGTGGCCTCGCACTTCCCGTGCCAACAGCCGATGGGTGTCTCGAACGGCGTCGCCCAGGTGCCGCAGTGGCGGATCCTGGGTGACTACCCGCTGACCAACTCGCAGTCCAAGACCTGGCAGGCCGGGGTCGACGGCGGCCTGCTCGGCATCTCGGAGGCGACTACCTCGGCCCAGGCCGTGTCGACCTACCTCAAGGACGACTGGGTTCGTGAATGGGGTGCCCTGGAGAAGCTGACGCCACTGGTACCCGACGCACCGAACGCACAGACCGACACCGCACAGACGACGCAATGGGGCTGGTCACGCGCCGGCTCGATCAGGGTGGAGCCCGAATCCCATGAGTGAACCCAACCCCACGAGCACGAACCCGAAGGCCGATGAGCGACCCGGGCGCGACCACCGCACCGCGAAGATCGTCGCGGTCGTCACGGGTCTGCTGGGTTTCCTGCTCGCGATCGTCACGCCGATCCTGCCGGTGAACCAGACCACCGCCGAACTCGACTGGCCGCAGGGCGATTCGGTCTCGGATGTGGCGGCACCGCTGGTGGCCTTCGTCCCGATCGACATGGACATGTCGGTGCCGTGTTCGCTGGCCGCCCGCCTGCCCGCGCAGGGTGGGGTCCTCCTGTCGACGACACCGGAGGGCGGGCAGGACGATTCCGCCCGCGGCCTCTTCGTCCGCGCCACCGCCGACACGCTGACGATGATCGACCGCAATGTGGTGCTCCTCAACACCGATCGCGCGGCGGCGCAGGCGAACCCGAACTGCCGGATCGTGATGCACGCTGACGGCGAGGGCGTCGACGGCCGTTTCGAGGGACTGCCCGCACCCGAGTCCGCCGACGGTGGCCTGAACGAGTTCGCCATCCCCGACCACGAGATGCGGCCGCAGATCGTCGGCGTCTACAGCGACCTGCCCGCGGACGTGTCCCGCGACGGGTTGTCGCTGCGCGCCACCATCGACACCCGCTACGTCACCTCGCCGACGCCGGTGAAACTCGCGGCGATCGTGATCGGCATCGTGATGACGATCCTCTCGCTCATCGCTCTCGGTGTCCTCGACAGTCGGGACGGGCGGGCCCACAAGCGTTTTCTGCCAACCGGTTGGTGGACCATCCGCCCGCCCGACGTCGCGGTGTTCGCGATCCTGGCCTTCTGGTGGTTCGCCGGTGCCAACACCTCCGACGACGGTTACAACTTCATCGTCGGCCGCATCACCAGCGAGGCCGGCTACGCAGACAACTACTTCCGCTACTTCGGCGTCCCGCAGGACCCGTTCGGCTGGCATTTCCAGGTCATCTCGGCGATGTCGCACATCAGCGTCGCCGCGCCCTTCATGCGCCTGCCCGCCTTCCTGCTGGGCCTGCTCGGCTGGTGGCTCATCAGCCGCGAGGTGATCCCCCGTCTGGGCCGCGCCGTCCGCAACAGCACGCCCGCGGTGTGGTCGGCGGCGTTCGTCTTCCTCGCGATCTGGTTGCCCTTCAACAACGGTCTGCGCCCGGAGCCGGCGGAAGCCGTGGGCGCACTGCTCACCTGGTGCTGCGTGGAACGCGCGATCGCGACGCGGCGCCTGTTGCCGTACGCGGTCGCGGTGGTGACCGCGGCGTTCACCCTCGCTCTCGCCCCCGGCGGCTTGATGGCAGTCGCCGCGCTGCTCGCCGGCATCCGGCCGATCGTGAAGACCCTCGTTTCCCGGCGTCGCCGCGACGGGCTACTGCCGATGCTCGCGCCGATCCTGGCCGCGGGTACCGCGGTGCTCTACCAGATCTTCTTCGATCAGCCCCTGGCCCCGCTGATCGCGGGTAACAAGGTCGCCTCCGATGTGGGGCCGACCCTGGAGTGGTGGCAGGAACCGATCCGGTACTACTACCTGATCCTGCCGACCGCCGACGGCACCCTCGCGCGACGCTTCGGCGTGCTGGCGATGATCCTCTGCCTGTTCGTCGTGCTGCTGCGCCTGCTGCGCCGTGAGCATCCGAACGGTGTTGCGCGGGCCCCGATCTGGCGGCTGATCGCGGTCACTCTCGGCACCATGTTCTTCATCGCGTTCACCCCGACCAAGTGGACCCACCACTTCGGCGTCTACGCGGGCATCGCCGCCGGTATCGCCGCCGCGGCGGGCGCGATGATGGCTCCCGCGGTGCTGCGGTCGCGTCGCAACCGCACCTTCTTCGCGGCCGCCGTGCTCGCGATCACCGGGATCTCGTTCGCCGGCACCAACGGCTGGTGGTTCGTCGGCAGCTACGGGGTGCCGTGGTGGGACCGTCCGCCGGCGGTCGGCGGGATCAACGTCGCGTGGTTCATCCTTCTCGCGGCGGTGGTCACGGCTCTGGCCGGCCTGTGGTTCCACTTCCGCGACGACTTCGTCGACGAGCAGACCCGGACCCGTGGTGGTGACCGGTGGTACTCCAAGCTCAAGTTCTCGCCGTTGCCGGTGATCTCCGGCCTGATGGTGCTGTTCATGGTCGCCTCGTTCCTGAAGGGTGCCTACGAGCAACGGGATTCGTGGTCCTGGATGAAGTCCAACGCCCGCGCCCTGACCGGCAATTCGTGCGGTCTGGCCAACGACGTCCTCGTCGAGGCCGATCCGACGGCGGGCCTGCTCCCACCGGCAGCGACGAACGGGCGGCCGGCACCCGGTGTGGCCCAAGCACTCTCGGGCTCGGACTCGACCGGATTCACCCCCAACGGGGTTCCCGACAAGCTGTCGGTGGATGCCACCGAGAACAACGACTCCGCCACGACCAGCGCGCAGAACACCGCGCAGACCGGTGCCGGTGCGGACGAGTCCGCCGACTCGTCGTCGGCGCAGGGTGGCACCGAGGGCGGCCAGGGCGCGCGCGGCATCAACGGGTCGACGGTCCGACTGCCGTTCGGGCTGAACCCCGCCGCCACACCTGTTCTCGGCAGCTACGGCTCGCCGTCGGGCACCGCCTCGCTCACCACGGACTGGTACCAACTGCCGGAACGCTCCGACGACGCTCCGCTGCTCACCATGGCGGTCGCCGGATCGGTCGAGGCCGTCGACGGCATCGGTGTCGTCCATGCGGGCCAGAAGGTGGTCGCACAGTTCGGTCGCGTCGGGGCCGACGGCCGCGTGGTGCCGACGGGCCAGATGTTCCCCATCGACATCGGTGAGGTCCCCACGTGGCGCAACCTGCGGTTCCCGCTGGCCGATTCGCCGGCGCAGTCGACCGTGGTGCGCATCCTGGTCGAGGACACCGCGGCGGCGTCGTCGGAGTGGGTGGCCTTCACCCCGCCGCGCGTCAGCAGGCTGGCGACGCTCGACGAGGTCGTCGGCCGGACCGACCCGGTGTTCATCGACTGGCTGCCCGGACTGGTCTTCCCCTGCCAGCAGCCGATGAAGGTGCGGCACGGTGTGCTCGAGGTGCCGAAGTGGCGGATCATGCCCGACGCGGAGGCCACCCGGAAGAACAGCCAGACCTGGATGTCGGGCACTGCGGGCGGACCGTTGGGCATCACCGAGGCGATGCTGCGTCCCACGCTGCTTCCGACGTACCTGCGCAACAATTGGGGACGTGACTGGGGCGGCCTGCAGCGGTTCACCGAGATCATCCCGGCGCCGCCCGCCGAGATCGAGCTCGGCGAGGCCCGACGGTCGGGGCTCTACGACCCCGCGCCGATGCGATCGAGCGGTTACTGACCGGTTCTGACCTGTGCTGATGGGAGTGTCGCGGTGGTACCCGTGGCACTCCCATCGAAACCTGTCGACCCCGGTTCGTTACGGCACCGTGATGTCCGATCTCGGTTGCGTCACTCATCGGTTGCAACCCTCGCCCTTGCGGCCACGGGGAGCCTAGCGTCGTGTCATGAGTAAATTCACGGCACCAGGACTGAGCACGGAATCGGCCGATGAGGTGGCCGGGATCCTGCAGGAGCGTCTCAGCGCGCTGAACGACCTGCATCTCACCCTCAAGCACATCCACTGGAATGTGGTCGGCGCGAACTTCATCGGCGTCCACGAGATGATCGATCCGCAGGTCGAACTCGTCCGCGGTTACGCCGACACCCTCGCCGAGCGCATCGCGACCCTCGGCTCGTCGCCGAACGGCACAGCGAAGGCGATCGAGGCCGACCGCTCGTGGAGTGACTACTCGATCGGTCGCGACACCGCCCAAGCCCACCTCGGCGCCCTCGACCTCGTCTACGACGGTTTCATCACCTCGCACCGCAACGCGATCGAGAAGATCGGTGAGCTCGACCCGATCACCGAGGACGTCCTGATCGGCCAGACCGCTGAACTCGAGAAGTTCCAGTGGTTCGTCCGCGCCCACCTCGAGAGCTACACGGGTGAACTGAAGCACTCCGGCGCCAGCGGCGAGAAGGAAGCTGCAGACGCCGCACGCTGATCTTCAGACCCGGTGTGGGGCCGTCCCCCGGCCTCACACCGAAACCGCGGTCGCGACCGCCCCCACCACCAACTCGCGGCCGCGGTTTCTCCTCCCACCCGGACACACTGCGAGAGTTGACCTCTCGATGTGGTGCGGGTGCGCTCGGACGTCCGGACGACGACGCACTGTTACTCTGAGCACAGGCTTAGGCCGTGAACAGGATGTGAAGACAATTGCGTCCGCCGGATCGATCGGGGCGCCCTCGCTCTGACGGGGAGGTACGTGTGGCCGAAACACGATCATTCACGCTGTTCAACGATCTGGAGCTCCACATGCAGTTCGCGCCGGTCTGCCGGCTGTCGGACGGAGCGTTGGCCGCCGTCGAACTGCAGCTCCGTGGTCCCGCCGGGACCCGCCTCGCCACCGCCGCCGCCCTCAAACGGGCCGCGCGGCTCGTCGAAGAGCATCCGGTGCTGGACGAGCGCAAGCGGAAGATGGCCACCCACCCCCGCGCGCAGTCGCTGGCCAAGATCCTCCCGCTCCTGGTCAACCTCGATCTGGAACTGATCGACAATCTCGACGACGAGACCACCCAGACGCTCGAGCGCCACGTCATGGTGATCGTGCCCGACTCCGTCGAACGCAGTCCCCAACGCACGCTCGCCCGGGTGGCGCGAGCCCGCGCCGCGGGCAAGATCATCTGCGTCGACGGCCTGGTTCGCAGCGAACACGCCGCCACTCTGCTGTCGCTCGTCGAACCCGACATCATCGTCACCGGCGCCGAGCTCCTCGCCAAGCAGGCGACCGCCGATGCCGCACAGCTCGCCCACGCTCTCGCCGCGCACACCGAGCGCAGTCATGCCGTGGTCATCGCCGAGGGCGTCGACGACGAGTCGGCGCGCGTCACCGCGCAGACCATGGGAGCGGCCTTCGGTATCGGCGACCTGTACCCGCCGGTGTCCGACCCCTCGACCCTCGCGTCGCGGACCATCGTCCCGCTACCCGACATGCCGGTCTGGACCACCCCGGACTCGGAGAAGTCGACCCCGTATCGCATCGCGTCCACCTCGATCGAGCCGCGCATGGGCAACAAGCGTCTGCTCATCGAGATGAGCAAGGCCCTGGAGCATCAGGCCGCGATCGGGGGCGCTGCCATCGTGCTGGGCACGTTCCAGTTCGCCGAACACTTCACCCCCCGCACCGCCAAGCGGTGGCGGGAGATGTCGACCAAGACCGGCTTGGCCGGCGTCTACGGCGTCGGGCTCCCCGACGTTCGGGACGGCAACGTGCACCGCGCACCGCTGTCCCCCGAAGACGACCTGATCAACGAGTGGAACGTCGCGGTGCTCGGCCCGCACTTCGCCGCTCTGCTCTCCGCGCGCGACCAGCACGACGCCGGCCCCGACCTGGAGCGCACCTTCGAGTTCGTCCAGACCTACGACCGGATGACCGTCACGCAGGCCGTGCACTCGATCCTGGCCAGGTTCGCCTGACCCTTCGAGACGGCCCTCCGCAAGCTCCGGGCCTCCTCAGGGAGCAGGAGTCCGACAGCCCTCCGCAAGCTCCGGGCCTCCTCAGGGAGCAGGAGTCCGACAGCCCTCCGCAAGCTCCGGGCCTCCTCAGGGAGCAGCAGGATTTGGGATTGTCACAGCATCGCTGACTACGATGCGCCTGTGCCGAAGTCGCCTGGAGTGTCCGAATCAGACGAGCCCACCGTCGGCGGCGATACCCCCGTAGACCGGTCTTCCGACCGCTCCTCGCGCACCGTGGCGATCGTGGCCGCGGTCGCCGGACTGGTCGCCCTCGCCGCCGGTGTGTTGACCCCGTTCCTGCCGGTCAGCACGTCGACGGCGACGATCACGTGGCCGAAAGGCCAGGGGCTGGGCGCGGAGTCGGCGTCGGTCACCGCACCGCTGGTCGCGCAGACCGCACGCGACGTGCAGATCACCATCCCGTGCCGGGCGCTGGCGGCCACACCGGGTGATGCGTCCACGACGGTGCTGTCGACGATGCCCTCGGGCGCCACGAAGGCGCGTGAGAACGGTCTCTTCGTCATTGCCGATGGTTCGAACGTCTCGGTGTCGGTCCGCAACAAGACCCTGGCCTCGGTTCCGCGTTCGGCTCTGTCGGGATGCGACGAACTGCGTATCTTCTCCGACACCACCACGACCGGCGCCCGGTTCGTCGGCCTGCCGCCGGGTGCCGCGAGCGCCGGCGGTGGCGACGTGGGTCTGGCCGAGCCTTCGTCGAACCCGCAGATCGCAGGTGTTTTCACGGGTCTGACCACCGAACAGGTCCGCGCTTCGGGCATCGACGTGAAGATCGAGATCGACGACCGCTTCGACTCGTCGCCGTCGGTCATCAAGTGGCTGGTCATGATCGGCGGCGTCATCGCGGCGGTCGTCGCGCTGATCGCGGTCGGCCGCCTGGACCGCATCCACCGCTACCATCGCCGGGTGGGCGGCAAGCTCCGCTGGGGAAAGGTGCTGCGTCCGACGCCCACCGACATCGGTGTCACCCTGACGCTCGTCGTATGGCACTTCCTGGGTGCCGGGTCGCCCGATGACGGCTACATCCTCAACATGGGCCGCAACGCCGCGGACGCGGGCTACCTGGCCGACTACTACCGCTTCTACGGCATCCCCGAGGCGCCGTTCGACTGGTACTACAACTTCCTCGCCTACTGGTCGACGATCTCGACCACCGGCCTGTGGATGCGTCTGCCGTCGCTGATCGCCGGGCTGGCTGCCTGGTTCATCCTCAGCCGGGTCCTGCTGCCCCGACTGGGCGGCGCCGTCCGCCGGTCCCAGTGGGCCATGCTGACCGGTGCAGCGGTGTTCCTGGCGTTCTGGCTGCCCATGTGTTCGGGCCTGCGCAGTGAGGGCATCATCGTGCTCGGCACGCTCCTCACCTGGTGGGCGGTCGAGGTCACGGTCTCGACGCGCCGGATGCTGCCCGCGGCCCTCGCCGCGCTGACCGCCCTGCTGACGCTCGCTCTGGCCCCGCACGGTCTCGTCGCACTGGCACTGCTGATCGCCAGCGCCCGGCCGTTGCTGCGCATCCTCGTCCGCCGCCGCCGCGAGAACGGTCTGCTGCCGCTCCTCGCCCCCGTCCTCGGTGCAGGTGCGCTCGTCGTCATCGTCGTCTTCCGCGACCAGACCCTCGCCACGGTCTTCGAGGCGATCCGCATCCGCTACTCGGTCGGGCCCACCCTGGCCTGGTACCAGGAGCTGCTGCGCTACTACTTCCTGGCCGTGAACCACACCGACGGTGCACTCGCACGTCGTATCCCGGTGCTGCTGTTCGCCGTGTCCATGTTCCTCGTGCTCGCAATCATGTTGCGTCGCAAGCGGATCGACGGGGTCGATCCCGGCGCGGTGTGGCGCGTCCTGGGCGCATCACTGCTGACGATCCTGCTGCTGTCGTTCACGCCGACCAAGTGGACGATCCAGTTCGGCATCTTCGCCGGCCTCGGCGCCGCACTGGCCGCCGTCGCCTGTGTCGCGATCGGCCAGGCCGCGCGCCGGACACTGCGCAACTTGTCGATCCTGATCGCCGGACTGCTCGTGGCGTGCGCCGCCGCCGCGGCCGGCAAGAACGCGTGGCCGTGGCCGTACAACTTCGGCATCGCCTGGTTCGACAAGGCACCGGTCGTCGCCGGGATGCAGGTCTCGACGGTGCTGCTCGCGCTGGCCGTCGTCGCACTCGTGTTCGCCGTGTGGCAGCACCTGCGCATGGACTACGTCGACGAGACCGGTCTGGCCCACGAGCGCGGTGCCGCCCCGGCCGGGTGGCGCATCGGTGTCGCCTCGGCGCCGATCGCGGTCATCGCCGTCCTCATCGTCGTCTGCGAGCTCGCGGTCTTCGCCAAGGCCGCCGTCAGCCGGGCCGACACGTTCACCGTGCTCTCGGCCAACCTCGACTCTCTGCGCGGCAATACGTGCGCGATGGCCGAGGCGGTCCTCGTCGAGCCGGACCCCAACAAGGGCACGCTCGCCCCGGCGGACGGCGGATCGGCGTCGAAGACACTGGAAGGTGACTCGCACGGCTTCAGCCCGAACGGCGTGAAGCCCGACCTGACACCGCAGGCCGGCGCCCAGAAGCCCGGTGCGATGAACACCTCCGCGGACCTGTCCAAGACCTTCATCGTCTACGGCTCCAACCCCGGCACCGCCGGCGGCGAGGGCCCGCGCGGGGTCAACGGCAGCACCGCGGCGCTCCCGTACGGCCTCGACCCGGCCACCACGCCGGTCATGGGCAGTCACGAGACCAGCGACGGACAGGCGACGCTGACCACCGGCTGGTACCGCCTCCCGGACCGGAACGCCTCGCCGCTGATCGTCGTCACCGCCGCGGGCGCCGTGTTCACCTACGACCGCGACGGTGTCCCGATCTTCGGCCAGCAGCTGCAGGTCGAGTTCGGCCGCGAGGTCGACGGCCAGTTCGTCGAGGTCGGCGCACCGGCCGTCCCGATCGACGCCGAGCGCACCAACCGTCCGTGGCGCAACCTCCGCATCCCGATGGACCGTGTGCCAACCGAGGCGACCGTGATGCGTCTCGTCGCCAAGGACAACAACCTCGACGCCGACCAGTGGCTCGCGATCACGCCGCCGCGCGCCCCGGTCCTGGAGACCCTGCAACAGGTGGTCGGATCGACCGATCCGGTTCTCATCGACTTCGCCGCCGGCGCCTGGTTCCCGTGCCAGCGGCCGATGACCGCCCACGAGGGTGTCTTCGACGTCCCGGACTGGCGGATCCTTCCGGAGTCCTGGATCGCCAACTCGCAGTCCAAGACCTGGATGGCCGCCGAGGACGGCGGCCTGCTGACGACGGTCGAGGCACTGACCCGGCCGACGACGGTGGCGACATATCTCGACAACGACTGGTATCGCGAGTGGGGCAACCTGCAGCGACTCCACCCGCTGGTGCCGCAGGCGCGGCCGGCGGACGTGATGACCGGGTCGGCCACCACATGGGGATGGTCACGACCCGGCCCGATCAGGGTGGTGCCCGAAGATGACTGACCGCGTTGACGCTCCCATCGACCCGGAGCACGACGACCCGCCGCCCACACGACGGGAGCAGAGTTTCTCCGAACGCAATGCGGGCAGGGCACGCATCGTCGCCATGGCGGCGGGCGCCCTCGGCATCCTGCTCGCGCTGCTGAGCCCGTTCCTGCCGGTCGACTACACGAAGTCCGAACTCGTCTGGCCGCAACAGGGTTCGGTCGCCAACGTCGCCGCGCCGAACGTCTCGTTCGTGCCGGTGTCGATGGAGGTCTCCGTTCCGTGTGCGCTGGGTGCATCGCTCCCGCGCAACGGCGGCGTCCTGCTGTCGACGGTGCCCGAGGGTGGCGCGGAAGCCGGAAAGGTCGGCCTGTTCATCCGGGCCACCGCGGACAACCTGCAGGTCGTCCAGCGAAATGTGGTGCTGCTCAACACTCCTCGTGCAGCCGCACAAAACTCCCCCGACTGCCGGATCGTCGTCGACGCCGACACCGACGGCAGCCGCGGCTCGATCCAGGGCGTCCCCGAGACCGACGGCGCGATCCACGAGTTCGATCTCCGGGATCCGAATGCGCGCCCGCAGATCATCGGCGTCTATTCGGGACTGCCGTCGAACGTGTCCACCGAGGGACTGTCGTTCCGATCGACCATCGACACCCGATTCGTCTCCACCCCCACGACTCTCAAGTTCTGGCTGCTGGTCCTGGGCGTGGCGTCGACCATCCTGTCGCTGGCCGCCCTGGCGGTTCTCGACGCCCGTGACGCCCGCGGACACCACAAGATCTTCCCCGCCGGCTGGTGGCGGGTACGCCCGGTCGACGGGTTCGTCGCGCTGATCCTGGGGATCTGGCTGTTCGTCGGTGGCAACACCGCCGACGACGGATACCAGGTGACGGTGGGCCGGATCGCCCGCGAGGCCGGTTATCTCGACAACTACTACCGCTACTTCGGTGTGCCGCAGGATCCGTTCGGCTGGCACTACCAGTACCTGTCGGTGTGGATGGACATCAGCACGGCCACCCCGTGGCTCCGCCTGCTGCCGTTCATGTTCGCGATGGCGTCCTGGTGGCTGATCTCCCGTGCCGCGATCCCCCGTCTGGGTCGCGCGGTCCGTGAGTCGACGCCCGCGATCTGGGCGGCCGCCCTGGTCTTCCTCGCCGTGTGGATGCCGTACAACAACGGTCTGCGTGTCGAACCGCTGATCGCACTCGGCACCCTGTTCACGTGGGTCTGCGTGGAACGGGCCATCGCCTCCGGCCGGTTCTTCCCGCTGGCCGTCGCCATCATCTCGGCGGCGTTCACCCTGACGATCCACCCGACCGGCGTCATCGCGGCGATCGCCCTGGTCGCGGGTATCCGCCCGCTCCTCAAGCGGTTCATGGTGCGCCGCAAGCGCGATGGCGCACTCCCACTGCTGCTGCCCATCCTGGCCGCGGGTCTCGCGGTGATGTTCGAGATCTTCGCCGACCAGCCGCTCGCCCCGATCCTGGAAGCGGTGTCGGTGAACGGTCAGGTCGGTCCCACCAACAAGTGGTGGGAAGAGCCGATGCGCTACTACATGCTGATGAACCCGACCGCGGACGGCGGGATCGCCCGACGTTTCGGTGTCCTGATCGTGTTCACCTGCTTCATCCTCGTGGTGATCATGCTGCTCAACCGGCGTCGTCTGCCGGGGATCGCGACCGCGCCCACCTGGCGCCTGCTCGCCATGGTCGCGGGTTCGGTTGTGCTGATGGCCTTCCTGCCGACCAAGTGGACCCACCAGATGGGCGTGTACGCGGGGATCGGCGGTGCGCTCGCCGCGGTGGCGACCGCGTGTGCCGACCGCACGATCATGCGGCGGCGCCGAAACCGCACGCTGTTCGCGGCCGCCTGCGCCTACGTGCTCGCCCTCGCGTTCTCCGGACGCAACCAGTGGTGGTACGTCGGCAGCTACGGAATCCCGTGGCGCGACGCCGTTCCCGACGTCAAGGGCATCCCGCTGTGGACCGGCATCCTCGCCGTCGCCGTCGCCCTGACCCTGCTCGGCCTCTGGCAGCATTTCCGGGACGACTACGTCGACGAGGCGGTCCGTGCCGGGTCGTCGAAGACGCTGTTCTCCCGCCTGCGGAGCCCGTCGATCATCATCGTGTCGGCGATCATGCTGGGCTTCACGCTGGTGTCGTTCGCGAAAGCCGACTGGACACAACGCAACTCGTGGTCGTGGCTGAGCTCGAACGTGAACGCCCTCAAGGGCGAACCGTGTGCGCTCGCCGACGCCGTCCTCGTGGAGAACGATCCGACCGCCGGACTTCTGACCCCGGCCCGTGTTGCCGGACAGAACAATCCGTCGCCGGGCGCAGCTCTCGCGGGCGCCGGCCTGGTGGGCTTCGATCCCAACGGCGTCGCATCGGATCTCTCCGAGGACACCGAGGAGGAGTCCGACGACTCCGCGGGCACCTCGACCGCCGAGGTCGATCGCACGCAGACCGATCCGACCGAGGACGGCAGTTCGGACGACACGACCTCGTCGTCGACGACCGACACCAGCGGCGGTCGTACCGCACAGGCCGGTGTCAACGGCTCGACGGTCAAGCTGCCGTTCGGCTTGTCGCCGTCGAAGACCCCGGTGCTGGGCACCTACAACTCCCCGACCGGGACGGGAAGCCTCACCTCCGACTGGTACCAGCTGCCCGGGGGCCGTTCCGACGCCCAGCCGCTGATCACGATGTCGGTCGCCGGCTACGTCGAGTACATCGATGACCTCGCGGTCGTCCGGCCGGGCCAGAAGGTGCGGCTGCAGTTCGGCCGCGTCGCACCGGACGGCACGGTGGCCCCCGCCGGTCAGATGATCCCGCTCGACATCGGCGGTGCACCCGAGTGGCGCAACCTGCGCTTCCCGCTCGATCAGGCCCCTCCGGGCGCCTCCGTGGTCCGCGTACTCGCCGAGGACACGTCCCCGCTGCGCGATCAGTGGCTCGCGGTGACCCCGCCGCGGGTGTCGTCGATGGAGTCGCTGAACTCCCTCGTGGGCAGCGAGGAGCCGGTGCTCATCGACTGGGAGGCCGGACTGGCGTTCCCGTGCCAGCGGCCCGCTCAGGTCAAGAACGGCGTCCTCGAGACCCCGGTCTGGCGGATCTCCCCCGACCGTGAGGGCGAGCGGGTGAACTCGCAGCGCTGGATGTCCGGCGACGCCGGTGGTCCGCTCGGCATCATCGAGAACGAACTGCGCGGTCGCGTCTACCCGTCGTATCTGCGCAACGACTGGGCCAAGGACTGGGGCTCACTCCAGGGCCTCACCCCCATCCTGCCGCAGAAGGACGCCGAGCTGACCCTCACGACCGAGACCCACAACGGCCTGTGGACCCCGGGTCCGATGCGGGCGATCGGTAACTGACGCAACCCAAACCCACCTCCGCAAACCCACCAGAAATGGCCAAACCCAGCACCTCGAGTGGTGCTGGGTTTGGCGAAAAGGGGTGGGTTTGCGTGGCTAGATCGGCATCAGGAAGTGCTTGCGCGGGGTCTTGAGGACCTGCTTGTCGCGTAACTGCGCCAACGCCTTCCGGAGCTGCAGGCGGGTCTCGGCGGGCTCGATCACCGCGTCGACATACCCGCGTTCGGCCGCGAGGTACGGCGTGGCCATCATCGTGTTGTAGAAGTCGATGAAGTCACGACGGACCTTGTCGGCCTCGGCGGCCGAGAGTCCCTCGGTCTGACGGCGGGTGAGCACCGCGGCAGCCGATTCGGCGCCCATCACTGCGATCTTGGCGGTCGGCCAGGCGAAGTTGATGTCGGCACCGAGGTGCTTTGACCCCATCACCGCGTAGGCACCGCCGTAGGCCTTGCGCAGCACCACGGTGACCTTCGGGACGTCGGCCTCCACGTAGGCGTAGAGGAAGCGGCCCGACCGGCGGATGGTGCCCTTCTGCTCCTCGGCGAGGCCGGGGAGGATGCCGGGCGTGTCCACGAGGAACACGAGCGGGATGTTGTAGGCGTTGCAGATGCGGACGAACCGCGTCGCCTTCTCCGACGAATCGGTGTCCAGCACACCGGACATGACGCTCGGCTGGTTGGCGACGACGCCCACCGACCGGCCGTCGACACGCGCGTAACCGGTGATGATGTTGGGCGCGAACAGTTCTCCCACCTCGTGGAAGGCACCGTCGTCGAACAGCCGGATGATGATGTCCTTCATGTCGTACCCGGCGTTGTCGTTGTCCGGCATGAAGTCGTTGAGCGACAGATCTGACTCGGTGATCTCGGGTTCGAGACCCGGGTTGATCACCGGCGGCTGCTCGTAGGCGCTCGACGGCATGTACTGCAGGTACTCACGCACCCAGTCGAAGGCGGCCTTCTCGTCGGGCGCGATGTGGTGGATGTTGCCCCAGCGCGCCTGGTTGTGGGCGCTGCCCAGGTCTTCGGCGGAGATCTCCTCGCCGTTGACCTGCTTGAGCACGTCCGGGCCGGTGACGAACATGTACGACTTGTCCTCGACGGCGACGAGGATGTCGGTGTTGGCCGGGGTGTAAACGGCGCCGCCGGCGCACTTGCCGAGGATGACCGAGATCTGCGGTGCGAGACCGGAGAGCAGGTCGTTGCGGCGACCCATCTCGGCGTACCAGGCGAGCGAGGTGACGGCGTCCTGGATGCGGGCACCGGCCGAGTCGTTGATGCCGACCATCGGGCAGCCGATCTTGCCCGCCCACTCCATCAGTGACGCGACCTTGCGGCCGAACATCTCACCGACGGTGCCGCCGAAGACGGTCTGGTCGTGCGAGAACGCGGCGACGGGCCGACCGTGGACGAGGCCGTGGCCGGTGACCACACCGTCGCCGTAACCGCTCTCCGCGGCGCCCGGCATCTTGGCGAGCGCGCCGATCTCGACGAACGTCCCGGGGTCGAACAGCATGGCCAGACGTTCGCGAGGGGAACAGATCCCCTTCGCGGCACGTTTGGCGACTGCCTTCTCCCCTCCGGGTTCGCGAGCGGCCTCCAGCTTTTGCCGGAGGTCGGCGAGCTTGCCTGCGGTGGTGTCAGTCACGGTCCTTCACTTTCTACGCGACCACGATGTCTCGTTGAAGCTACTTCTTATCAAGCTCGCCGAGACGCGTGGCCAGATCGGCGCCGATCTTGGCGATGTACGGCTCGTCGACGATCGACAGGTGATCGCCACCGATGTGGATGATCTCGAGGTCGTCGACGACCTCGCCCCACCGGCCGTCCTCGTCGATCTCGGCCCACTGCGGTTCGAGTTCGATGGCACCGGCATGCATCTTGTCGGCGCGGTACAGCACGACCTTGCCGTCGTACGGCTCCGGCGCGATGTTGCTGAGCACCCGGTTCTCGATGAACGAGGTCCGCTGGTGTTCGATGATGCCGCCGGGGATCTTGGTGCCCGACATCGACATCATCTCCATGATGATCGCGAACTGCCCCTCGTCGTCGGCCTCGACGAGCCGCTCCATCGGGATCGGCACATCCGGATCGAGGTCGTAGTTGCGGATCGCGAACTCTTTCCACCGTTCCAGGCGGGCCCGCTTGGTGTCCGGGGTCTCGGTCATGTCCTCACGGGGACGCACGACGTCGATCAGGCCGACGAAGGCGACCTGTTCACCGGCTTCGCGGAGAACCTGGGCGACGCCGTAGGCGAGTGCACCACCGAACGACCAACCGACCAGCACGTACGGCCCGTTCGGCTGCAGTTCACGCAGACGCGGGATGTACTCGCGGACACGGTCTTCGATCGTTCCCTCGCTGCCGCGGTCGAAACCGATGACCGGTCGGTCGTCGGGCAACCGCTTGAGCAGCGCCTCGTAGGACGAGGTGTTGCCGCCGGCCGGATGGAACAGCAGGATCGGTGTCGGGTCTCCCGCAGCGGGGTCGTAGACCTTCTTGCCCTCGGGAACCAGACGCAGGTAGCGCAGGAACCCGTCGGTCGCCGCCCCCGCATCGAGGTGCTCGCGAACGTAGTTCGACATCTCCTCGATGGTCTCCGAGTCGAGGATGTCCTCGACGTCGATGTCACCGCCGGTGCGCTCGTTGAGGCGATCGGTGAGCTGCTGGGCCAACTCCTCCGACAGGACCGGCAGCTTGTTGAAGATGCCGCCCGCGGACTTCTTGGTCACGACCGCGTAGGTGCCGAAGGTCAGGCGCTCGGCCGCATCACGCGGCGGGACATCCGAACCCGCGGCCTCGGCGACCGCCTTCTGCGAGGTGATGTCGGTGACCGGCTTGGTCTCCGGCGCGGGCGCGGGAGCCGTGACCGGTTCCGGGTCGGTGCCCGGTGAGGTCGCGACGGCCTCCTCGACGTCCACGACGTCCTGGGCCACCTCCTGCTTCGGCTCCGGCGACTCCTCGACGGCCGGGACACCCGACGATGCGTCCTTGGCGTTCTGCTCGTCGATGTAGGCGTTGAGCGCTGCGGTGTCGAGTTCGCCTCCGCCGCCGGCGAGATCGTCGAGCTGATCGCGGTGGGTCACCGCGAACTCGACGAACTTCTGGACGTCGGCCAGATTCGCCTGGCGCATCGCCTGCAGCTGCAGCTGCGGGATGTCGAACTCGTACTCGACGCGGTTCTTGATGCGTACGGCCATCAGCGAATCCAGACCCAACTCGATGAGCGGGATCTCGCGCGGCAGGTCCTCGGGGTCGTAACCCATCGACTCGCCGACGATGATCGCGAGGCGATCGCCCACGGTCTCACCGGATTCCGGATTCCACTTGTTGCCGATGTCGTCGACGACCTCGTCCTCGACGACGACCTTGTCGTCGGCGAACGCCGCGGCACCGGACTCCGGCGCCGCCGCCGGCGCGGACACCGTGCCGGCGGTCTCGTCGAGGTCGCCGGTCACGACGGCCTCGAAGAGCAGGCGGAAGTTCTTGTCGGACTTCACATGTAAGCTCACCGATGCGCCGCCCGGGTGCGGGCTCAGCGTGGTGGTGACGGTGCCCGCCTTCGGGATCTCACCGTGCGACACCGCGGCACCGACCGAGGCGTTCTTCAGCACCTGAGCGGCGGCGGCGTGCACCAGCGCGCGCGGGTCGGTGACGGCGGCGGCGTTGACCTCCCAGGCGTGCCGGCCGTCGGGCAGCGCGACATGCGACCCGGGGACCGAACCGGCCGAACCACCCGAGGAGAGCTGTGCCTTGAGCCAGAACTCCTTGCGCTCGAAGCGGGTCCGCGGGATGGCGGCGTAACCACCGGTGCCGAACAGCGACGCGACGTCGACCGGGTGGCCGTGCACGTACAGCTTCATCAGGGCGTTGACCAGACCGAAGCTCTCGTCTTCCTTGCGGCGCAGCGTCTCGATGAGCTCGGCGTCGTGCAGACCGGCCGAGAAGGTCACGGCGGCAACGGAGATCAGGACCGCCGGGTTGGGCGAGAGCTCCAGGAAGGTGCGGTGGCCGTTCTCCACCGACTTCGAGATGGCCTGGCTGAACCACACGCTGTGGCGCAGACCCTTGAGGAAGTAGTCGATGGTGTGGACCGGCTCGTGGCCCGCGCGATAGAACACCTCGCGGTCGACCGAGCTGTAGAACCCGGTGGTGAGACGTCGCGGCTCGATGCCGGTGAGCTCGTAGGCGAGTTCACCGAGGATCGGGTCCATCTGCGAGGTGTGGCTCGCGCCCTTGGTCTGCAGCTTGCGGCCGAGCTTGCCCTCGGCCTCGGCTCGCGCGACGATCGCGTCGACCTGCGCCTCCGGCCCACCGATGACGGTGTGCGTCGGGGCCGCGTAGACGCAGATCTCGAGGTCGGGGTAGTCGACGAGGACGTCGTTGATGTCCTCGGCGCTGTACTCGACCAACGCCATCAGGCGGATGTCGTCGCCCTGCAGCATCGACTCGCCCTCGCCCATCAGGCGCGAACGCTGGCAGATGACGCGTGTCGCGTCCTCCAGCGACAGGCCGCCGCTGATGTACGACGCCGAGGCCTCACCCATCGAATGCGGCACCAGCACACCGGGTTGCGCGCCGTGGTGGCGCAGGGTGTCGGCAAGTGCGACCTGAATGGTGTAGATGCCGACCTGGCTGGTCTCGATGCCGTAGGTCTGCTCGTCGTCGAGGAACATCTCGGCGATCGAGTAACCCAGCTCGTTCTGGATGAGCGCGTCGACGCGGTCGACGTACTTCGCGAAGATCGGGTTCTCGGTGTAGAGCTGCTTGGCCATCTTGCGGTGCTGCGAACCGAAGCCCGACAGCAGCCACACGGCCGACGCCGCATCCGGCGAATCCGACGAGTACACAAGGGGATTGCCCTTGCCGTCGGCGACCGCGCGGACGCCGGTGATGGCGTCCTCATGGGTGCGGGCCATCACCACGGCACGCGAACGGCCGTGGTTGCGGTGTGCGAGCGCGCGTCCGATGTCGGCGAGCGGGGTGGCCCGGCCCTCGTCGGATTCGAGCCACTCGAGCAGGTCGGCGGCGGTCTTGCGTCGACGCGACGGCAGGAAGCCGGAGATCACCAGCGGGACGACCGAACCCTCGACGGCACACGGCGCGAAACCCTCGGCCGGGTCGGCCGCGGTCTCGGCGACCACCGGCTCGACATTCTTGGCCTGCGCGGCCAGGACGGCCCGCTCGGCCTCGGTCAGGAACTCGTCCTCGTCGTCGAGATCCGGTTCGCCGGGCAGCGATCCGGTGGCGGGGAGCTCCGATGCCCCGGCGTCGACCGCGACCGTCTCCGGCTTCAGGTCGCTCGGCAGGACCTCGCGGACCACCACGTGGGCGTTGGTGCCGCCGAAGCCGAAGCCGGAGATGCCGGCGACGGCGTGGCCCGAGTAGCGGGGCCACTCGGTGGCCTCCGGGATGACCTTCAGGTTGGTCGCGTCGAACTGGATGTACGGGTTGGGGCCGCTGTAGTTGCGCGACGCCGGGATGACGCCGTTCTTCAGCGCGAGGACGACCTTGGCGATCGCACCCGCACCCGCAGCGGATTCCATGTGTCCGTAGTTGGTCTTCACCGAACCGAGCAGCATCGGCTTGTCGGGGGTGCGTCCGCGCCCGACGACGCGCCCGAGGGCGTCGGCCTCGATCGGGTCGCCGAGGATGGTGCCGGTGCCATGGGCCTCGACGTAGTCGACGGTGCGCGGGTCGATCGCCGCGTCGGTGTACGCCGAACGCAGCACCTCGACCTGGGCCTCGGGGTTCGGGGCGGGCAGACCGTTGGAACGACCGTCGGAGTTGACCGCCGACCCGGCGATGACCGCGAGCACGTCGTCGCCGTCGCGGCGGGCGTCGGCCATGCGCTTGAGCACGACGAGACCGCCGCCCTCGGCGCGGATCATGCCGTCGGCGTCGGCGGAGAAGGCCTTGATGTGGCCGTCCTTGGCCTGTGCGCCGATCCGGTCGAAGCCGAGGGTCGCGGCGGGGGTGATCAGCATGTTGACGCCACCGGCGAGCGCGACGTCGGATTCACCGGTGCGCAGGCTGCGTACCGCCTGGTGGATCGCGACCAGCGACGACGAGCACGCGGTGTCGATGGCGATCGACGGCCCGCGGAAGTCGTAGAAGTAGGAGACGCGGTTGGCGACGATGGCCGTCGAGGTACCGGTCAACGCGTAGGCCGCGGTGTCCTCGGCGCCCTCACCGAGTCCGAGGGTCGCGAGCAGTTGGTAGTCGTTGGTCGACGTACCGATGAACACACCGACCGGCGCACCCTTGAGGTCGCTCGGCGGGATGTGGGCGTGCTCGAGCGCCTCCCACGTGAGCTCCAGCGCGAGCCGCTGCTGCGGGTCGACCATCTCGACCTCGCGCGGGCTCATCTGGAAGAAGTCGGCGTCGAACGAGCGCACGTCGTCGAGGTAGCCGCCCTTGATGTTCGACGACTCGAGGATCTCGGCGAAACGCGGGTCGGAGGTGAACTCGGTCCACCGGCCCTCGGGCAGGTCGGAGATGCCGTCGACGCCGCCGACGAGCGCCTCCCAGGTCGACTCCGGGGTGGTGCCGGACTTGGGAAAACGCGTCGACAGGCCGACGATCGCGATGTCGTCGTCGGCGCTGCGCTCACGCTGCCAGAAGGTGTCGACGGTGTCGGCGAGGCCTTCGTCGGGGTCGCCGTCGATGATGCGCTGCGCCAGGGACGAGATCGTCGGGTGGTTGTAGACCACGGTCGCGGTCAGGATGACCCCGGTCTTGTCCTCGACGTCGGCGGCGAGCGCCACGGCATCGCGCGAGGAGAGTCCGAGTTCTTCCATCGGGCGGTCGACGTCGATCTGGGCGACCGGCACGGCCGTCGCCTGCGACACCCATTCCCGCAGCCAGTCCCGCAGTTCGTCGACGGTGAGGTCACCGGCGGTCTCGCCGGGGGTGGCCTCACCGTTCGACGTGGCGTCGGTCGAGTCGGCGGTTGCTCCGTCTACCGAACCGGGGGTCTCGAGGGACGAGTCTTGGGGCAGATCGGTGCCGCGGGACTCGTCGGTATTCAGTTCAGACATCGCTTCCAGACTACTGCTCTCGTCGACACCCGAAACCGGGTGCCGAGTGACTGTTGCTGACGATCACCGACACCGCGGCCGTGAACGGGTGCGGACGCGCTATTCCGCCGCGTCCGGGAACGCCGTCTGCTTGTAGCCGCCGCGCAGGCTGCCGTCGATGTAGGCGGCACGGGTGGCCCGGCGGGCGATCTTGCCCGACGAGGTACGCGGGATCGAACCGGCGGGAACCAGCAGGACGTCGCGAGCCATGACGCCGTGGCGCTGCGCGATCGCGGCACGCACGGTGTCGGCGACCTCCTGCGGGTCGGCCTTGCGACCCGGGCCGCGCTCGGCCACGATGACCAGCTGCTCGGAGGCGTCGTCGGGATCAGGGGTCAGACCGCTGCCGGCGAACTCGAAGACCACGGCGGGCAGCTGGTTCGCCGGCACCGAGAAGGCGGCGACGAAGCCCGGACGCAACGCGGTGCTGGCCTCCTGGGCGCTGTACTCGAGGTCCTGCGGGTAGTGGTTGCGTCCGTCGACGATCACCAGGTCCTTGACGCGACCGGTGATGTAGAGCTCACCGTCGAGCCAGACGCCGTAGTCGCCGGTACGCATCCACAGGCCGTCGGCCGGGGCACCCTCGGAGTGGCTGCCCTCCGGGAGCGGGGCGACGAGCTTGTTGTGGAAGGTCTCCTCGGTCTCGGCCGGCTTGTTCCAGTAGCCGGCGCCGATGTTGAGACCGTGCAGCCAGATCTCGCCGACGTGACCGTCGGGCCGCTCGGAGGCCGTCTCCGGGTCGACGATGACCGCCCACTGGCTCACCGCGACCTGGCCGCAGGACACCTGGGCCACCGAGTTCGGCGTGCCCTCCTCGACGACGGTCAGCTTGCCGGCGTTGAGATCGTCGCGGTCGACGTAGATGACCTTGGCCTCGTTCTCACGCTGGGTCGCCGAGACGAACAAGGTGGCCTCGGCCATGCCGTAGCAGGGCTTGATGGCCGTCTTCGGCAGGCCGTAGGGCGCGAAGGCCTCGTTGAACTTCTTCATCGAGCTGACCGTGACCGGCTCCGAGCCGTTGATCAGGCCGATGACGTTCGACAGGTCGAGTTCCTCGCCCTCCTTGGGCAGGCCGCGCGCGGCGGCGTGCTCGAAGGCGAAGTTCGGGGCCGCGGCGTAGGTCTCCGCGCCGTCGGCGGCCGCGGCGAGTTCCTTGATCCAGCGGCCGGGCCGGCGGACGAACGCCTGCGGGCTCATGATCGTGATGTAGCGGCCACCGAGCGCCGGCAGGATCACGGTCAGCAGGCCCATGTCGTGGAACATCGGCAGCCAGGTGACGCCGCGCGCATTGCGGTCGATCTGGATGGTGTCGGAGATCTGCAGGACGTTCGCGGCCACCGCCTGGTAGGTGATCTCCACGCCCGCGGGGACGCGGGTCGAACCGGACGTGTACTGCAGGTACGCGACGGTGTCCTTGTTGTGGTCCTTGCCCGCGACCGGGGCGACCCAGCTCGAACCCACCGAATCGGGCACCGCGTCGACGGCGATGACGCGCGGGCGCTCCTTGGCCGGCAGCGGCGCGAAGAAATCGCGGACCGCCTCGGCGGACTTGGTGGAGGTGAGGATCGCGGTCGGCTTGCAGTCGTCGAGGACGGCGTGCAGACGATCGGTGTGGCCGGGCTCGTCGGGCGAGAACAGCGGCACCGCGACGTTGCTGGCGTACAGCGCGGAGAAGAAGCCGATCACGTACTCGAGAGACTGCGGCGCGAGGATCGCGACACGATCACCGGGCTTGGTCACCTGCTGCAGGCGTGCGGCGACAGCGCGCAGGCGCTTGCCGAACTGCGCCCAGGTCAGGTCCTGGGCTTCGCCGTCGCGCTCGCGGCTGTAGTCGATGAAACGGTACGCCAGCGTGTCGGCCTGCTCACGTACGTTCTGCTCGACATAGTCGACAAGCGTCGCTTCCTCGGTGAAAGAGATGTTTCCGGTCTCATCGAGAAAGTCTTCGAGTTCAGTCTTCAGCATTCATTACTCCTGTGGCCCCCTCGTGGACTCCCCCACGCGAGTGCAGTTCCCCGGTGACGTCCTTCGGCGACAACACCCGGCGCTTCTGCCATCCACGTCCTGTGCCGACCGCGGGATACGGTAGCGCACGTCCAGTTACACAACGAAAACCTTGTGATCGTCATGGTCAGCTTTGAAAGAGCGTACGTCGGCCATCCGGCGCACACCTTCGGTTCAACGACCCACCACCTCGCGGTTCACTCGCGAGACAGACGGCCATCCTACTCCCCCTTCAACTGGGCCAGCACGGGCGCAAAGGCGTCCATCTGGGTGGGGAAGACCCCGACGTAGGACATGGTCGTCCGGCGGCGGACCTCGCGGATCTGATCCGCGATCTCCTCGAAGCTGCCGATCGCGATGTACGGCGAGGACAGCACGTCGGCGACGGTGAACTCGGTGTCGTGCGCGATGTTCGGCGGGTAGCCCTGTTCGAGGGCCTTCAGCGCCATCTCGGCGGTTGCCACGCGATCGTCGGTGATGACGATGACGGCGATGGTCCAGTTCAGTTCGATCTCGTCGAAACGATCACCCGCGGCCTGGCGGATGCGGTCGACGCGTTCGGCCGTCTTCTCGATGGTCATGTCCGACAGCTTCATCTTGCCGTCGGGCGTGGTGCCCGGGGCGACGGAGATGATGTCGGCGTGCTTGGCGGCGAGAGCCAGCATCTTGGGCCCGCCACCGCCGACCGCGATCGGCGGGCGCGGTCCCTGACGGGGTCGCGGGCTGCCCTCGAGGCCGTTGATCTTGTAGAACTCGCCGTCGAAGTCGACGGTCTCGCCGCGCATCAGACCGTCGAGGATGGTCAGCGCCTCGTCGAGCCGGCGGATGCGGACGCCAGGGGACTCGAATTCGATCCCCGCCTTGTCGAACTCTTCCTTCATCCAGCCTGCTCCGATGCCGAGCTCGAGTCGCCCCTTGCTCAGCACGTCGATCGTGGTGGCCTCCTTGGCCAGCAGCGCCGGGTGGCGCCAGCCGTTGGCCAATACCGACGTGGCCAGGCGGATCGTGCTGGTGGCCTGGGTCAGCGCACCGAGCGCGGCCAGCGGACCGACCTGGTTGCCCAGGTGATCGGGCACCGCGAAGGTGTCGTAGCCGTATTCCTCGGCGGTCTGGGCCAGCTTGACGAACTTGCGGGCGCCACCCTCGTCCTTGTTGCCCTCGCCACCCGCACCGAAGCGGAACTTGCGCAGACCGGAGGAGCTGCCACCCGCATCATTCGGGGGTTGCGTCATCGCTGTCCTCTCCTCGTGTCCGGCCGTCGGGGACGCCGTACGGCATCCTGTGTCGATCGCCCGGACGAAGCCCGGGCCAGCCCAACACGTTAATGCAGCGTGACGGCCCCGCAAAACGAATCGGTGGTGTCGGCGACAGGGTTACACCGAGTTCGCCGACCGCGGGACGCCGAGGGGTCACTCGTGCGCGGGACGCGGGGCCTCGTCGATGAGGTCCTTGGCCCACGAGTACATCCACTGGGTCGCGGTGCGACCGTCGGCCTCCCAGTACTTAGTGGTGGCATACATCGCGTGGATCGGGTTGCTCGCGGCGTTGGCCAGCTTCGACACGGCGGCGAGCGGATTGAGGACCGTCGGCGAATCGCAGATGAGATCGCCTGGCGCACAGATGGACTGCACGCGGTCCTCGAGGTCGCCGAATCCCCCGTTGCGCGGGCCGGTCATGGTGATGCCGGGGACGATGTTGCCCATGCCGCCGAGTGCGATCTCCGCCCCGACGCCGTCGGGGCTCGGGTCCACATCGTTCTGCTTGCCGGGCTGGCGACGCCCGTCGGCGATGAGCCCGACCCCGAGAACGAGATCCTGGTCACCGTCTTCGAGCACACCCCGGCCGTTGCCGATGTTGCTGGCGAGATCACCCGCGATCACCGCCCCCTGGCTGAAGCCCATCAGCACGTAGCTGGTGAGCGGGCAGCGCTTGTTGGTGTTGATGATCTTGCCGGCGGCCCGCTTGTACCCCTGGGTGCGCGAGACGTTGTAGTCGGCCTGACGGTCGGCGAGGTTCGTCGGATTCCGGAACTGTGCGGTGTAGGGCACCGTGTAGATCTCGGTCCGCGACGAGTCGAAGTCCTTCGACAACGCGCGTGAGACCCGCAACATCAGCGAGTTCGGGTTCGCCGAGGGCGAGTACGGATCGTCGGTCGCACTCGACTCCCAGGTGCCCGGGATCACCACGGTCAGCACGTCGGGACAGTCCGCGGGTTGCGCCTCGGGACGCTCCTTCGACGGCGTCGACGGGACCTGCGGCCCGATCGGCGGGACCGGCCCGGGCTTCAGCCACACCAGGATGAGCAGCACGATGAGCACGATCGCGATGACCGCGAGCGTTAGGAGGAACAGGGAGAACTTCCCCAACCGCCGGACGGGGCTCTTCCGAGCGCGGCCCGCGGTGCGTCTGGCCATCACGTCAGCAGTAGTGCTGTTCTGCTGCGCGAATCACCTTGTCGGCCTTGGTGTTCGCCTCTTCGACGGTCTTGGTGCCCGGCCCGACCGACGCGGTGACGAAGGCCTTCACCATGCCCGGGTCGGTGCCCTTCTGCTTGGCGCCGCACACGTACTTCGCCATGGTGAGCGAGACGGAGTGGTCGCTGTCGCCCATGAAGGTGACGTTGTCGGCCTTCAGCGCCGCGAGGTAGGCCTTGGCCTTGGCGTCGAGCGGGGCACCGCTGGGCCCGGGGAAGTTGTCCGGGACCTTGGTGCTCGGGTTGGGCTCGGTCTCGGGCAGCTTCGAGGTGGTTCCCGACGGCGCGTCCGAGACCTTGGCGGTCGGCTCGGCCGAGGCCGAACCCGACGCGGGCGTGGACGATCCCGCGGCCGAGTACAGCGACGTGGTGGTGACCGGGTTGTTGGTGATCGGCGCACTGGCCGTCGAATCGTCGGAGCACGCCGAGACCGAACCGAGCGCGAGTGCGAGTCCCGCCAGGGGCAGCACCAGCCGAGCACACTTCGTTGTCATCGCCACTTCCTGTCGAACCTCTATCCCGCCGGACGCGGCGCAGTCGGACACTGCACCGCACGCCCCGTCAGGCTACCGTCCCCGCATACCCCGACGATCCCGCCCACCGGCGCGACCTGCACGAACACCTCGATTCCTCAGCGAAGTCTCAGCGCCCGCACACGTGCGGTCGAGGTTGGGGCCTCACTTGAGGACCTTCGTGCCGTCCTTGGCCGTCCAGGTGATCCGGCCGTGCTCGAAGTGGTTGACCCGGCCCTTGCCGTCGCGGGTCGGCTCCTCGTTGCTCACCGGCTTGCCGAGACGCCCACCCGGGCCTCCAGCTGCCACGTAGGCACCGCCGATGGCACCGGTCACGATCTTCGGACCCTTCGGGCCGGTGAAGATGCGGCCGTTCGCGAAGTCCTGGGCCTTGCCGCCGGGGACGCCGTACGCCGGGGTCAGGCAACCCCCCAGGTCGCCCTTGTTGGCGTCCCAGAGCTTGCGGAAGGCGCCGTCCACACGGCAGGCGACCGCGTCCCGTGAGAGCCCGAGGGCCGCGGCGGCCTGCGGCCACGCCTGCATCATCTCGAACTCCCAGTACGGCCAGGTGTGCGTTCCGGACGGGCGGTAGACCGCCTGACCCGGGATCCCCTTGCGGTTCAGCTGGACCGCGAACTGCTGGGACGTGACGCGGCTGAGCATCTCCAGGCCCACGCCCGAGTAATTGGTCGCGAGCAGCGGGATGTCGGAGGGCTTGTCGTGCTCGCCGACCATGCCGTTGCCGGAGGAGACGTAGAGACTCGTGCCCTGCAGCTTGTCGGCCAGGACGTACGGGTCGTGTTCCTTCCAGGCCGGGTCGGTGGGCGGACCGAACATCTTCATCGAGTCGTAGCCGCCGCCGTCACGGACGGCGAACTGGATGGCCTGGGGCATACCGAACGAGCTGAACTGCAGGATGCCGGAGAACGACGCGGCGAACTTGTAGAAGCCGGGGTTGCGCGCGGCCAGCATCATCGCGGCCGAGCCACCCATCGAGAGACCTTCGACGCCGCGGACGTCCGTGGAGCGCCAGTCGTTCTCCAGGATGGGCGGCAGTTCCCGCATCAGGAACGTCTCCCACTTGTAGTTCTTGCCGCGGTCGGGTTCCTTCCAGTCGGTGTAGAAGCTCGACTCACCACCGATCGGCAGGATGACGTTGACGTTCTTGTCCTTGTAGAAGTCGACGATCTTGGTGTTGAGAACCCACCCGCTCTGATCGTCCTGCGCACGCAGACCGTCGAGCATCGTCAGCTGCGGGAACTTCTCCTTGGGCTTGGCATGCCAGTCGCGCGCCAAGAGGATCTGCACCTGGATGTTGGTGTTCATCGACGGCGAGTACACCCACAGGGCGACTCGGCGATCGGTGTACCAGTAGGTGTTTGTCACCTTGCCCGGCGGAACCGCCGCCGGTGCGGCTGCCGGGGCCGCCGACGAGGGGGCCGACGACGGGGGCGCAGCCGGAGAAGCCGGGGGCGCAGCCGGGGACGCCGGCGCAGGAGCCGCCGGCGAGGCCGGGGCTGGTGCCGGCGCGGGCTCTGCGCCCGCGAGGCCCTGACCCACGACAAGTGTCATCACGGCCACGATCGCCACCACGGCGGCCATCACCGCTCGCCAGGCCACTCGGGCACCGACCGGTCGGGTACCACTGATTCGCCGCATCACTCTCCAGAACTCCTTCGACCCAGTACAACGGCGTCCGCACGTTCTGACCGATTCCCCGTCAGTCACAACTGCATCATCAATACCAAACGCCTCAGGAGTTTCTTACACGCAATCCGACCCCGGTGTCCGAACGCCACGCTGTGACTCGTGGGATTTATGTGACAGTTGATACCAACCATCCGGCGGCAGTTCCCGAAACACGACGACGCCCCGTCCGGGAATCCGGACGGGGCGTCGTGCAGGCCGTGTCAGGCCGGTCTCTCGCCGATCAGCGGAAAAAACCGCGGTTCTTGGCGTTCCAGACCATGTCCTGCCAGTAACCCCAGGCGTGGGTGCCGTTGGCGTAGTACGTCATGAGCGGCACGCCCTGGACCAACGCGGCGGCCTCGAAAGCCTTCGACTGGGTGAACGCCAGCAGCTCCAGCGTCGAACCCTTGAAGAGGTCGTCGAAGACGTTGGGCAGTGCGTTGTACTTGCCGAAGAGGCCGTTGCCCGAGCCCACGAAGATCTTCATGCCGCGCATGTTGCCGATGTTCCAGAAGGGATCGTTCTGGAACCAGCGGATGCTCCACGGCGGTCCCCACATCGCGTCGATGTTCCACGGCTTGGGATCGACGTCGAACATCGCCAGACGCAGCGCGGTGCGCATACCCGGGGCGCTCAGGAAGTTGTAGCCCGACAGCGAGCCGGCACGGTCGAAGTGCTGGCGGTTCTGCGCGCCGATGACGAGGGCGGCGTTACCACCCATCGACAGGCCCATGATGGCGTAGCGCTTCGACGCGCCGACGCGGAAGCCACGCTTGTCGAGGGCACCGACCAGCGACTTGGTGATGGCGCAGTTCCAGCGGTAGCGGTACTTCTGGCCGTTGAAGTTGCTGGGTGCGTCCCAGTCGGTGTAGAAGCTGGCCGGTCCGCCGATGGGCTCGACGACGTTGACGCCGGACTTCACCATCTCCTGGACGTTGGTGTTGATCTCCCAGCCGTTGTAGTCGTACTGGGCGCGCATGCCGTCGAGCAGGATGACGGTTTTATAGTTGCCCGGCTTCTTCCAGGCGCGGACCTTCACATCGGGCATTCCGCAGCCGTTGACAAAGAATTCCTGCTTGCCGACCTGCGTTCCGCCGATCCGGGCGGTGGCCTGGCCGGCGACCACGCCGGTCAGTCCCACAACTGTCAGCACGGCGACGAGTGCGGCGATCAGCCGGTTCCCCATCCGGCCGCGCGCAGGCTTGGTCGCCTGAGTGGCAGCTTCACGCATGTACAGAATCTCCCTCTTCGGCCGATCGGATCACCGGAGGTCTCACCTCCCGCGGAACCCGACCGGTTCTTGTGCGTCTCACATCTCTCGTCCCCCGGCGCAGAGCGCCGCGCGACGATGGTTTCCGAGCCGATCTCGCATGCGATTCGCCGTCGGCGAGCCTATTCGATGCCCCCGACCGTGACAAACCTTGTGATCGCGATCACAACCCCCGTCACCGTGCGTGCCCCGGCACTTTCCAGGACACATCGGTCACGAAAGGTTTATCGACCTCTGACGTCGGGACGTTACCTATCCGAGATGTTCCGGGGCAAGTCCTCAGCGCAGAGTACGCGTTTTCTGTGCATTTACTTGGGTTCGTGTGCCAGGGTCGCGCGCACCCGCATACCGCCCGGGCTCCACCTACTCCGGGTTCACGGGCGGCGGCATCTCGAGTCCGCACCGGGCGATCTCGTACTCCGGCTCGCGCTGGATGCGGTAACTGTTGAACGTGAACGCCTGCTTCAGATTGTGCTTGAAGCGGGTGAACGACCACGGGCCCTCGAAGGACGCGAACCGATCCTTGGTCTCGGGGCACTGCAGCGCCACCTGCGCCTGCCGGACGAGGTCCTCGTCGAGGTAGCCCGGCAGAACCGGCTTGCGCGGATAGGCCCCGGCCTCGGCGACGACCCATTCGCTGGGCAGGATCTTGTCGTGTCCGATGCGGCCGTCCTCGAGCCGCTCGGTGTGTGCGGCGAGCGGATACGCCAGACCCATCTGGTCGATGACGCGCACGTCGAGCGGCGCGTTCATGCTCGTCATGCCGAGATTGAGGAAGTAGACCGTCACCTGACGCTCGGCACCCTTGGGCATCACCGCGGGCAGCTGCGCCACGTACCACTCGTCGTAGTTGAACGACGGCAGGATGACGCCGCCGTCCTCGCGATATTTGTCGATCTTCTCGACCATCGCGCTCATCCGCGGGTAGGCGAGGTAGTCCTCGGCGGTCACCGGGTTCTCGTTGCCCATGTTGGTCACATAGAAACGACGCTCGTCGACGATGCCGCTGCGTCCGATGTCGATCCCGGCGTTGGGTAGCACGTTCGCGTGGGTGCTGATCCCCCATACGAGAACCGTGATCCACAGCCCTGCCATGGCGACCGCACCGGCCAGTCCGACGCGGGTCCGGCGACGTTCGGCCGGCGACACCTCGACGGGCTCGGGCTCGTCGTCGATGACGGATTGCTGCGCGGCACGGCGTCGGCCGAAGGCGGCACCGAGGTGCGCGGGAATCGTCAGCGGCACGACCATGAGCGGCAGCAGCGTGACGAACAAGGGCACGAGCAGCACGCGGCCGTGCATGAAATCGCCACCCTGACGCATCCAGTAGACGATCAGGATGAGGCCGGCCACGACGACCACGGACACCACGGCGGTCGACGACTGGAGTCGGGCCGAGAGCACGCCCAGGCGGGAGCGGTCGGGGTCGACGGTGGTCGGGTCCGCGGTGCTCGTGGCGGCATCGGCGCGCAGACGTGCACCGACGACGAGGATCACGCCGGCGACGACGGCCATCACGACCGGCAGCAGGAGCACGTACGGACCGAACAGATTGGTCAGATAGGCGAAACCCTGCTCCCACTTGGCACCGCTGGCGTCCTTGGCGACCGCCGGGTTGGGGACGAGCAGGGCGTAGTAGCCCATCCGGAAGATCTGGTAGCCCACCGGCAGGGCACCGGCGACGACGGCCACGCCGAGTCGCATCTTCCAACCGAGCGGCGCGAAGAAGACGAGCAGGAGCACCAGTCCGCCGAACACGGTGAGTTCGGGCCGGACCAGCGGAGCGAGACCCGCGGTGAACGCGAGCGCGAGCGTTGCCGCCGACGCCCGGCGGGTCGTCTGTGGACCGCGTCGGGCCCAGGCGACCAGCTGACACCACAGGACGGCGGCCCAGAAGATGCAGAGCCCGTTCTCCAGACCGCTCGTCGCGAAGTCGCGGGCCGGCGGGATGGCGATGTAGATGATGGCACCGAACGGGAGCAGCAGCGTCCAACCGTCACCGGTGATCCCGCCGAGGCGATTGCCGTAGAGACGTGCGCTGCCGTACATCGCGATCGGGATGGCTGCGACCGAACACACCAGGGCCACCCAGAGGGCGACGTACTCGAGCTGGCCGTCGGTGACCCACGCCCAGAACCACAGCAGGTAGGTCCAGGCGGTCGAGGTGTTGGCCTCGACGCGTTCGCCCGCGTTGAACACCGGCCCGTTGCCGGCGAAGAGGTTCCGCAGCGTGCGCAGCACGATCAGGCCGTCGTCGGCGATCCACCGGCGCTGCCAGGCGCCGACGGCGAACAACGTGCTGACGGCGACGGCGCCGATCAGGAAACTGGCCGCGGCGAGACGACGCCGCGTCTTGTCGACCACGGGCGCGCCCGTCGTGCGGGTGCCCGTTACCTCGGGGTCGTCGACGGGATCGGAACCGACACCGTCGGTGGGTTGCAGACCGTCAATTGACTGCATAGACCGCGACACCCACGCATACTAACCAGGCCACGGCCAGCAGCTGCAGAATGCGGTCGCCGAGGGCGATCTCCTCGGGTTCCCCTGCTGCGCCACCGTCGACATCGACCGCATAACGCAGGATCGCGACCGTGAACGGCACCATCGAGATCGCGTAGGCGACGTTGGTGTCATGGTTCTCGGCGCCCTTGTCGAACGCCCAGAGTCCGTAGAAGACCACCACGGCCGTGGCCGACAGCGTCCAGACGAACCGCAGGTAGGTGGTGGTGTAGTACTGCAGCGCCTTGCGGATCCTGGCGCCGGTGCGCTCGGCGAGCTGCAATTCGGCGTACCGCTTGCCGGCGGCCATGAACAGCGAGCCGAAGGCCATGACGAGCAGGAACCACTGCGACAGCACGATCTCGGCGGCGACACCACCGGCGATCGCCCGCAGCAGGAAGCCCGACGACACGATGCAGATGTCGATGACGGCCTGGTTCTTGAGGCCGAAGCAGTAGCCGAGCTGGATGACCAGGTAGATCGCGATGACGACCGCGGTCTGCCAGTTCGCGAGGAACGAGATGCCGATGGACGCGGCCAGCAGCACGGCGGCGAGCCCGTAGGCCAGCGGTACCGGGACCACGCCGGCGGCGATGGGACGGAACCGTTTGGTCGGGTGATTGCGGTCGGACTCGACGTCCATCGCGTCGTTGACCAGGTAGATGCTCGACGCGGCGAGGCAGAACGCGACGAAGGCGATGGCCGCGGAGCCCAGCACCGAGGCGTCGGTGATGTTGCCGGCGGCCAGCGGCGCGGCGAGCACCAGGACGTTCTTCACCCACTGCCGCGGACGGATCGCCTTGATCAGCCCGGTGGCCAGGTTCTTCGGGGGCCCGGCGACCTTCCCGTGCTCGATCGGCTCCTCGCTCATGCACTCTCCCTGTGTCGTGTCACCCGTGCGATGACGGGGGACGCGGCGAGTCGCAGCGGCCCGCCGGGCACCGCGGCCGTGAGGCCGAGCCGGGTCAGGGCGCGCGCCGCGCGGCGGGCACGTCCTGAGGCCGGAGCATTCCGGGTGGGTTCGAGCAGCACCTTATCGCCCGCGATGACGGCCGCTGCGCTCGCGGCACCGATCGCGGCACCCGCGGTGACGTCTGTCGGATAATGAACGCCGAGTACGAGACGCGACAGAAGCATCGGCGGCACCAGCGCCGCGGGCAGCACCTTGGCGTCCCAGCCGGCCGCACGGCCGATCAGGATCGCCGCGGCGGTGGTCGAGGTGGCGTGCGACGACGGGAAGCTCAGCTTGCTCGGCGTGGACACCCCGATGTCGATGGCGGGGTGGGCCGGCCGGGGCCGGCGCACGATGCGCTTGATGATCACCGAGGCCGCGTGCGCACCGAAGGCACCCACACCGGCTTCGATCCACAGCTGCTGCGACCGCACGTCGCCGCGGGCACGCGCCAGCGTCCAGCCGGCACCGGAGATGGCCAGCCAGCCCAGGGCGTGTTCGCCGAGGTGCGACAGACCGCGCGCCGCCGACCGCACACCCGGACGGGAACCGATGCCCGTCTGGATGGCGACGAGGACCTTCTCCTCGCCCGCGAGGGGTCTGGGTGCGTCGTCGGCCGGGAGCTTCGCCGACTCCTCGACCTGCACGTCGGGACTACTCGATTCCGAAGACACCCGCCCAGCTCTCCTTACTGGTCAACTCACGATGTGCGGCGCGGTACTGCTGCTTCATGTCGCCGAACTTGTCCTGGAGTTCCTTGATCAGCGCGAAATGCTCACGCGCGAGCGCGATCATCTTCTCGCGATCCCGCTGCCGGTACACCACTCCCCGACCGTCGGCCGTGGTGACGGTGACACCGTCGACGCGGCCGAGCGAGAACCAGCGCGCCTCGATCGGCGGGTAGTTCGCCTGCGGGACCTCGTGATGACGGGGGTCGGCGGGCCGGGCGTTGTTGACCACGGATGCGGCCAGCGCCTTGATCTTGCTGATCGGGTTCAGCGGGATCGACGTGCCCAGATGCGTTGCCTCTCCGGAGGTCCGGGGCAGCGCGGTGGCCGACGGCAGCACGACCGCGTCCGGGTACTCCTTGCGGATCGCCGCGACCTTCGGCAGCGCGGTCGGCAGGAGGCTGCGGATGTGGTCGGGGCCGGCGAGGAAGTCCCGGATCGCCTCGTTCTGAATGGCCACCGTCGAGTACTCAAGGCAGAGAAGATGTTTCGCGGTCGCCTTGGTCATCGACCGCAGGATTCCCTTGATCGGTCCGTCGTGGTGGATGGATGCGACGACGAGCCGGTTGCGCAGATGGAAGTACGCCTGCCAGTCGATGGCGTCGTCCTTGTCGCTCCATGCCATGTGCCAGATCGCGATGCCCGGGATGGTGGCCGTCGGGTAACCGGCCTTCGCCGCGCGCAGCGCGAATTCCCAGTCGTCCCACTTGATGAACAGCGGCATCGGCAGGCCGATGGTCTCGGCACATTCGCGGGGGATCATGCACATCCACCAGCCGTTGCCCTCGACGTCGATCCGGCGGTGCAGGTTCTTCGAGTTCTCCCGGTCCCGCAGGGGGTACTCGGAGAAGTTGTGGTCGTATTCGACGAATGGCGCCGCGGTCCACATGAAGGTGTCGCGTCGGATGACCTCACCCATGCAGTGCAGGTGGCTGCGGTCCTGCAGGTTGAGCATCTGTCCGCCGACGAGCATGGGGGACTTGGCGAATCGCGACATGGCCAGCGCGCGCAGGATCGAGTCCGGCTCGATGGCGATGTCGTCGTCCATGTAGAGGATGTAGGGCGAATCGGTCAGTCGCAACGCCTCGTACATGATGCGTGCGTAGCCACCCGAGCCGCCGAGGTTGCCCTGGTCGAAGATGTGCAACCGATCACCGAGAGCCGTTGCGGCCTCGGTGTATCCGGGTTCGTCGACGACCTTCTTGGTGCCCTGGTCGGGCATGATGACCGCGTCGATGACCTCGTCGACCATCGGGTCGGAGGTCAGGGCGGCGAGTGCGTTGACCGCGTCGGTGGGACGGTTGAAGGTCGGGATGCCGACGGTCACGCGCTTGGTGTCGGCGTCGGAGGTCGGTGCGTCGACCGGCGAATACCAACCGGCGGAGACGATCTCGGTGTCGGTGTCGGTGGTGATGTCGAACCAGATCCAGCCGCCGTCCTCGAACGGGCCGAGATCGAGCTCGAATTCGACCACGCCGCGGCCGTGTTCGTCGGTGGCGATCAGGTCGCCGCCGATACCGATGCGCGAGCCGTCGATCTTGGAGCGGTACAGGTCGACACGAGCGGTGCCGACCACCTCGATGCGCAGCACCACCGAGTCCAGGATGCTCCAGCGACGCCAGTAGGCGGCCGCGAAAGCGTTGAAGTAGGTCTCGAAGCTGACCTCGGATTCGCCGCCGAGCAGCACCGAGGTACGGCTCGGTGCGTGTGCCCGCCGGTTGTTGGAGTCCGATTCGAGCAGGTACAGCGACCGCACGTCGAGCGGCTCACCCGCGCGCGGGAAGATCACGCGCTGCAGAAGGGATTTCGCCTTCGACGGTCCGATGCCCGCGTCGGGGATCTCGGACTGGTTCACGGGGGTCACCGTCATCTATTCGGCTCCTGCGGGGTCGGACACCAGCGGCGCACCGTCACGTAGATGCGGCGCCAGGGTGTTGTCGAACATGGTGAGCGCGCTGGCGATCGCCATGTGCATGTCGAGGTACTGATAGGTGCCGAGGCGACCACCGAACAACACGTTGGCACTGGCGGTCTCGGTGCGGGCGAGTTCGCGGTAGGCCGAGAGCTTGGCGCGGTCGTCGGCGGTGTTGATCGGGTAGTACGGCTCGTCGTCGTCATCGGCGAAGCGGCTGAACTCGCGCATGATGACGGTCTTGTCCGCGGGGTAGGAGTCCCGTTCCGGATGGAAGTGACGGAACTCGTGGATGCGCGTGTACGGCACGTCGGCGTCGTTGTAGTTCATCACCGGGGTGCCCTGGAAGTCGCCGGTGTCGAGCACCTCGGTCTCGAAATCGAGTGTGCGCCAACCGAGTCGGCCGGCGGAGTACTCGAAGTAGCGGTCCAGCGGGCCGGTGTAGACGACCGGTGCGTCGGGATTCTGCTCACGCAGCTCGTCGCGGACGGCGAACCAGTCGGTCGACAGGCGCACCTCGATGCGCTCGTCGGCGGCCATGTTCTCCAGCCAGGCGGTGTAACCGTCGACCGGCAGGCCCTCGTACTTGTCGTTGAAGTACCGGTTGTCGAAGGTGTATCGGACGGGGAGGCGGGTGATGTTGCCGGCGGGCAGCTCGGTGGGATCGGTCTGCCACTGCTTGGCGGTGTAGTGCTTGATGAACGCCTCGTAGAGCGGCCGCCCGATGAGGCTGATCGCCTTCTCCTCGAGGTTCTTGGCGTCGGCGGTGTCGATCTCGCCGGCCTGTTCGGCGATCAGCTTGCGCGCCTCGTCGGGCGAGAAGTAGCGACCGAAGAACTGGCTGATGAGACCGAGACCCATCGGGAACTGGTAGGCCTGCCCGTTGTGCAGCGCGAACACGCGATGCTGGTAGTTCGTGAAGTCGGTGAACTGGTTCACGTACTCCCACACCCGGTCGTTGGAGGTGTGGAACAGGTGGGCGCCGTACTTGTGGACCTCGATCCCGGTCGTCGGCTCGGCCTCGGAGTAGGCGTTGCCACCGAGATGGTTGCGCCGTTCGATCACGAGGACCCGCTTGCCCAGCTGGGTGGCCGCCCGCTCGGCGACGGTGAGACCGAAGAATCCGGAGCCGACGACGATCAGGTCATAGCTGCTACTGGTTGCCACGGGTCCTCAGGGTAACGGACCCATCCTGAGGATTCTCCGAGCCACGGTGGTCGCCGGGCAATGTTCGATCGTCGGTCTGCAGACATCGGGCCGGTTCCTCTGCTTCTCGGGTGGTTCGGGGCACCGTGACGTCTCGACTCCAGTTGTCGGCACCCAGGGGCGCCACACCACTTCCCGCACTCGACGCCGCGATCACCGTCGTCCGACCGTCGGTGCAGGTGATCGCGGCCCTCGGCTCCTGCGACGACGACTCCGCCGGCACCGTCCCTGCCCACAGACAAGGGTCCACGTGACGGTCAGGTGCGTCGGCACCGCGCCTCGGACAGGCTTCGCCGCTGCATCACCGACGACGGCCGGCACCACGTGCTTCCCGACGTCCGATGCCGACTCGGCGGTGCCGCCCGACTGGCTGCTCACCCACGTCGACGCCGCAGACTCCGGGCCGACGGTTTCGTGGGGATCGTCACTCCCGACGGATTCGACGGACGACGCCCGGCCCCGGGCCGATGGTCGCCGAGCACCGGACCGTTTCGACGAGTACCCACAGTCCGGCGACGACGTCCACGCAGCCCTGGCCGGAACTCCGATGGTGGCCTCGACGTCGTACTCCGACACCGATTTCCGGCTGGATGTTCTCCATTTGTCACCTGAACGGTCGGTTGCGCAACGAGAGGGACTCATCGATTCGTCGCGGTTATACGATCCGGCATAATAGATTCTCGACAAACGAGTGTTCCGTTTCCTGCGCTCAGCTGTCGTGCCGGCTGAGACGCGCGAAATGCGGTCTCCCAAGGAGGCAGGAGTGACCCAGTTGTCGGACTTCGGAGCGCAGATGACGCGCATCGCCGGCGAGATGCGTAAACAAAGCGATGACACCGAGGCCGCCGTGCGCTCGATGACGAAGTACGCGGTCGACGCCATCCCGGGCGCGGAATACGCGTCGGTGACGCTCGTATCTGACGGCGTGGTCGAGACCCCCGTCGTCATCGGCGACCTGGGCGGCGAGGCCGACGAGCTGCAGCGCAAACTCGGCGAGGGGCCGTGCATCCGTGCCGCGGTCAACGACGTGACGGTGTGGATCGACGACATGCACGTCGAGGAACGCTGGCCGCGGTTCGCCGCGGCCGCCGCCGACATCGGCATCCGGTCGATGGCCTGCTTCTTCCTGTACATCGACGGAGACGACTTCGGCGCGCTGAACCTGCACAGCACCCGTCCCCACGCGTTCCCGGCCGAGGCGCGCCAGCTCGGCGAACTGTTCGCCGCGCACGCCGCGACCGCGTTCGGTGCCATCCAGGAGAAGCAGCAGCTCCGGGCCGCACTCAGCTCACGCGACATCATCGGTCAGGCCAAGGGCATGATCATGGAGCGCTACAAGCTCGACGCCACCGAGGCATTCGCGCTGCTCGCCCGACTGTCGCAGGACACCAACACCAAGCTGGTTGATGTCGCTGCGCAGATCGTCGTGGCCGGTCCGGAGAACTCCTAACCGAGCCCGTCTTCCTTCGGGAACCCCAGCGCCGGGATGCCGCCGCGTTCCTGGAACTCTGCGAGACTCTTGCCGACCAGGACGCGCGGGCCGGTGGCCGGGGTGAAGAACATCATCCCCTTCTCGTAGACCTGCGTGACGCCGGCGGCGTCGGGGGTCAGCGACGGGAGCCCCATCGCCTCTCCGAGCGGACCGGAGAGGCCGCCGAGGTCGGCGAACTTGCCGTCCATGGCCGACGAGGCGATCTCCAGGAACTTCGCCCCACCGGGGATGATCTGGTCGACGAGCTGACCGAAGCTACCGAAGTCGAGTCCCAGCGAGGGCCCGGACGGTCCGGTGGGCGGCTTGACGATGCGCGGCGCCGGCTGGCCCTGCACGGTGAACCACGACGACTTCAACTTGAGCTTGGTGCGGGCTTCCTCACCGGAGACCTCGGAGGTTCCGCCGGAACCCACGGCACGGACCTTGATCGCGCGGCCGTGCTCAGCGCCGAGGCCGTTGGCCTCGACGACCTCGAAGCTGCGTAGCGCACCCACCCCGAAAGCCGAGCCGATGGTGCCGGCGGGGATGGTCACGGTCCAGTTGTGATTGGGCGAGACCGTGTCGCCTTCGTCGGGTACGGCCGGGAAGCGACCGCCGGCCGAGAAGCCACCTGTCGAGGCGGAGAACTCGGTGAACGCGGGCTGGCCGTTCTGCAGCAGAATCTGACCTGCGGTCGCGTCGGCCGCCACATTGGTACGACGGTCCTCGCCGGACACGCCGCCATACACCTGGGAGTTCTGGGTGTCGTCGATCTTCTTGCCGCCGGCGATCGCGGCGAGTGCATAGGTGCGGGCGGCGACGGCTTGCGCCTGCAGTGCCGCGGCACCGCCGGAGTCGGCCCAGGCGGGCAGGCTCTCGCGCGGGATGACGCCCTTGACGTAGTCGTCGATGTGGATGCGGTTGACCACGCGTCCACCTTCGAGGCCGAGTGCGCCTCGGTAAGCCTTCTCGGAACCACAGAACTTGAGGAACTCGGCCGCCGGCCGGTTCGGCGCCATGCTCAGCGGTTCGACGAACGTGGCCGGGACGGAGCGGATCACACCGCCGCCGCAGCCGCTGCGGATGGTGGCCGTGCCCCCGGACAAGCTGACCGCCTGTCCGGGAGCCACCGTCTGACCTCCGACGCGCATTCCGGCGTCCGCATGCACATTCACCGAGTTCTGACCCGTGAGGGCCACGATGATCTCGGGCCTGTCCACCTTCCCCGCGGTGGTTCCACCGTAGAAGTGACGCAGGATCTGCTGTGCCGACCAGCCCTTACGGGCGTAGCCGTACGCACCCCATTGCCCCATTCCGCGGCCGTGGCCATGACCGTGTCCGATCAGCGTCACCGTCGACCCGACCGAAAGCTCGACCCCGAGGGTCGATTCCGTTGAACTCGCAGCGACGAGCCCTCCGGCCAGCAGTGCGGGCGCGAGCCCGGCCGCGGCCCAGGTCAGCAACTTTCCGCGAGTCCGTGCGGGCCGGGAGCCGGTCGCCGGCCTCCCCGGCAGGAGCCGTCTGGGTCGGGGTTCGTTCACTGCAGAACACATCCTTCGGTCGCGACGACACCAGCCTCAGAAGTTGTCTTAGAGCTACAACTTTCACTCGATCGTGGCCGATGTGACGATTGGGACTTACGTGACATTAGTGAACCTCATTCGCGTTCACCAAGTCGAGCGGATCACAACCGGATCACGAGTTGTGACTCCGATTGTGACCTCACCTATAACACCAGTAACACTGGCCTCATAGGTAACAAGAGAGTCACGAGTGGTCCGGCGTCGGCGTGTGTCGTGTCGATGGAGGGCCGTCCCGCATCACGATGGCGGCCGACACCGAGCACGCCTCGACGCCCGCCCGGCGTGTGAGGCTGCGCATCGCATCGATGACCGGACAACCTCCGGCGAGGAGACCCCCAGTGCGTTACCCCCGACCGAAGCATTCGATCGCTCTCGCGGCCATCGCCGCGGCGGTCGTCGCGAGTCCGTTCGCGGTGATCGCGAGCACCTCCGGCCCGCAGGCCGACGACCCCCGGCTCGTCGACAACAAGCAGAAGATCGCCAACACCGAGATCGAGCAGGTGCCGCTGCGTGAGCTGCCCGCCGCCATCCTCGACGTCGCGTCGTCGGGCCTCGCCGCCGCGGGCGTCGGGCTGCCGGAGATCGATCCCGATGCGTTCCCCCTCCCCGATCTGACGGTCCCGCTGCCGAAGGGCATCGTGCCGAGCCCCTCCACACCGGGCACTTCCGAGTCAAGCGCACCCGAGTCGAGCGCACCCGAGTCGAGCGCACCCGAGACCACCTCCTCCGAGGCGCCTGCGCCGTCGACGACCGAGACCGATGATCCGGCTCCCGCTCCGACGAGCACCACGACCCCTCCCGTCACGACGATGCGCGACGGGCGCGAGGTGGGTGCAGCGGTGACGCACATCGTGCGCGAGGACCCCATCAAGATGGTCGCCTTCACCTGGGACCGCCCCGTGGACGTCGACCTGAAGCTGCGCGCCAAGCAGCCCGACGGGAAATGGAGTCCCTGGACTGTCCTGGAGCAGATCTCGAAGGGCACCGTCCCGAGTGCCGAGAAGCCGGCGGGCACCGAACCGGTGTGGGTCGGCGATGCGCGGGAGGTGCAGGTCGCCGCGTCGAAGGACGGCCTGGCGATCCCGGCCGCCGAGACCCAGGGCGGCGACCTGGCCCAGCTGGCCGTCGGCTCCGGAAGCGAGATCGTGACGAAACTGGCCGAGACGGCCCTCAACACCCTCAAGGCGACCCTGATCAGCCCGGAGGGTCTGCTGTCGCTGGGTTCGTCGTTGCTGTCCCCGCTGACCGGCGGACCGCAGGTGGTCGCGCGTCAGCAGTGGGGTGCCGACGAGGGGATCCGCTGTTCACAGCCGGTGTACTCGCCGCAGCTCAAGGGAGCGATCGTGCACCACACCGCGGGTAGCAACGACTACACCCCGCAGCAGTCGGTCGAGATCGTGCGCGGCATCTACGCCTATCACGCACAAAGCCTGAACTGGTGCGACATCGGCTACAACGTGCTGGTCGACAAGTACGGACAGATCTTCGAAGGCGCGTTCGGCGGACTCGACCGCAACGTGGAGGGCACCCACACCGGCGGGTTCAACAAGGACACGGTCGGCTTGTCGTTCATCGGCAACCTGGAGGAGGTCCCGCCCACCGCGGCGGCGGTCGCCGCGGCCGGACGCTTCCTGCGCTGGCGACTCGGCAAGGCGGGTCTGAACCCCGCGGGCACGGCGACCCTGATGTCGGAGGGTTTCGCGGGCACCAAGTTCGCGGCCGGGACGCAGTCCAACCTGCCGATGATCTCCGGCCACCGCGACTACAACAGCACCAGTTGCCCTGGCGTGCACGGTTATGCGGCGCTGGAGCAGGTCCGTGCGCTGGCAGGTGGCGCGACGCCGGCCCCGGAGGCGACGCCCGAGGCGACTCCGGAAGGAGCACCGCCGGGCGAGCCCGGAGCACCCGAGCAGGCGCCCGGCCCCGCGCCGGAGGCAGCCCCGCCGGCAGCGTGAGCCGCGCGAGCCGCTCGGTTCAGGCGAACCAGCGCTCGAGCACCTTCGCGACGCCGTCGTCGTTGTTGCCGACCGTGATCTCGTCGGCGGCGTCGAGCGCGGCCTGATGGCCGTGTCCCATGGCAACGCCGTGGCTCGCCCACGTGAGCATCTCGACGTCGTTGGGCATGTCGCCGAAGGCGATCAGCCCGTCGGCGGGTAGACCGGTGGCCTCGCAGAGGCGCGCGAGTCCAGAGGCCTTGTGCGTACCCGGCACCGACAGTTCGACGAGGCCGTTGTCCGTGGAGAAGGTCACCTGGGCGAGGTCGCCGACGAAGGGCTGCAACCGCGCGGCCATCTCGCCGCTGGGCATGTCCGGTTTGCGTACGAGCAGCTTCACCGCCGGTTCGCTGAACACCTCGTCGTCGCCGACCTCGACGTGATCCGGGTTGAGCCAGGCGTGTTCGTATCCGGCGCTCGCGACGAACGGCGGCGTCGCGGCGTCGTGCGCCGACCGGCCGGAACGTTCGGCGGCGATACCGCACCCCGGGATCTGCTGGTAGGCGATCTCCCCCAGCTTCACGAGGGCGTCGGATTCGAGGTTGGCCGACCACAGGACCCGGTCATGCTCGGCGTCGTAGATGATGGCGCCGTTGGCGCACACGGCGTATCGGACGAAGGCGTCGGTGCCGGCGAACTGGTCGGTGATCTCGGCGATCCACCGGGGCGGGCGGCCGGTCGCGAGCACGAACTCGACGCCCGCCGCACGGGCCGCCGACAACGCGGACACGGTTCGCGACGACACCCGGTTCTCGTCGTCGATCAGTGTTCCGTCCACGTCGCTGGCGATGAGGGTGGGTGGACCGAATGTCATCTGTTTCCTCTGTCTCGGGCCTGGGTGGCCTCGCGTTGTCTCGCCGCGGCCTTGCGGGCGCGGGCTTCGGCCTTGCGGAGCGCCTCGTCGGCCTCGATGACCGCGGCCTCCTGTGGTGTGGAGGCCGATCCGCCGAGCCGGGCAGGTACCCAAAACTCGCCGGCCGGGTGCGGGCCGTAGGCGTCCTGGACCTCGTGGAGCATGGAGTCCATCACCTCGTGCAACCGCAGGGTCTCGCGCTCGGGTTTCTCGCCGGGGTCGACGGTGAACGGCAGTCCGTAACGGACGTGCACCGGGATACGGCGTCGGCCCATGTTCCGGGGGCCGCCCTTGGTCCATTGCCGGTGGGCTCCCCACACGATCGCCGGGACGATCGGGACCCCGGCCTCGGCGGCCATGCGTACCGCACCGCTCTTGAACTCCTTCAGTTCGAAGCTGCGGCTGATCGTCGCTTCCGGGTAGACCGCGACGATGTGGCCGCCGCGGAGGTGTTCGAGTGCGGCGCGGTAGGCGTCGGCGCCGCGGGACCGGTCCACCGGAACGGTCTTCGTGTGGTTGACCAGGAAGCGCATGATCGCGACATCCATCACCTCGGACTTGATGAGGAACCGCGTCCGCCGGCCGGCACGTTGCACGCCCAGCGCGGCCGGGATGAAGTCGACGTAGCCGGTGTGGTTGATGCACAGCACCGCCCCGCCGGTCTCCGGGATGTTCTGGATCCCGGTGAAGTGCAGGTCGAGCCCCTGGGCGCGGACGAGCGTGTTCGCGATGATCTCCAGGGTCCGGTAGACCGGCTCCCGTCCTCGACGCGGCCCGCTGCTCATGCCTCCCAGGTTAACGGTCAGGGGTTGTCACGCTGAGCGCGCTTGGCGGCGCGTTCGGCCTGCTCCTCGGCGTCCATACGGTTCGCCTCCTCGAGCGTCGGCGCCGACCCGCCGAGGCGTGCCGGAACCCAGAACTCACCCTTGGGGTGCTCGCCGTAGGCGTCCTGCAGCTCGAGCAGTTTCGCGCTCATGACCTCGTGCAGCTTGGCGGTGAGGGCGTCGGGATCGCCGGTGGGTTCGAGCGCCTCGCAGACCCCGATCGAGATCGGGTAGCCGGTGCGGCCGAGCCGCTTCGGGTGGCCCTTGGTCCACACGCGCTGGGCACCCCAGATGACGGTCGGGATGATCGGTGCACCGGACTCGATCGCCATGCGTGCCGCACCCGACTTGAATGCCTTCAGCTCGAAGCTGCGGCTGATCGTCGCCTCTGGGTAGACACCGACGAGCTCACCGCGCTTGAGATACTCGACAGCAGCCCGGTAGCTGTCGGCACCGGCGGTGCGGTCGACGGGAATGTGCTTGAGCGAGCGCATGATCGGGCCGGAGATCTTGTTGTCGAAGACCTCCTTCTTCGCCATGAACCGCACCTTGCGACGCCCCTGCAGATGTGCGGGGATGCCGGCGTAGGTGAAGTCGAGGTAGCCGGTGTGGTTGATCGCGACGACGCCGGGGCCCTCGGCCGGGACGTGCTCGACGCCCGACACCTTGAACTTGAGACCTTCGGCCAGCCAGAGCAGGCGGGCGGCGGTGATCACGGTGTCGTAGACGGGTTCCATGCCGGAAAGCTTAACCAGTGATCGGGTGTGGCAGGTCAGGCGTCCGCGGCACCCGTGCGGGTGACGGCGAACACGAGGTCGACGGCGGCGTCGGAGAGCTGTTCGGGTGTGAGGGCGAGCCGACCGTCGATGTGGTCGAGGTACAGCGCCACGAGTGCCCCGGTGAGCGCCGAGGAGATCACCGCGACGCGTTCGGGGGCGAGTGAGTCCTGGTCGGTGACCATGGCCAGGACGGCCTGGACGAATCCGGGGACGGTGGCCGCGCGGTGTGCGCGGAGGACGTCGTCGGCAAGCGGCTCGCGTAACAGGATGCGGGCCTGCCCCGGCTCGTCCTGGAAGAACTCGCGGAAGATCTCCAGCAGTGCACGCACGTTCTCACGCGGATCGGCACACCGTTCAAGGCCCGCAACCCGGGTGAGGAGCCGACCGGTGACACGGTCGTACACCGCGGTGACCAGCTCTTCGGTCGAGGAGAAGCTCTCGTAGAAGTAGCGGGGACTGAGATTGGCCTCGCGCACGACGGCCCGCATCGTGACCGCGGCGGTGCCGCCGGTCCCCAGCAGGGTCTCGGCGACGGCGAGCATCTGCTCGCGCCGGTCGGTGGACCGGTCCTCGAGCGTCTGCCCGCGCCACAGCTTACCCGAACTCATGTGTTCATCGTCGCATCTGCGCGGGGTGGGACTCATGGCCCACGCGGGCGGTCCGCGCGGCTCGATACATTGGAGGACTGTAGTGCTTTGACGCGCAGCCCCGCGCACACCAGGAAAGGCCCTCTCCGTGCAGATCACCAGCATCGGTCACGCCGGTTTCCACATCCAGACCACCGCCGGATCGATCCTCTGCGACCCCTGGGTCAACCCCACCTACTTCGCCTCGTGGGTGCCGTTCCCGGACAATTCCGAACTCGACTGGAAGACACTCGGCAACTGCGACTACCTCTACGTCTCGCACCTCCACCGGGATCACTTCGATGAGAAGAACCTGCGCGAGAACGTCAACAAGGATGCGACGGTCCTGCTCCCCGACTACCCGGTGCCAGACCTGCGTCGTGAACTCGAGAAGCTCGGTTTCACCAAGTTCATCGAGACCACCGACTCGGTGAAGACGACGGTCACCAACGACAAGGGTTCGCTCGACGTCATGATCATCGCGCTGCGCGCGCCGGCCGACGGGCCGATCGGAGACAGCGGCCTGATCGTCTCCGACGGCGAGACCGTCTGCTTCAACATGAACGACGCCCGCCCGATCGACCTCGACGTCATCGACGACGCGTTCGGTCACGTCGACGTCCACCTGCTGCAGTACTCGGGCGCCATCTGGTACCCGATGGTCTACGACATACCGCGGAAGTCGAAGGCCAACTTCGCATCTCAGAAGCGTCAGCGCGGAATGGACCGTGCACGTTCGTACATCGAGCAGGTCGGCGCGACCTGGGTCGTGCCGTCGGCGGGTCCGCCGATGTTCCTCGACGAGGAGCTGTTCTACCTCAACGACTTCGGCTCCGGGGAAACCGCCGACGAGACCTCGATCTTCCCGGACCAGGAGACCTTCCTGGAGCAGATGCGCATCCACGGCACCGACGACGGCGAGAAGCACCGCGGCCTGATGATGGTCTCCGGTTCGGTCGCCGACTTCACCGGTTCGACACTCAACGAGGTCAGCCACCCGTACGCCCCGGGCGACGTGTTCGGCGAGAACAAACGCGCCTACCTCGAGCGGATGAAGGAGAAGTTCGCCCCGGTCATCGCCGCGGACAAGGCCACCTGGGCACCCGCCGAAGGCGAGCCGCTGATCGGCGCACTCCGCGAACTCTTCGAGCCGATCATGGCCCAGTCGGACCTGGTCTGCGACGGCATCGGCTACCCCGTCGGCCTGGTGATGACCCCGGGTGGCGGTCCGGCGAACGACGCCACCGAGACCGTGGTGCTCGACTTCCCCAACCGCATCGTGCGTGAGCCGAAAGAGGGAGAAGGCAAGTACCGCTACGGTTTCCGCATCGCCACCGAACTCGTGCGCACGGTTCTCCGCGACCACGAGCCGGACTGGGTGAACACCATCTTCCTGTCCACGCGCTTCACCACGTGGCGCATCGGCGGATACAACGAGTACCTCTACACGTTCTTCAAGTGCCTGACCGACGAGCGCATCGCCTACGCCGACGGCTGGTTCGCCGAGGCCCACGACGACTCGGCGTCGATCACCAAGGACGGCTGGGAGATCCAGCGTCGCTGCCCGCACCTGAAGGCCGACCTCGGCAAGTTCGGCGTCATCGAGGGCGAGAAGCTGACATGCAACCTCCACGGCTGGCAGTGGGATCTGACCTCGGGCCGCTGCCTGACGTCGAAGGGCCACGAGCTGCGCGCGAGCAAGCTCGACTGACGCGATGACGGCGTCCGAACGGACCTACGCCGGGCGGCCGGTCAGCGATCGCGCTGCCGAGCGTCGGCGCCGGTTCCTCGACGCCGCCCTCGTCGAGTTCACCGGTGCCGCCGGATACGCCGGCTCCTCGGTGACCTCCATCTGCCGGGCCGCCGGACTCTCGCGCCGGCAGTTCTACGAGGAGTTCAGCGACCGCGAGGACCTGCTCGTCGCGCTGTACGACGAGATCCAGCACGCGGCGCGCGACGCAGTCGCAGAAGCATTGGCGGGCATGGCTTCCCGCGATCTGCGGCGGCTGGCAACGGCGGCGATGAGCGCCTACATGACCTCGGTCGGCACCGACCCGCGGCGTGCGGAGGTCTCGTTCGTCCAGAGCGTGGGGGTGAGCGCCCGAGTCGAGCAGCACCGCCTCGACGGGCGTGAGGAATGGGTCGAGTTCTTCGTCGCGGCCATGGCCGACTTCGCCGGGCGCGCACCGAGCGAACGGCAGCGCCACCTCGCGATCGCCTACGTCGGAGCGCTCACCGGGCTCGTCCACCGCTGGAGCGTGTCGCCGGACCCGGCACCGCTCGACGACATCGTCTCGGTCCTCTCCGACATCCTGCTCTCGTTCGCTGAGCTCTAGCGTCTCACTGCCCGACGATTGTGCGCCGGCACACATCGATGTATCTTCGCTCGAAGTGTGAGACACAGGCGTCTCACTATCTCGAGGGGGTCTCCATGGGTCGAGCATCAGTCGGGAGAACGAGGTGTGGCCTGCGAACTTTCATCGCAGCGCTGGCTCTCGCGCTCGTCGGCAGCACAGCACTGGGCGCCGGGACCGCCGCCGCCGTGCCCGTTGCACCGCCCCTCCCGTTTCCGGTCCCGCCGGCAATCCCCGAGTTCGACAAGGACTTCTACCTACCCCCTGCGTCGGCATACGCGGACAAGAAGCCCGGCGAGCTGATCGCCGCCCGGCGCGTCCACCTCGCCGCGCTGTCGGTGATCCCGATCAACGTCGACGCCTGGCAGATCTCCTACCGCTCGACCAACACCTGGGGCAAGGCCATCCCCGCGGTCGCCACCGTTCTCAAACCGAAGGGTCCAGCGAAGCCCGGCCCGTCGAAGCTGGTGTCATGGCAGTCCGCCGAGGACTCGACCGCGCTGTACTGCTCACCGTCGTATGCGCTGCAGCAGGCATCGATCCCCGGTCAGCTGACCGGGTCGGTGGACTCCGCCTACGAGGTATTGCAGATCACCTCGCTGGTCGGCGCCGGTTGGTCGGTCGTCATCCCCGACCACCAGGGACCCGAATCTGCTTTCGCAGCGGGCCCTCTCGCCGGACGGATCACCCTCGACGGCATCCGCGGCGCACGCGATTTCGCGCCGCTCGGACTGAAGAAGGACCTGCGGGTCGGGATGATGGGTTATTCCGGCGGAGCGATCGCGACCGGTTGGGCCGCGGAGCTCCACGAGCAGTACGCGCCGGAGCTTCCTATCGTCGGTGCGGCCGAAGGCGGTGTCCCCGCGGACATCCGGGCAATGGTGGACCTGGCCGACAAGAACGCCGCGTCGGGGCTCATCCTCGCCGGCATCATCGGCGTCAGCCGCGAGTTCCCCGAACTCGACCGGTTCCTGCAGCGCAATCTGAATCCGCTCGGAAAGGCGCTGCTCGCGAGCAAGAATCCGTTGTGTCTCACCTACCAGGCAGCGCTGGCACCGTTCGTGGACATCAAGGGCCTGGTGAACCTACCTGACCCGCTGAGCTACCCGACGCCGCGAAAAGTGCTGGGGCAGCTGAAGATGGGAAAGCATGTCCCGCGGTTCCCGATGTTCATCTACCAGTCGAATCCCGACTGGATCGCCCCGGTCGGCCCGGTGAATGAATTGGTGCGCACCTACTGCGCCGACCCGGATGCCAGCGTCCGATACGTCCGCGACCACTTCAGTGAGCACATTTCGCTCGCGATCGAGGGTTTCGCGCCGGGGATCGTGTGGATGCGGGATCGGCTGGACGGCAGACCGGCCGGAATCGGTTGCACCACCGCCGATCAGGGCTCGATGGCCCTCGACCCGAAGACTTGGCGGGCATTCGTCAACCTCGTCGGCAACAACCTGGCCCTGGCCATCAACCAGGAACTCGGTAATCCTCCGCGCCTGCCCTAGACCCCCACATGTTTACCGACGACGCCCGCGGGCAACGCTGCAGTACGTCGCACCGAGGTACAGGCGGGAGTCCCATGGCCCACAACGATCTGACGTTCACCATCGGACGTGAGGAGCTGGTCGTACGGCAGCGCTGGGAGACGGCCAGCATCGCCAACGATGCGCTGATTGCGGTCTGGTTCGTGGTCGGCAGCATCTTGTTCTTCTGGGAGAGCACGTCGCTCGTCGCGACGTGGTTCTTCCTCGTGGGAAGCATCCAGTTCCTGGCCCGCCCGGTGATTCGTCTGCGCAGGCGTATTCATCTCCGCCGGTTGAGGGGAGACCGCTACACCGACGACGCGCAGGACTACTGACACGCGGGACCGCTCAGCTCGCCACGACCTGTGGCGTGAGGATCTTGATCATGTGGTTGCTCCAGCGGAGCTGACGCAGGGTGTCCGGGTGGCAGTCGGAGACCAGGTCCAGCAGGTCCGGCTTCTTCAGTGCTTGAGCGCTCTGTCCCAACATGACCCAATCGACCGACACGCCGGCCGTCGTCTGGTGGAGGCTGCGCAGGTCGGCGAGAAGAAGCATCGCTGGTTCCGGCCGGCTTCCGAACAACTCGCTGACCTTCTCCTGCGCCGCGCCGGTACGGGCGGTGGTCCGAGGTTCGGGGTCCAGGTCGATTCCGAGCCCGGCCGCAGCGTCGGAGATCTTCTCGAGGTGTTCCCGCGACCAGCGCGCGAGGTCCTGTGCGACGTGACGCACCTCGTGGTCGGCGGCGTGGCGGTGGGCAAGAGCGTCCAGGTCGATGGCCAGGGCGCGCTCGGCGCGGTGTAGTTCGCGCAGTACGAGTCCGAGTTTGGTCATCGTAGGTTCTCCTCGTCGTGCTCGATCCGCGTCAGATCGGCTGCGCCGGTTTTGAAGATGGGCTGCTTGGATGCAGGGTCCCAGTCGGTGGGGGTCAGTTCGTTCGCGGCTCGAGCATGGGTGGCTTCCCGGTCCGCGCCGGCGTGCTCGTCGACGTCCCAGTAGCCGTAATGGAAGGGTACGAACAGAACACCGGGCCGGATATCGGTGATGCGTGCCGCTGCGGTGATCGTGCTCCGGGGACTCGAGATCTCGACGAGGTCGCCGTCTCGGACACCACGCTGGGCGGCGTCGTGCGCGGAGACCTCGACCCAGACCTCCGGTGCGGCCTCGTTCAGTTCCGCAGCACGGCCGGTCTTGGTGCGGGTGTGGAAGTGGTACACCGTCCGCCCGGTGATCAGGGCGAGCGGATGGTCGTCATCCGGTGTCTCGTGCGGTGGGATGAACTGTGCCGCTTTGATGATGGCGCGGGCGTCGGGATTCAGGGCCCGGTACTCGGTGGGTTCGAGAGGTGTACCGGTGACCAGGTCCTTGCCGTACGCCTCGCAGTAGTCCGGTGCGCTCCAGAACTTGCCGTCCGCGTAGAGTCGCTCGGTACCGTCGGGAGCGTCCTCGTTGCAGGGCCACTGGACTCCGCTGCGTTCGCGGAGCAACGCGTACGACAGACCGCTGTAGTCACACGGCCGTCCTGTGCTGCACTTCCGCCATGCGTCGAAGGCGCTCTCGGCATCGGTCCACTGCGGCAACGGGTTCCCGTCTCGGTCGCGGAAGTCCATCCGCCGGGCGTAGTCGAGGAAGATCTCGAGGTCGGCCCTCGCCTCGCCGGGTGGCTCGACCGCTTTCTCGGACAGATGCACGGTGCGGTCGGCGTTGGTGAACGTTCCCGTCTTCTCTCCCCATCCTGCGGCGGGCAGGACGACGTCGGCGAGTTCCGTGGTCTCGTTGACGAACATGTCCTGGACCACGACGAACAACCGTTCTTGCGCGAGGATCGACCGGATACGCGCCAGTTCGGGAAGGGACACAGCGGGATTCGTCGCGGAGATCCACAGCATGCGCACCGTTCCCTGTTCGGCGTAACGGAACATCTGCATCGCATGCGTGGGCGGCCCGTAGTGCGGGATCTGGTTCTTGTCGATGTTCCACAACCGCGCCAGCTCCGCGATGTGATCGTCGTTGGCCCAGTTACGGAATCCGGCGAGATCGCCGTCGGCGCCGCACTCTCGGGTGTTCTGGGCGGTCGGTTGTCCGTTCATCTGCAACAGACCGCATCCGGGGCGGCCGAGCATTCCGCGGATCAGGTGGAGGTTGTTGACCTGAACCGCGGCAGCGGTCGCCTGATGCGACTGGTAGAAACCCTGCAGAACCGTCGACAGGAGCCGCTCGGCGGTGCCCAGTGTGTGGGCCGCCGTGCGCAGGTCGTCGGCGGATACTCCGCAGACGTCGGCGACGACCTCCGGCGGATACTGCTCGACGCGGCGTCGGAGTTCGTCGAAACCCACTGTGTGCAAATCGATGTAGTCCTCGTCGATCCATCCGTTGGCGATGATCTCGTGCAGCAGTCCGTTCATCAGGGCCACGTTGGTCCCGGGCAGCGGGGCGAGATGGACCGTCGCGTGCCGTGCGACCGGCGTGGGGCGCGGGTCGACGCAGACGATCTGCGGAGGGTTCGGTCCGGCAAGCCGGTCGAGGATTCGCATCCAGGTGACCGTCTGGGTCTCGGCGATGTTGTGACCGAAGAGCGCGATCACGTCGGCGTGGTCGATGTCGGTGTAGCTGCCCGGTTGACCGTCGCTGGCGAACGATTCCTTGAGAGCTTCAGCGGCGGTGGCGGTGCACAGCCGTGTGTTGCCGTCGACGTGGTTGGTGCCGATCGCACCATGGGCGATCACGCCGAGTGTGTAGTACTCCTCGAGGAACAGCTGGCCCGAGGTGTAGAAGCCGATCGCCGACGGTCCCTGGTCGTCGAGCAGTTCACGAGAGCGCTTGACGATCCGATCCATCGCCACGTCCCACGAGCACTCGACGAGTTGCCCGTTCTCCCGGATGCGTGGGCGTGCCAACCGGTCGCGAGACGAACTGGCCTGCCACCCGTACAGGTCCTTCACGTCGACACGGCCGTGGTTCACCCGGTCGTCAGCACGCCCGCGCACCCCCACGATGCGATTGTCGGCCACCGCGATGTCGAGCCCGTCGCCGTTGGAATGCAACACCGACGCCGTCCGGACCCACCTCTCGACCGTCTCCGTGGTGACGCCGTCGGCGAGGTGCTGGTCGACGCGGGTGGGCCAGTCCTCACCTGGACCGTACGGAGTGCGCTGACCCCAGGGGTCTTGGATTCTGCTTGTCGCATCACTGCCGGACATATCCGGGCGGGTACCCATTGCTATCAGTTTCATTCCGGGGTACCGCGGGTACGCGTTTTCCAACTGCCATCGACGGGGAGAAACCATTGACGACTGTCACCGAGATACTCGAGGCACATCCTGTCCGCGACGACATCGATGACGCTGTGCTCGCGGCCTGCATCCAGGCGTGCGCCGAATGTACGCAGGCCTGTACCTCGTGCGCGGACGCATGCCTCGGCGAGAGCGGCGTCGAGCATCTGGTCGAGTGCATCCGCGCCGACCTCGACTGCGCCGACCTGTGTTCCATCACCGAACGAGTGCTGCTCCGACGCACCGAGGCCAGCATCGCGGTGGTGCGGGAGACGCTGGAGGCGTGTGCGGTCGCGTGCCGGGCGTGCGCCGACGAGTGCGCCAAACACGCCGACATGCACCAGCACTGCCGTATCTGCGCCGACGTCTGCCGACGCTGCGAGGAGGCCTGCCGCGCGCTGTTGGACGTCATCGGCTGATCGGGCTCGAACCCCGCCGCCGGCGATCGTTATGGATGCGTTGTCGGCCGGGCACGATCCGACGTCGATGGTTGCCGTCGGACGGGCCTGGGTAGGCAGACGAATACGGTCGAGAGAGGCGCCACATCAGCGGCGCCCCGGTCGAACCCGACAGTGAGGAGAGAAGAACATGGCTCAGTACCGCGTCGTGGATTCCGACGAAAAGGTCATCGAGGAGAAGGATTTCGATGACGCCACCAGTGCATACGACTGGTTCAAGACCGTCGCCGCACCCGAGGACAGCCTCGGCACCGTCATGCAGGTCCATGACAACGGCGAGTGGAAGAACTTCGAGGTGTCCGACGGCGGCACCAACAAGCACCCCTCTGCCGACGCGGAGTGATCCCGAGGCCGGCGGGCGGCTGCCTCAGCAGCCTCCCGTCGGTCGTCCGGCGAACCGGTTGTCCAGGAATGCAAGAGCCTCGACGCTCCACGGGATGAACGCCGCCGTGTGTGACAGACCGCGGTATTCCGTGAAAGTCGTGGGCACACCGCGACGACAGAAACTTCCGGCCAGACGTGCGACGTCGGCCGTGATCATCACCCCGTCACCGACGCCGTCGGAGTTCCCGACTCCCAGCATCATCGGCGACCGCGGGGTACCGAGCGTCCCCATGACGTTCTTCGAGAGCGCCCGGCGTGCACCGGGAACGTCGAGGATGCCACCGACCCCGGGCTTCAATAGCTGACGGTCGGTGAGCCCCGGGTACGCGTCGGCGAACTGTTCGATGCACTGCCCCGCCACCTGACGCAGGATGCGGGTGCCTTTCGGGGACAGGTAGTCGGGCAGGTTCAGGCCGTAGGTCTCGTTGTAGACCGCCATCAGCGCCGGGATGACTCCGGTCCAGTCCTGCTTTCCGTTGACGTAGCCCAGGTTGTGGATGGGATCGACGACCACTCCACCGGCGGCTGCCCCGATGATGTTGAGTTCCGGTGCGTACTTCGGCGCCAGCTCCGCACCGAACCCGGTCGGTACCGACCCGCCCGAGTAGCCGAACAATCCGATCGGCGTTCGTGCCGGGGCACGGAGCTGACGCAGCGTCGCCCGGAGACCGTCGAGTGCGGCGTAGCCGGATTCGCGCGCGATCGTCCAGCGCAGACCACGTCCCTCGTAGTCGGGCACCGACACCGTGTACCCGGCAGCCATCAGACCGGCGATCAGGCTGATATCGATCGGCCGCTCGGACATGTTGCCGCCGCGGAGGGTGTACGACGGGTCGCACTGGGAGCCGAGCGCGTCGTAGAAGGAGTGGTAGGACACCAGACGACGCGGTGCCCCCGGCCCGACACCCGGCGGAGAGATAACGGTGGTGACCGTCGACGTCGGGTTGCCGAAGTTGTTGGTGCTGCGGTACAGGATCTGCGTCGCGAAGATCGGCACATCCCCTCCGCGCCAACCGAGTTGGACCTGGCGGGTGCGCAGTATCGCGCCCGGCGCGCGGTTCTCGTAACCGCGGGGCGGGACGTAGAAGGGGTCCTGCGACGGGAGTTGACCCGGCGCCGCAACGGGGTTCGGCACCGGCGCGGCGGTTGCCGGTTGGGCCACCAGGCACAGGGAGACCCCCAGGCCGATCACGGAGGTCAACGTCACCAGGAACCGCAGCATCAGGCGCATGAGCAGTAATGATGCCGTTGTTGCCGGATATCGGGCGGGTTCCGGAGCATACCTGGCACAGTTCAGCCGACCGGTGTGCTCTCCCCCGCCCGTTCGACCTCCTCGACGACCGGCGACATGGCGACGACCACCGCGCCGATGACGGCGGCGATGAACGCGATCACTGCGACCGGCCCCCACCCGTCCCGGACGGTGTCGCCGAGGACGACGATCCCGATCACGCCCGGCACCACGGTCTCGCCGACCACCAGCGACGCCGACGCCGCGCTCACCGCTCCCTTCTGCAGGGCGACCGTGAACATGTAGAACCCGCCCGGCCCGGCCAGGATGATGGCGTACAGGGCCGGGTCGGTGAACAGTTCGCCGAGATCGAAGGGGTCGAGGCCGTCGAGAATTCGGACCGCGACGGCGAGAACACCGAACAGGACACCACCGGACAGGCCGGCCAGAACGGCGACCCGGCTCTGCATCCGCGGCAGGATCGCCGCCCCGAGCCCGAGGATGATCACCGCCGCGACGAGCACAGCCCAGTGCAGCCACCATTCGTGCTTACGTCCCTCGTCGCCGGCCGCGAATCCGAGCAGCACCAGCGCCACCACGACAACGCCGATCGCGATCCAATCGCGCTGCGACAGCTTCGCTTTCAGCACGATCGTGGCCAGGACCACCGTCACCACCAGGTTGGCGCTGACGATCGGCTGCGCGAGGAACAACGGGATCATCCGCGCCGCTACCATGTTGCCGAGAAATCCGATGCCGTCCAGCGCCATTCCCGCGATGAACGCCACCGTCAGCATGGCCGAGATGGTCGACCGCAACGACGGCGCCTCACCCAGCCCGGCACCGGTGTCGTCGACGCTCTGCGCGCCCCGTGCTTGCAGCACCGAGGCCGTTCCGTAGGCGAGCGCCGCGAAGATGGCGGCGAGGATTCCGATCAGCATCGGATCAGTATCCCCGCTTCAGCCTGAAATTCCGTCAGAGACCGGGACCTTCGGCACGCAAGTTGTCCACCTCGTCCATTGCGGCACGCAATTTGCCCAGCCACTCCTCGGTGTGGGCGCCGACGAGCTTGACCGACCAGGCCAGTGCGTCGGCCCTCGAGCGGGCGACCCCGGCGTCGACGAGGGTGTCGAGAACGCGCCGTTCCGGCTGACGGAGCCGTGTCATGACCGGTACCGCGAGGTGGGTGAACAGGACTCGCTCGTCCCCGACGGCGACACCCCACGAGACCTTCCGGCCGTAGCGGGCCTGCGCCTCGTCGGCGATCGACATCCGTTCGGAGCGGGTGTCCTCGCGGAACCTCGCCGCCCGCCCCTGCGCTGCAGCCCGTGCGTCAGCATCGTCGCTGGTCTCCGGAGGTTCCAACGTTCCGATGACGGTGATCTCGTCACGGTCGACGGTGACCTCGGCCGGTCCGGAGAACCACGCGTCGGGCAGGCGGCCGGCGAACCAGGCGGCGGCGTCTCCGGCGTCGGGCAGTTCGGCTTGCTGCCAACCTCCTCGACGACCGCCCGGCCCTCGGTTTCCCTGTTGTGCGTTTCTCATGGCCGCCTCCTCGCGCGGGCGTATTACGTGATTACAGTGTTACACCCGTTGCGGCGAGAAGTCACGAGCTTATTTGCCGGTTCTCGTCAGGCGCTGATGGTGTCGAGTTCGGCGATGTCGTCGTCGGTCAGCTGCAGTCCTGCACCGGCGATGTTCTCTCGCAGGTGGGCGCTCGACGATGTCCCCGGGATGAGCAGGATGTTCGGCGAGCGCTGGAGCAGCCATGCCAGAGCAACGGACATCGGCGTCGTGCCCAACCGCGTGGCGACGCCGGACAGCGCTTCGGACTGCAGCGGCGAGAATCCACCGAGCGGGAAGAACGGGACGTACGCGATGCCGTCGGCAGCGAGCTCGTCGATGAGAGCGTCGTCGCCGCGGTGGGCGAGGTTGTACATGTTCTGTACGCAGACGATCGGGGCGATGGAGCGTGCCTCCGCGACCTGCTCGGCGGTCACGTTGCTGACCCCGAGGTGTCGGATCAGCCCTTCGCGCTGCAGGTCGGCGAGCGTTTCCATCCCCTCGGCGATCGAACCCTCTTGCAGCCCCAGCGTGTCGCCCATCCGCATGTTGACGAGGTCGAGCACCTCGACGTCCAGGGCGCGGAGGTTCTCGTGCACCTGTTTACGGAGATCCTCGGGTGTCCGCGCCGGCGGCCAACCACCCTCGGCATCCCGGTTGGCGCCGACCTTCGTCGCGATGAACAACGACTCGGGATACGGGTGCAGCGTCTCTCGGATCAGTTCGTTGGTGACGCGAGGTCCGTAGGCGTCGCTGGTGTCGATGTGGGTGATGCCCTGCTCGACGACCTCGCGGAGCACGGCGCGTGCCGCTTCGGGGTCGGCGGGCGGACCCATCACCCACGGCCCGGCCAGTTGCATTGCGCCGTAACCGAAGCGCGTCACGGTGGTATCGCCGAGAGTCCAGGTGCCGCCGGGGAGTGCGAGAGAAGTGTTCACGATCATGCTTTTCGTTCGGGCTGGTGAGTCAGTTCTTGAAGAAGTCGAGAAGGTCGGCGTTGATGGTCGCGGCGTTGACGGTGCACATGCCATGCGACAGACCGGGATACACCTTCAGTGTCGCGCCGGGGACGAGCTCCACCGACAGTTCGGCGGAGTCGGCGATGGGGACCACCTGGTCGTCGTCACCGTGGAGGATCAGCGTCGGAACGCCGATGGCCTTCAGATCCTCGGTGAAGTCGGTCTCCGAGAACGCCTTGATCCCGTCGTGGTGCGCCCTCACGCTGCCGGCCATGCCCTGACGCCACCAGTTCCAGATGACGCCTTGCGAAACCTCGGCGCCCGGGCGGTTGAATCCGTAGAACGGTCCCGACGCGACGTCGAGGTAGAACTGCGAGCGGTCGCCGGCGACCCCGTCGCGGAAACCATCGAAGACCTCGACCGGCAGGCCACCCGGGTTGGCTTCGGTCTGCACCATGATCGGCGGAACCGCCCCGATGAGAACGGCTTTCGCAACGCGATCGGCACCGTGGCGTGCGATGTAGCGGGCCACCTCACCACCGCCCGTCGAGTGGCCGACATGGATGACGTCGCGCAGGTCGAGATGTTCGACGACCGCCGCGGCGTCAGCAGCGTAGTGGTCCATGTCGTGGCCGTCGCCGACCTGCGTCGAGCGTCCGTGGCCGCGGCGGTCATGTGCGATGACCCGGTAACCCTGCTGAACGAAGAACAGCATCTGGGCGTCCCAGTCATCGGAGCTGAGGGGCCAACCGTGGTGGAACATGATCGGCTGACCGCTCCCCCAGTCCTTGTAGAAGATCTCGACCTCGTCGGTCGTGGTGACGAATGGCATGGCGGATTCCTGACGGTCGTGCCGGTGACGGCGTTGGTCGATGACCGCTCAAGCGTCGCCCGCGGGAGGGATTCATAGCCTCCGTCAAGTGACTGCATTCCGATTCCTGGACCGACTCAGGTCAGTAGGACTTCAGAAGGGCGGAGGTCCGTCCATCTGCTGACGTCGCTCGCGTTCCCGCTGGTTGCGGGCACGTTCGGCTCGCCGGCGCGCGTGTTTGTGTGCGAGCCGGTTGGGTGTGGGTGGGGTGTCGTCGCCCGCGATGACCCGTGGTGTGGGTGGGGCTTGGGGTGGTTGTTCGTAGCGGATTCGCCGCAGGTTGGGGAATGAGTCTTCGAGGTTTTCGGCGTCGCCGGGGATGACGAATCCCTCGGGGGTGCGGTATTCGGTGACCAGGCGCCCGTCGTCGTCGCGGTACTGGACATCGATCCAATCGCCGAAGGTCTTGTGCAGGTGCCCGAACCGGCACTTGGCGTTGAGATTCTCGCTCGACGTCGCGCCGCTCTGGGTGGGGTTGGTGCGGTCGTATTCGGTGATGTGGTCGAGATCGGAGTCGAAAGCCGAACATCCGCAACCGGGTTCGGTGCAGTAGCCGTCACGAACACGCACGAAGTCGGAGCACGCAGCGGTGGGTCGATACGGATCGGCGGATTGTGCACCGGGATAGACGATCACCATGTCTGCCGGCGGGGCATCGGCCGATCTCGGCTCGACGGGGCTATCCGGACCGTCGGAAGTCTTTGTCGTCGGCCGCTCTGCGACAACGCGCGTCGGTGCGGTGCGGACCGGGGTGACGGGTGTGATGGTCGCGTCGGGCCGCTCGGCGAGGTCGCGGACGTGCTCGTCGGAGACGATGCCGTGGCCGTCGACCCAACCGATCCCTGGTGCCCCGGCCAGAGTGGCGGCGTCGGTGACGACGTGGATGACGGCCTCGGTGCTCACCGACCGGACCACCTTCGCCGGGTCGGGGATCTCGGCGTCACACTGCTCACGTCGGCATTGGCAGTCGAAGACGGTGCCGGTCAACAGCGCGAACATCGCATCAGAGTTGCGCTGATTACGATTCCGGCCGTCCTGGGCACACACGGTGTCGGCGAGGGCTTTCACCGCTTTCGCGGCGATACGGATCTTTTCGGCAGCCATGACACCGGTGATCTCACCGGTGCCGTCGGTGAAGTTCTCGATCCACATACCGCGCTTGTCCAGCGCATCGCGACGACGCTCCCGCACCGCGTCGGGGTCATGGCGGAACACCAACCGGTCGACCATGTCCCGGAGTTTCGGTTTGGTCCAGGCGCCCGTACGGTGGCGCAAGATGGACTCGATCTCGGTATCGAGGTCGGCGATGGTCGCCGCGTCGGAGATCAGATCGGTGCGCGAGATGATGGTTTGGATCAGCTGCCGCGACAGGATGCCGTCGCGCAGGGTGGTCAGTACTTTCGGTAGCCGGTCGCGCAGGGCGAGGGCTTCACCGACCCACTGATCGGCCTGATAGCGGGTGATGGCGGCTTCGCGGCACAGGCGGGTGACCATCTCGCTGTAGCGGTCGATGAAGAACCCGCCCGCGGTCTTGATGACGAGTTGGTCGTAGACGGTGACGATCGATTCATATCGGCACCACGCCAGGTAGGACTCGCCGTGGCGGATCGCGCGGAGCCGTTCCATATGGGTTGCGGTAGAGGATGATTCGAGGTGGGCAGGATCGACCCCGGCGAGAAACCCGCCCGGTAGATCGGTCCACCTGCTCACGCTGCCCCCACAACGTCTACAGCCCAACCTGGACGGCTGAATCTGTTACCGACCAATCTAGATCAACCCACCGACAAGAACGGATCGTCATCCACAGGAGCCGGTAGACAACACCCTGTGTGGCAGACGGTTACATCATTGCCGGTCGGCATCCGCAGATGCGTCGAGCGCATCACGAAGCGCTGCCCGCGAGGTGATCCCGAGTTTGGGGAACACCCGGTACAGATGCGACGAGACAGTGCGTGGCGACAGGAACAACCGCTCGGCGATCTGGGGGTTCGACAGACCCGACGCCGCCAGTCTCGCGACCTCGAGCTCCTGCGGGGTGAGTTCCGACCCGGACTGCGCCCGACTCATCCCTGTGGCGCGCAGCTCGGTGTTCGCACGATTCTCCCATGAACGAGCGCCGATGTCGGCGAACAACTTCCGCGCAGCGTCCAACTGCCGGCGAGCATCACGTGCCCGACCCTGACGACGAAGAACCTCACCGTACGCGAGGTGCACTCGACCGATCTCGAAGGGCCACTCTTCGAGGCCCGGGATCGTCAGGGTCTCCTCGTGTATCCGTACGGCCTCGTCGGGTTCTGACACCGCCGCACTACACAATCCGGAGATGAGAGCCAACCGCGACGAGATGCGTTCGAGGCCGGCCGACCGGAACGCTTCGGCGTGTGCACGGGCCTCGTCGATCCGCCCGGTGCGCACTGCGGCCTCGATGAGATCTGGTGCAGCCCATACCGCCTCGGGATTGAATCGGGCGAGCTCACCAGGTGTGCACACCACCACCGTGTGGCGGTGAGCCGCCTCGAAGTCGGCGACTCCGAGTGCCGCCCTGGCCCTGGCGAAGTGGGCACATTTCACGAGCCGGTGCACCCGGCGAGGACCGGACCAGCCCCAGATCCGCTCGCAGTGTTCGATGGACTCGTCGAGGTCCCCGCGCTCCGCGGCAGCCATCGCCGCGGCGTAGTGCCCCACCTGGGCCCACAGCGGGTACCCGGTCCTCTCGGACAGTGTGACGAGCTCTGCTGCGGCATCCGACGCCGCTGAAAGCCTTGCAGCATAGAGATGATCGAGGGCAAGGTAGATGAGACCAGGCATGCTCTATCCGACCGCACCGCCGTCACGGATGACCCGCGTTACAGACTCCCGGCATCCGGGCAGGCGATCGACGTACGAGGCGACCAGTGCGGTGCGGATCACGATGTCGGTGTCGCTCTCATCGCGCAGACGGTCGATCGCCGCGTCGAGGCGCCGCAGCTGCTCGTTGTCCATCGAGCCGAGATCATGGTGGACGCGGGCCAGCGTGGCTGCGGATGCCGGTGACGGGTCGGGGAATCGCCCGACGAGGTCCATCAACGGCTGCCAGTACTCGCGACCGCCGAGATAGTCCGCTGCGAGGGTGAGCGTGAAGAGAGCGTCCTCGACGTCGCCGGTGCGCGGACCGTCGACGGACGTCGCAGCCTCGAGCGCAGGCATCAACATGGTGTACGCGGTGTCGGCGTCACCCTCGGTGACGAGGACGAGAAGCGCGGCCGCCGCGGTGGCGCCGATCGGTTGGCCTCCGGGAACACCCTTGATCGCGTCCAACAGTTCATGAGAGGTGTCGAGTTCACCGGCGGTCCAGGCGGCCACGTAGGCGGCTTGCGACAGCCGCCGCCTCCCGTCTCCGGTGTCCGGGCTCAACTCCGCCGCCCGCCGCAACAGCGCGACCGCGCCACCCGGATCTCCTCGACGCAAGCGGGTCTGGGCCGCCACCTCGACCACCGAGGCCACCGACTCATCAGGAGTGGTCGTCGACTTCGCCAAGTGGACGCCACGACGGTCGGGCCGGTCGGCCAGCACGTCCGCGAGGCGCCGGTGCGCGGCGCGCCGCTGCTCTGCGGTGGAACCGTCCACCACCGCCGACCTGACCAGCGGATGCCGGAACCGCATCGTGTGATCGTCCTCCGCGACGATCACCAGGTGATCGCGTTCGGCGGGGGCCAGGTCGTCGAATCCTTCAGGCGCAATCGCCGATTGGAGGATGCGGAGATCGCCGGAACCCTCGAGGGCGGCCAGCAGGAGCAGGTCGCGGGTCCGATCGGGTAACCGACCGATCCGAGCGCTGAAGAGTGCGTTGACATCTCGGGCCGGCCCGCCCACCCAGCCGGCACGCTCACCCGATGCGCCCGTGGTCCCGGCGAACTCGAGCAGTGCCAGCGGATTGCCCTGCGCGTCGTCGGCCACCGAGGACAGCACTCGCTTGGGCAGATGAGCGAAACGACGCGCGAGGAGGCGGAGGGAGTCCGCATCCGTCAGTGGGGCGACGTCCAGTTCGGCGACGCCGGTCGGCCGGAGTGCACCGTCGGGTCCCGACCTCCGGACCGCCAGAACTCCGATCCGCCGCCCGAGCACCCGCCGGGCGATGAAGCCGATCGCGGCGATGCTCGGTTGATCCACCACGTGCAGATCATCGATCACGAGTAGAAGAGGATCGTCGGCCGCGGCCTCGGCGAACAACCCCAACGCAGCGTTCAGGACAGCTATCTGACTGGGGGCGTTGCCGGCTCCGAGACCCAACGCCACCTCGAGAGCAGCGCGCTGGGACTCCGGGAGACGGTCGAGCTCGGCCGCCAGCGGGAGGACCAGCTGATGCAGGACAGCGAAACCGAGCTCGGACTCGAACTCGATGCCGCTCCCGCGGATGACGCGCATACCCGCGTCGGCGGCGGTGTCAACGGCGGCGTCGAGCAGCGCGGTCTTGCCTACCCCGGGATCGCCGGTGAGCAGCAAAGCGGCGCCATCGCTCCGGGCGTCGTCGAGAAAGGCTCGGAGCGCGGCGAGTTCGGCGTCCCGCCCGACCAGCCCCGCTCGCGTATCACCCATGGCTGCCATTCCCCGACCTGTTCCCGTCCTACCCGAAGACCACGTCCTGCCCGATGTCCAGATCCGCAGTATCCCACCGGAGCCAGGTGATCGAATCCGTGCCACCCCGGCGCCCCGCGCAGGCTAGCGGGGTCGGCCCACTTCCCGCGGCGGATGTCCATACCCGCGAGGCGCATTCGTGGCGTCGGCGGTCTCCACCGCGGTGACGGCACCCGACGACGCGAGCACCACTCCGCCGCCGACTGCCGCGACGAAGGCGACGATCGCGACCGGTCCCCAGCCGGCGCGCGTGACGTCGCCGAGGAAGGCGATGCCGACCGCGCCCGGGAGCACCGTCTGCCCGACGACGAGAGCTGCCGCGGCACCGTTCACCGAGCCGGTCTGCAGTGCCACGGTGAACAGGTAGAAGCCGCCGATCCCGCTGAGCAGCAACCCATACAGAGCCGGGTCGGTGAACAGCACGGTGAGGTCGAGGGGGTCGATGCCGTCCAGGATTCGAGACGCCACCGCCATCACACCGAACACCGCGCCGGCGATGAGACCGGTGACCGTGGCGATGTGGGTCTTCAAGCGGCGCATCACGATCAGACCGAGGAGGATCAGCGCGGGCCCGGCGACCAGCACGGCCCAGCGCATCCATGCGGTGTGGTCCACCCCCTCGCGGCCTGCCGACACCGCCAGCAGGATCAACGAAGCCACGACCACCGCACCGGCGATCCAATCACGCATGGTGAGGCCGACTTTCAGCACGACCATGGCGAGCAATGCCGTGGCGACCAGCCGGGCCGAGATGATGGTCTGCGACAGGAACAGCGGGATGAGCCGCGCCGACATGATCGTCGCGATGAACCCGATGATGTCGAAGACGAACCCCACCAGGAACGGCACCGTCAGCATGGTCAGCGCGGTGGACTTCAGCGACGGGTGGGCCGCCGCGGACCGTCGACGCTCCTCACGGATGGCGGCGCGCTGCGAGACCTGCTCGGCGCCGAGCGCCTGCAGGACGGCCGCGGCGGCGAACGCCAGCGCACCGATCACCGCGATGACGATCCCGCTGGTCATGACGCAGGCTCAGATCAACGAGGTGTGAGAACGTCGGTGCCGACGAACTTCGCGAGCTCGGGCGGCAGTTTCACCGAACCGTCGGGCTGCTGGTGGTTCTCGAGGATGGCCACCAGCCAGCGGGTCGTCGCGAGCGTGCCGTTGAGCGTCGCCGCGGTCTGCGGCTTCCCGTTCTCGTCTCGGTAGCGGATCGAGAGGCGACGGGCCTGGAACGTCGTGCAGTTCGACGTCGACGTGAGCTCCCGGTAGGTGTTCTGCGTGGGAACCCATGCCTCACAGTCGAACTTGCGCGCGGCCGACGACCCGAGATCGCCACCGGCGACGTCGATGACGCGGTAGGGCACGTCGATCGCGGCCAGCATGTCCTTCTCCCAGCCCAGCAGACGCTGGTGCTCGGCCTCGGCGTCCTCGGGCTTGCAGTAGATGAAGCCCTCGACCTTGTCGAACTGGTGCACGCGAATGATGCCGCGGGTGTCCTTGCCGTAGCTGCCGGCCTCGCGGCGGAAGCAGGTCGACCAGCCGGCGTACCGCTTCGGACCGTCGGACAAGTCCAGGATCTCGTCCATGTGGTAGCCGGCGAGCGGCACCTCCGAGGTACCGACCAGGTACAGGTCGTCGTCCTTGTCGAGGTGGTAGACCTCGTCGGCGTGGGCGCCGAGGAAGCCGGTGCCCTCCATGACCTCCGGCCGCACCAGGACGGGCGGGACCATCAGCGTGAAGCCGTTGGCGGCAGCCTTCTGCGCGGCCATGTTGAGCAGGCCGAGCTGCAGGAAGGCACCCTGTCCGGTGAGGAAGTAGAACCGCGAACCCGACACCTTGGCGCCGCGTTCCATGTCGAGCAGGCCGAGCGACTCACCCAGCTCGAGGTGATCCTTCGGGTTCTCGATCTCGCGGGGCTCACCCACGTGCTCGAGGACCACGTAGTCGTCCTCGCCGCCGGCGGGAGCCTCGGGCGCGACGATGTTGGAGATCGCGCGGTGCGCCTTCGCGGCGGCCTCGTCGGCCTCGGACTGACGCGCGACCGCGGCCTTGACCTGCTCGGCGAGTTCCTTGCCCTTGGCGAGCAGCGCCTGCTTCTCGTCGCCCTGCGCCTTACCGACCTGTTTCCCCAGAGCCTTCTGCTCGGATCGCAACGTGTCGGCGTCGACGATGGCCGCACGACGGGCCGCGTCGGCATCGAGCAGGGCATCCACCAGGCCGGGATCCTCGCCGCGGGTGCGCTGCGAGGCACGGACCAGATCCGGGTCGTCACGAACAATCTTCAGGTCGATCACGCCTTCAAACCCTACTGGAGCGCGCGATGCGAACCCGATCACGCCACCGAGGTGAAACCCGGGCCCGGCCCGCGGGTCAGCTCCAGAGCGCCCGGAGATCGTCGCGACCGAACATCGCGGCGGCGTCGGCGGCCGACGGGGTGCCGCCGTGCGGGTCGGCCCCGGCGTCGACGAGCAACCGGACCACATCGTCGAATCCCTTGAACACCGCACCGGCCAGCGGGGTCTGCCCGCGGTCGTTGGCGAGGTCGGGATCGGCGCCGCGCGACAGCAGAACCGTGACTGCCGATGCGTGCCCGTGATAGGCCGCGAGCATCAGCAGCGAGTCGCCGGACTGGTTGCGCAGGTTCACCGGCACCCCGGCGTCGACGTACCCGCCCAGCGTGGCGGCGTCGCCGGAGCGGGCCATCTCGAACAGTCGGGTGGCCAGTTCGACCAGCTCGGGGTCCGGTGGGGCGTCGGGGCCGGGTGCGGGAGAGGAATCGGCGGGCATCACCGAGAGTGTAGGCAGCCCTCGCCGCGCGACCCGTTGTCCGCATCGGCTGATGCGGGTGTGCCCGGCCGGATCGACCAGGCATGATGGATCCCGATGAACGAGCCCGACCCTGACCGCGACCAGCCCGACCACGACGCGCCCGACGCCATCGACGACGACTTCACCGCCGTCGATCCGGTCGAACCGCGCGACGAGCCGGTCCAGGCCGCCACCCGGCCCCCGCGGTCCGCCACGCGCAATCCCGTCTTCGTCGTCCTGGCCGCCATCGTCGTCGGCGCACTCGTCGCCGGCGGTATCGCCTTCGCGATGGGTGTCTTCGACGACTCCGGCAGCGTGGGCGGCAGCAAGGTCGGCGAGGGCGAACGCCTCGTCCAGAATGCCTTCACCCAATCGGTGGCCGGCGACTGTCTGGACTGGCCCGAGGGCAACCCCGGACAGCCGACGGCGGTCGAATGCGCGCAGAAGCACCGCTTCGAGGTGGCCGGCGGCATCGACACCTCCCTCATCCCCGGCGTCGAGTTCGGCGAGGACGCGCTGTGGCCCGGGCCCGAACGCTTCGCCGCCATCCGCGACGAACAGTGCCCGGTCATCGTCGACCAGTACCTCGACGGCCGCCTCGACCCTCAGGGCCGCTTCTCGGTCGGCATGATGTACCCGTCGCAGGCCCAGTGGGACAAAGGCGCCCGGCAGTTGCGTTGCGGAGTCCAGGAAGACGGCGCCGACGGTCAGCCCGTGCAGTTCTCCGGCCGCGTGGCCGACCAGAACCAGTCGTATGTGTGGCCCGAGGGCACCTGCATCGGCATCGATCCGGAGAACCGCAACCCCACCGGATTCCCGGTGAACTGCGCGGAGCCGCACGCCTTCCAGACCACCGGCATCGTCGACCTCGCGGTCCGCTTCGGCGACCGGATGTCGAACAAGCCGTGGCCCGCGACCGGCGCCCAGAACAACTACCTCGGCACGATCTGCCCGAAGCAGGCCGAACGCTTCGCCGGTGGCGCAGATGCCCTCGACAAGACCACGCTCAACGTCCAGTGGTCGGTACTCAGCGAGCCGAGCTGGCTCGTCGGCAGCCGAAAGGTGGTCTGCTATCTCGGCCTGCCCGACAAGCGCGGCGGATTCGCCACCCTCGTCGGCGACGTCAAGGACGGCGCGCTGCTGATAAACGGCAAGGCGCCTGTCCCGCCGCCCGCCGCTCCGCCCGGTCGCGCCCTCCCGACGCCGGTGCCGCTCCCGCCGGGAATCGCGCCGAACCCCGACCAGGCCCCCGCACCGGCGGGCTGACCCATGGCCGTCCCGATGTCCGACGACGAGTTCGACGGGCTGGTCTCCGACGCATTGGACACCATCCCGTCGGAGCTCACCGGCGCGATGAACAACGTCGTCATCCTCGTCGAGCCGTACAACCCCGAGGAACCCGACATCCTCGGGCTCTACCAGGGCGTGGCGCTGACCCTGCGCGACCACGACTACGGCGGATTCCTGCCGGACACCATCACGATCTACCGGGACCCGATCCTGGCGATGTGCAATTCGCGGGACGAGGTGGTGCACGAGGTCGCGGTCACCGTCATGCACGAGATCGCCCACCACTTCGGGATCGACGACGCCTGGCTGCACGCCAACGGCTGGGGTTAGAACCCACTCCCCGAACCCCAGGTCAGGCGGGATGTTTCATCGTGGCCGGAATGCGGAATACCCAGATTCCGATGTCCAGCCCACATCCAGGAGTTCCGCCATGTCCACCGATGCCATCGTCATCCTGAAGGACGACCACAAAGAGATCCGCAAACTCTTCCGCGACTTCAGGTCCCAGGGCCCGAACGCCACCAAGACCAAGGGCAAGATCGTCGACAAGATCATCGAGGCCCTCACCGTGCACACCTACATCGAGAACGAGTGCATGTATCCCGAGATCCGCAAGCGGGTGCCCGATCTCGAGGACGACATCCTCGAGTCCTACGAAGAGCACCACGTCGCCGACGTCCTCGTCGTCGAGCTCGCCGCGCTGAAGCCGGACTCCGAGCGGTTCGACGCCAAGACGACCGTGCTGATCGAGAACGTCGAGCACCACATCGAGGAAGAAGAGGATGAGTGGTTCCCGAAGGTGCGGGAAGCCCTCGGCCGCAAGGATCTCCAGGAGATCGGTGAAGAGATGCTCCGACTCAAGGAGAAGGCACCACGACGCCCCTCTCAGCCATCGGCGCTGAAGAAGACGGTCGACGCGATCATCAAATAGCGGCTAGCCCATGGGGTCGTCGACCAGCGGCTCGTCGACCCGTTCGAAAGGTGCGGTCTCGGCTCCCCAGCGGTGGCAGACCCAGATGCCGTCGGTGTACTCCAGTTCGATCGAGCCGGTGTTGCCCAGGTGCGTCGCCGCGGCGAAGCGCGAGTCGATCCCGGCCAGGCGCGCCGCGATGAGGCGGATCGCCGCACCGTGGCTGACCAGGAACACATCGCGGGGCTCGGTTCCGGTCAGGTACGAGCGGGCGAGGTCCTCGACGGTCGGGATGTAGCGGTCGTAGACCATCGCGAGCGACTCCCCGCCGGGGATGCGCACGTCGAGGTCGCCGGCATGCCACTTCTCCATGACGTCATGGAAGACGTCGTGGGCCTCACGGTCGCTGCGATCCTCGAGCTCACCGGCCTGGACCTCGTGCACGCCGTCGACGGCCTCGGTGTGGACGTCCCACACCGTGCTGATCAGTTCGGCGGTCTGCCGGGCGCGCCTGGCCTGTGAGCTGAACAGGACCGCCTCGCGTTCCGGTCGATTCTCGAGACCGAATCGAACACCTTGTCGCGCACCGAAATCGGTGAGCGCGGCGCCCGGCAGCGCGGTGTCGAGCCGTCGCATGACGTTCGCAGTGGTCTCGCCGTGCCGGACGAGGTGCAGGCGCGCCATCAGGCCTCTCCCTGTCGCAGCGACTCGATCCAGGCCAGCGAGTCGGCGTGGTCGGGTGGCGCCGATCCCGTCGTCCGCACCGCGGGCCACGAACCGAGGTAGACGACCCGTTCGCACCGGCGGTACAGCGCCGCAAGGGCTTCCGCGACCGCGGCGTCGTCGATGTGGCCGACGGCGTCGAGGAAGAACCGGTAGCGCCCGGCGATGGCCCGGCCCTCCGCCTCGTCGCGCTGCGGTCGGGATTCGATGCGCGTGAGATCGATGCCTCGCGAGGCGAATTCGTTCATCGCGTTCATCAGGCTGCCGGGCTCGTTGGACAGGTCGAGGATCACCGACGTGCGGTCGGTGCCGGTCCGGCGCGTCGGGGCCGCGGGGCGTCCGAGGACGAGGAACCGCGTGGTGGCCTCCTTCGCGTCGCAGACGCCGTCGGCGATCACGCTCAGATCCGACAGCCTCGCGGCGAGACCGGTCGTCACCGCGGCGTCGGCCTTGCCGGACGCGACGTCCAACGCAGCCGCGGCATTCGATCCGGAGGTCACGAACTCCGCGTTCGGGAAGAGCTTGGCCACCGATTGCCGGACCTGCGCGGCGGCCACCGGGTACGCCGCGATGGTGCGGACGTCCTCGGGGGCGAGCTCGCCGTTCGCGGCGATCGCGAACTCGATGTCGAGGACGGTCTCGGCGAACACCTGCACGCGCCCGTCGGTACCCGACCGCGCCGGCGGTACGAGGGCGTCCATCGTCACCGGGACCGACCCCTCGAGCGAACTCTCGATGGGCACACAGCCGTAGTCGGCCTCGCCGCTGCGCACCATCGCGATGGCGGCAGCCGGGCTCGAGGCGTCGACCTTGGTCACCTCACCCGAGAGGTCGAGACCCCCGAGCGCGGGGTCATGGGCCGCGATGGCCGCGTCGAGTGCCATCTCGGTGAAGGTTCCGGGCGGGCCGAAGTAGGCGATCACAGGCACCACACGAGCCTAGTGGACGCTCGTGACCGCACCGGACAGGCCGCGAGGCCCGGAAGCCGACGGTCCGCGGACCCATTGACGATCGCGCCTCCGATATTTAGGTTAGGGTTACCTTTCAAAAGCCGACGAGCACTGCAGCTGACCGCGCCGACCGGAGAGACAACATGACGCGTACGACGACCGACCGACCCACGGATGCCGAGATGATCCAGACGGCCTGCCGCCGAGGGGGCTCCGCCATCCTCGCCGTCGAGGGCGCCGACACCACACCGATCGACGTCATCCATCTCTTCGAGTCACAGGCCTTCGTCCTCGTCCCCACCGACGGCGAGGCGATGGCAGCCGTCTGCGGCACCGAAGGCACACCCGCGATGCTCGAGGTGACCGACTGGGCGCCCATCGACCTGCGCGAACGAGTCCGGTCGGTCGTCTGGCTCAACGGCACACTCCACGAGGTCCCCCGTGACCTCGAACGCGACCTCGCCATCGAGATCGCCGGCGAACACCCCGACGACGGCCTGCTGGACATCGGCCACGGCGCATCGATGCTCCGCCTCCAGGTCGATTCCGCAGTGCTGGCATCCAGCTCCGGCGCGACGTCGGTGTCGGCCGCCGAACTGGCCGACGCCCAACCCGATCCGTTCTGGGAGTGCGAGGCCGGTTGGCTCGAACACCTCGACGCCGACCATGCCGATCTCGTCGGTCAACTGGCCCGCAAGCTGCCCACCGACCTGCGCCAGGGCCGCGTACGCCCCCTCGGCCTCGACCGCTTCGGCATCCGGTTCCGCATCGAGGGCCTTGACGGCGACTCCGACGTCCGGCTGCCCTTCCCCCGCCCGGTGACCGATGTCTTCGAACTGTCCCGGGCACTGCGCAACCTCGCCGGTTGCCCGTTCCTGAACTCGATGCCCGACTGACGCTCGCACCTCAGGGAGCGAGAAGGGGTTCTAGGCTGACCGCCATGACCCTGCGCGAGTACTTGCGGCCGTCGCCCCACGGCATCCCGGTGGTCACCGACCGCGTCGAGCGTCGCAGTCTGATCGCCGAACTCGTCATCGTCGGCGTCCTGACGTTCGCGTTCTCCGCGGTCTCGGCCGCGCTCGCACTCCTCGAAGCCCAGTTGGCCGGCGGCATCGGCGGGACGACCGTCGCACTCAACCCCAGCCGCTCCGACCTCGCCCTCATCGACGCCGCGCGTCAGGTGCTGAGCATCCTGCGACTGTTCGCCATCGCCGCGCTCGGCGTGTACCTGCTGTGGCGCAGCGGACTCGGGCTGTCGCGCGTCGGCCTCGGCCGCTGGACCCCGCGACGAGACGTGCCCGCGGGACTCGTCCTCGCCGCCGTCATCGGCATCCCCGGTCTCGCGCTGGTGGCGGTCGCCCGCGCCTTCGGACTCAACGCGAGTCTCGTTCCCAGCCAGGCGGACACCTGGTGGGAATGGCCGGTGCTCATCCTCATCGCGATCGGTAACGCGGCCGCCGAGGAGATCGTGGTGGTCGCCTACTTCATCACCCGACTCCGCCAGCTCGGCGTCTCGGACGCCAAGTCACTCGCCGCCAGCGCTGTCCTCCGCGGCGGCTACCACCTGTACCAGGGCTTCGGCGCCGGTCTCGGCAACGTGGTGATGGGCGTCGTCTACGGCCGCTTCTACCAGGTCACCGGCCGTGCGTGGCCGCTCGTCATCGCGCACGGCGTCATCGACGTCGTCGCTTTCATCGGCTACGCACTGCTGCGCGATCACCTCTCCTGGGTCGGCTGACCCCGCAACCGCCTCAGTCGCGAGCCTCGGTGTGCTTGCCCGAACCGGTGGCACGGGCCAGACCGAAGAGCGCCAGACCGACGAGCATCAGGATGCCCGCGCGCAACCAGGTCTCCGCACTCTGCTGCGTCAGCAGCACGATGCACGTCACGATGGCCAGTACCGGCACGATCGTCCACGCCCGGAAGTGGTCGGTGTCGGCGCGGTCGCGTCGGAGCACCAGTACTGCGATGTTGGTGCTGAGGAAGACGAACAGCAACAGCAGCACCACGGTCTCGGCGAGCGCGGCCACCGAACCGGTCGCCGAGAGCACCATCGCGATGGCGGTGGTGGCGATGATCGACGCCCAGGGCGTACGACGCCCCGGTAGGACCTTCGCGAGCGCCGAAGGCAGCAGTCCATCGCGGGCCATTCCGAACGTCAGACGCGACGCCATGATCATCGTGAGCAGCGCACCGTTGGCCACCGCGATCAGGGCGATCAGCGAGAACAGCTTGTCGGGCACACCGACGTCGGCGATCGTGACCACCTCGAGCAGCGGACCCGACGAGCCGGCGAGCTCGTCCGGCGCCACCACGGTCGAGACCGCGAGGCCCACGAGCACGTAGACGACACCCGCGGTGATGAGCGCGCCGAACAGTGCTTTCGGGTAGACCCGCCGGACGTTGCGGACCTCCTCGGCCACGTTCGCCGACGTCTCGAAGCCCACGAACGAGTAGTAGGCGAGCAACGCCGCACTGAGTACCGCCAGCGCGGGGGTCGTCGAACTGTCGAACTCGAACACGCGATGCGGTTCGCCGTCTCCCCGGCCGAGGACAACCGCGGCCAGGACGACGACGAGCACCAGACCCGACACCTCGACGACCGTCATCACGACGTTGGCGCGCACCGACTCGCTGATGCCACGCGCGTTGAGTGCCGCGATCGCGACCAGGAAGACGAGAGCCGTGGCGGTCGTGGGCACGTCCAGGAAGGTCTTGAAATAGTCACCGGCGAACGCCAGCGCCAGACCCGCGGCGCTGGTGACACCGGCGGCCAGCATGCAGAACCCCACCAGGAACGAGACCAGCGACGACCGATAGGCCTGCTGCGCGAAGACCGCCGCGCCGCCCGCCTGGGGGTACTTGGTGACCAGCTCCGCATACGACCCCGCCGTCAGCAACGCCATGACGAGGGCCACCACGAGCGGCACCCAGATGGCACCGCCCACCTCGCCGGCGATCTCGCCCACGAGCGCATAGATGCCGGCGCCCAGCACGTCGCCGAGAATGAACAGGAACAGCATCTTGCCGGAGATCGCGCGCCGGAGCGGGGTGCGATCGTCACCGGTCTCGGTGTCGGGCCGTGCGGCCACATCGTCGGTCATGGCGACCCGGATACCCCGTCGCGGGCCGATCATTCCTGTGATCTGCGCCGAATCCGTGCCGAACACCGGCGCATGCGTACATTGGTTGGGATGAACGAGCAGGACCCGCCGATCATTCGGCGCGGTCGACCGGGGCCACAGGTACCGCCCGGGCGGCCGGCGGGGGGCACACCACCACGTCAGGGACCTCCTCCCGGTGCACCCCATCGACCCCACCCGCAGGGTCCCGCCCCCGCCGCACACCCGCAGGCCATGCCGCGCATCCCCGCGCACGGCCCCCCACCGCGTCGGGCGCCCGGCCCTGCCCCGGCAGCCGGCCCCGTTCCGGGCAGGGGCGAGGCTCCGGGCAAGGGCGCTGTGCCCGGCCAGTACGCCCCCACCCAGAAACCCCAACCGATCCCGGCCGGCGAACGCCGAGGTGACCGCAGCCGGTCGTCGACGCGTCCGCCCGCGCCGCCCGCCGGTTCCCCGCCCGCCGCCAAACCGCCGCGTCCCCGGCGTCGTCGCAGGCGCACGCTGCGGGTCGGCAAGATCCTGCTGATCCTGCTGCTCGTGTTCGTGCTCGGCAGCGCCGGGCTGCTCTTCTACTACGACTCGCGACTCGACCGCATCGACGCGCTCCCCGCGTACGCCGGGCGGCCGTCGGACACCCCCGGCACCAACTGGCTCATCGTCGGCACCGACTCCCGCTCCGACCTGTCCGCCGACCAGCGCACCAACCTGTCCACCGGCGACGCCGATGGCTCGCGCACCGACACGATCATGCTGCTGCACAACCCGCCCGGGAACGGGAAGGCGACAGTCGTCAGCATCCCGCGCGACCTCTACGTCGAAATCCCCGGCAACGGCAGCCTGAAGGTCAACGCGTCGTACAACATCGGCGGTCCGCAGCTGCTGGTGCAGACCGTCGAGAACCTGACCGGCATCCACATCGACCACTACGCGGAGATCGGCTTCGGCGGTTTCGACACCCTGGTCGACGCCGTCGGGGGTGTCGACATGTGCATCGACCAACCGCTCAACGACCCCAAGGCCGGGCTCAGACTGTCCAAGGGGTGCCATCACCTGAACGGGCGCCAGGCGCTCGGCCTCGTCCGGACCCGTGCCTTCCCCCGGGCCGATCTCGAGCGCGTCATCAACCAGCGGAAGTTCCTCGCCGCCTTGGTCTCTCGCGCAACGAGCCCCGCCGTGCTGTTCAACCCGTTCCGGCTGTTCGGCTTCATCGGCGGCGCCATCGACTCTCTCACCGTCGACGAGCGCGACCACATCTGGAATCTGGCCTCGCTGATGTTCGCGCTCCGCGACCCGGTGACAACCACCACACCCACGGGCGAGAGCATCTACACCGATGACGGTCTGGCACTACCGGTCACGGAGACCACCGAGCAGTTCTTCGGTCTTCTACGCGCAGGTCAGCCCATCCCCGACGAATTGCTCGTCGACGCCGGGTGACCAGGGTGGCCAGGCTGTCCAAAGACAGGTCAGACTTGCCTTAGTTAGCCTGAACTTGCTGGTAGACGGCACTTTTCGGCACCTACGATGGGCGCATGACCGAATTCACGAAGTTCCACCAGCTGCTGCACGATCAGATCGGCAACGAGTTCTACGCCTCGCAGCAGTACATCGCGGTCGCCACCTACTTCGACAACCACGACATGCCCCAACTGGCGAAGCTCTTCTACAGCCAGGCCGTCGAAGAGCGCAACCACGCCATGATGATCGTGCAGTACTTCCTCGACCGGGACATGGAGGTCGAGATCCCCGGCGTCTCCGCCCCGAACAACAAGTTCGAGGACTACAAGGCACCGATCAATCTCGCTCTCGAGCAGGAGAAGACGGTCACCCAGCAGATCGTCGATCTCGCCAAGTCGGCCCGCGACACCGGCGACTACCTCGGCGAGCAGTTCATGCAATGGTTCCTCAAGGAGCAGGTCGAGGAGGTCGCCACCATGACGACTCTCCAGACCATCGCCGACCGCTGCAAGGGCAATCTGTTCGACCTCGAGAACTTCGTCGAGCGCGAGTTCAACAGCACCACCGCCGACGACCCGACCTCGCCGCCCGTTGCCGGAGGCAACATCTAGGCACATCTGGGCACGAGCCCCGGAACGACATCGGCGGCGCGACTTCATCCGAAGTCGCGCCGCCGATGTCTCGTCGCCCGCCTACCGTTCTCTAGTGCGCCGAAGACGGCGATTCCACTACAAACCTTCAAAGCGGCCGCGCAGACGGTCGGCAACGCTAATAATGCGCCAGATGAGAATCCGCGCAATCTCGGCAGTATTCCTGGTGCCCTTTGTCGCTGCACTCGGCGCCTGTAGCTCCGACACACCTGATGACGGCCATACTGACTCTCTGCAGCCGTCGTCAGTTTCGCCGTCTCCTGCTGTACCCCACACAGTTCAGAAAGCGGTCGGCGAGGAGGGCGGAGCCTACTGCCTCAATAAGGACAATTCCTCTTGCCTCGCGAGTTTCACGGTCACGTCGATTGAGAATGTTCCGCGAAGCCAGTGCATCGATATTGCTCCCCCACCAGTGGATACCCAGCTAGTTAGGGTCGCGATCGATGTGCAGGGAAATCGCCCTCTACCGAGCCCGAACAGCCATATTGCCCCAGGCTATGTGGTCTCCTCGGACAATTGGTACGGACTGACTCTAGATGGTTATACGACGAAGGCGGGGGTTGCGACTGGGTGCGGCGACTTTACGCCCGACCCCTTCTATCAGCCAGTGAATGTCGGTCAAAAACAGCGCGGCGACATCATCTTCTATCTTCCGAAAGATACTGTGAAATTGCAGTTGCGCGACTACGACGGCGCCGCATGGGAATGGCCGTTGCCCCCCAATTCTTAGTAAGCGCAAACTTGCGGCGGACGGTCACGCGTTACCGAAGTAACGCCCAGGCCTAGTTGTTGCTCCGGCCCGGGCGTTGCCCCGGTTTGTGCGTGCTCCTAGCGCAGGGTGACCTGGCGGCCGCGGATGCCGTCGCGCGAGCTCCGCTCGGCGATCGTCAGCTCCGAGGAGTCGGCAAGTGCCTCTCCCAGCCACTGATCGAGCTGGTTGAGACCCGCCTGCCACTCCTCGTGGTGCATCTCGTTGTCGAGGTCGAAGACCGGGACCAGCAGGCCGTGGGTGCGGAACGACCCGGCGAAGCGCGAGCCCTCGCCCATCGTCAGACGGCCGGCCGCATGGAGGCGGGCCATCGCGGCCATGAGGTCGTCCTCGGGCTCGGGGCGGATCCAGCGCAGGTGTGCCCGCTCGCCGGCATCGACCCACCACGGGGCTCCGGAACCGCTGTCGACGACGAGGCGCGCGGTCGGCAGCACGGACTCGTTGGCGCGCTCGAACATCGGCGCGATCTCGGCGGGCACCTCGGTCCCCTCCGGGAACCACCACGAGAAGTCCTGGTGCACGGTGATGTCCAGGATCGCGTCGGCCTTCAGCACCTCGTCGAGCGAGGGCGATTCGTCGGCGGACTCGAGGTCGAACTCGCTGCCGGCCTCGGCGTGCGCGGCCCACGCGATGGCGGCGGCCAGCTCGACGGCCGGCGCCATGCGATCCGGTTCGGTCTGCAGGCCCACCAAACCCTCTGTGGCGCCGTTGGATTCACGTGCCAGCGCCGGACCGGCACCCGGCAGGATCGTCACGAGGGAGACGTCGTTGCGCGTGTCGGCAGGCTCCGTCAGCTCGAGACGTGCGGTCGCCGATGCGACGAAGGTCCGCAGTGCGACGAAATCGCATTCGGAGGCCAGCCCTGCGAAGGGGCGCGGCGGCGGTGCCATGGACGCCGCCTGCCGAGCCTTACGAGCGGCGACCCGCTCGGCGCGATTGCTTCCCGGGCGGGGTCCACTGCCCCGCTTGCTCTTCTTGCCCATCGGTCCACTCTCTCACGAGCCGGTCAGAGCGCCGAGAAGCCTGGGCAGGTGTAGAGCCGCGCTCAGTCGACGGTCACCAGCCAGTCGCGGACCTTGGCCGGATGGTTGGTGGCCAGCCAGCGCACCCCGAGGTCGGCGCAGAGCTGGACGTCCACCAGTTCGTCGACGGTCCAGCAGTACGTCACGCGCCCGGCCGCGGCGGCGCGGTCGACGAGATCCGGGTACTGGCGCAGGGTCATCACCGAGGGACCGATCCCGGTGGCCCCGACGGCGGTCGCCGCACTGCCACCAAGTACGCGAGCGGTGTCGCCCAGCAAGATGGTCGGGAGCATCGGGGCATGGCGGCGGATACGCCAGACGCCGGCGGAGGAGAACGAGATGACCACGGCGCGACTGTGATCGGCCGACGGCGGGGTGGCGACGCCGAACTCGTGGAGGATCTCGAGGAGCTTCTGCTCGACGAGACTGCCGAACCGCACCGGATGCTTGGTCTCGATGAACAACCGGACCGGCCGGCGCCAATCCAAGGTGAGCGTGAGCAGCTCGCGCAGCGTCAGGATCGACGCGGGATCGCCCGCGGAATGCCAACTTCCGAAGTCGAGTTCGCGGAGCTGGGCCAGCGTCATCTCGCTGACGATGCCGGAACCGTTCGAGGTGCGGTCGACGGTCCGGTCGTGCACGCAGACGAGTTCGTGATCGGCGGTGAGCCGGACATCGCACTCCAGTCCGTCCGCACCCTGCGCGAGTGCGAGTTCATATGCGGCCAGGGTGTGTTCCGGACGGTCCCCGGAGGCGCCGCGGTGCGCGACCACCGCGGGCTTACCCGAGCGCGACACCTTCTCGGCCGCGCCCACGTTCACACCTGAGTTCATCCGACCGCCACCCACCTTCTCTTCGGGACCGGGACCGCCGTGGCGGCGTCGAACAGCACCGGCACGCGGCGTGCCATCCAGAAGGCGAAGGCGGCCGAGACGGCCGCGCTGAGGATCACCATGGTGAGCGCGTTGGCCCCGGTCTGCACCGAGTCCGATCCCCACGCGACGGCACGGGCGATCAGCGCCAGGACGGCGGTGACGGTGACGACCACCCACGCGACCCACAGCCGGCGGACGCGGCGGCCGACGAGTTCGGCATCGAGGGACGGATCGTGGGCCACGGGCAGGGCCACGACCTCGCCGATCACGAGCGGCGCACCGACCAGGTTCACCAGCGGGACCCCCACCAGCACCGCCACCCACAGGGGACGCCTCGGGTCGAGGAGCCGGGCTTCCTCATAGGTACCGGCCCGCAGGTCCATCACCCAGCGGGTGAACGCGAGGGTCGCCCAGACGTAGGCAAGGAAGGCCGCCACACCCGCGAACACGATCAACCAGTCGGAGACCACGATCAGCGGTTCCGGGAGCGGCTGGGTGCGGTTGACGGCCAGCAGGACGTAGCGGACCAGATGGATGACCGCCGACGCCGCGAGCGCCGTACCGGCCACCACGAGTGCGAACAGCAGGCGTGCCCGTGACGAGTCGATCCGGTCGTGCGTCGCGTCGGCGGCCACCGGCTCGTCGTGTAGACCCCAGGTGGGGATGTAGACGTAGCGCGGGATGAGACGCGGGCCGCGCGGGCCCGACGGTCCGCGGCGGCTGGGGATGGCCTCGGGAGGACGCCGCGCAACCCAGCGGACGTTCCGACCGCGGTACAGCCGGCCGGTCGGCGCCGTTCGGGGCGGCGCGGGGCGCGCGGGTGCGGACATCGCACGAGCGGCGTCGTCGACGACGCTCAGCGGGCCGCCACAGCGAGGACAGTGCTCGCGCCCGGGGCGGTGCGGCGCCTGGATACGGCACCGCGGACAGAGGTCGATCATCAGTGGGCGTCGCCCCCGCCGTCCCCGGTGCCGAACTCCATGGGCTTGCCGTGTTCCTGCCATGCGAGCATTCCGCCGCGCACGCAGATCCCGTCGTACCCGACCTGCGCGAGGTACTGCAGCACCCGCATCGAGCGCCCACTCGAATGACACACCACGTACAGGTCGGCGTCGGGGTCGAGTTCGCCGAGTCGTCCTGGTATCTCGGCCATCGGGATGTGGACGGCGCCGCGGATGTGTCCGTTCGCCCACTCGTCGTCCTCACGGACGTCGAGCATCACCGCGTCGGCCGTCTGAGTGAAGTCGTCCGGCAAATCGGTCACCGGCACCTGCGTGATGTCGCCCATGGTCACGATTTCCATGGTGGCACAGTCGAGGCCCCGCGGGCGTCACGTCACCTGCACGGCCATTCTCAGCAGTGTTGTGAAGCTCACATTCTGAATCGTACAGACCGCCCAAAGCGACCTATGCTGATCATCATAATTTTATCCACATGCGGCGAACAGACAGCTGTCCACAATCCAACACCTCACCGTCAACCTGGGGATGAGGCTGTGGAAACTGTGGAAAAACCCTGGCCAAAGCCCCTGTCGATGTGACTGCGATCACTCGTTTAGACCGATGTGCGCGTAGGAAATTCACGAAACTGCAGGGGTCGACCGGTGGAGCATTTTCTTTCCAGTGCACACACCTGTGGATAACGTGGGGACAAACCCTTGGGGAATCCCCCCGAACTGGGTCTGGTATTACCCGTCAGTCACGGTGTAGAAACCCGGTCCGCACCGCGGGGGCGCGGTCGATCGCGGCAATCACGCCCGACGTGAGCCCCTCGGCCAGACCGGAGACCGACATCTGATTGCCGACCAGACGTGCGAGCAACGGCTTGGGTGCCTCGATGACCGTGATCTCGGCGTCGGGATACCGCTCGGCGACCACCGACCGCATGACGCCGATGCCGTCGACCAGGCCGAGTTCGGCCGCCCGGCGCCCGACCCACACATCGCCGTTGAAGAGCTCCTCGTCGGATGCCGTCAGCTTCTTGCCCCGACGCTGCCGGACCCATGCGATGAACGCCTCGTGGAGCTGCCCCTGGAGACCCTTGAGCCATTCGACGTCCTCGGCGACCTCCGGGGAGAAGGTGTCGAGCCGGGCCTTGTTCTCCCCGGTGGCGTACAGACGACGCTGAACGCCGAACCGGTCGAGCAGGGCCGAGAAGCCGAACCCCGAGGACACCACCCCGATGGAACCGACGACCGAGGTGTGGGCGGCGAAGATCTCGTCCGCCGCGCACGCGACCCAGTAGCCGCCGGACGCCGCGACGTCCTCACAGAACGCCAGGACCGGTACGCCCTTCTCCGCGGACAGCTGCCGGATGCGCTCGGCGATGTACTCCGACTGCGCCGGCGAACCACCGGGTGAGTTGATCACGACGACGACGGCCTTGAGCCGGTCGGTGGCGAACGCCCGCTTGAGCACCGGCTCGACCGTGTCGGTGGTCAGCCCGTGCTTGCCCATGCCGGCCGCGCCGATCGGGCCGTCGAGTCGGACCACCGCGACGTGCTCGGCACGCGACTTCGCGAACTTCTTGCCCACCGCCGCCAGCGGTCCTGCAGTCATCTGCCCGAGTCTAATGGCGGACAACCGCTTGCCGTTTCAAGTGGGGCGCCTGCGCATTCCGCAGCACACCGGGTGCACTCGCACCGTAGACTCTCCCGCGTGCAGGTCAGGTGGCTCAGCGCATTCCTCGATTTCCCAGCCGACGAGTTCGGTGCCGAAGTGACCTTCTGGCGCGCGATCGCGGGCAGCACCGTGTCGCCGCCCCGCGGCGAACACCGCGAGTTCGCCTCCCTCGAACCGTTCCACGGTGACCCCCACCTCCGGGTGCAACGGGTCGACGACGGTCCAGGCGGCGTCCACCTCGACATCCACACCGACGACCCGCATGCCGCAGCCGAGGAAGCCGTGGGACTGGGCGCGACGCTCAGCGACGACGCCGGCACCCACCTCGTCCTCCGTTCGCCCGCCGGTTTCGTGTTCTGTCTGGTGCCGTGGGAGGGCGAGTCCACACGGTCCCGGCCGATCCGCTGGCCCGGTGACGCCATCAGCATCATCGATCAGTTGTGCATCGACATCCCCGCAGCCGACTTCGACGCCGAGGTCGCGTTCTGGACGGAGCTGACCGGATGGCCGCTCAAACCGCCCGGCTCCCGGCCCGAACTCGTGGCGCTGCGCCGCGACCCCGCGATCACCATCGGAATCCTGTTGCAGCGCAGACAGTCCGACCCGGACGGCACCAAGCCCGACGGCTCGTCACCGGCGACCGGGCACCTCGACCTCGCGACCAACTCGGTCCCCGACGAGGTCGCACGACACGAGGGCTGGGGCGCCCGCGCGATCGAGCACTACCCGCACTGGACGACGATGGCCGACCCGGTGGGACGCCCGTACTGCATCACCTCGCGTAATCCCCGGACGGGCGACTGAGGAATTCGCGCAGCCTCTCCGCCTCGGCGTCGATCTCCCGCTCCTCGGCTTTCGAGACCTCACGCAGCATTTCGATCCGTATCCCGGCCTCGGCGTCGAGATGCCATGTGCCGGCGAGGAATCCGTCGGCGAACACGAAACCGGGCGACCGGCCGTTGGGTGTCACGGTGCGGCGGAACAACTCCGGGTCGGCGACCCGGGCGCGGTCGGCCGAGACCGCGATGACGTGGTCGAACGGCGCCACGAGCCGGGCCGGAGCGGGAGCGTCTGCGTCGGCGAGGCCGAGTCCGTCGATGTCGTAGAGGATCTCGCCGTGCGGACCGGTCAGCCGGACGAGTTCCCAGTCGGCCTCCATCTTCTCGACGAGCGCCTTGAGTCCGGTCATGCCCGCCCAGGTCTGGATGGCCTTGACGGTGGCCGGCCCGAAGCCGCGCAGGTACAGGCGGATCAGGTCCGCTCGCGCGTCCTCGCCCGCGACCGCCGGTTCGCCCGGACCGACCCATTCGTCGAACAACCGGTAGGTGGGCGCCGCGCGGCCCCGCCAGAGCCCGCGCGGCGGAACCTGGACGAGCGGGAGTCCGCAGCGGGCGATCCCGGTGAGCGTGGACGGGTTCTCCGCCGGATGCCGCAGCGCCAGTTGCTTCCCCAGGTCGGCGCCGGAGAGTTCACGGCCGGCCAGGAGTTCGGCGGCGTCGGCGATCACCCGCGACGGATCGGCGTCGACCAGCCTCGGGACGTGCGCTTCGGCGATCTCACGCCGGAGGATCGGCTCGGCGAGCGGACGTATCCACCGGGCGTCCTCGGCGTCGATGAGAAACACCGTGGAACGCAGCAGCGCGATCCGCACGACCTCGCGCTCGGTGAGGAGGTCGTCGAGTTCGGCCGCGTCGAATCCTGCTATACGGGACCACAATCCGAAGAAGGCCGCACGCGGGTCCTGGGATTGCAGTCCAACACACCGGTCGAGCACCTCGATCGCGTCCTCGTCGACGCGTTCCAAAAGGTGCTGGCGGGACAGCAGCGTGCGATTCCACTGCCGCAGGGTGATCGGCTCGGACACCTCAGGCGGGGTAGCTGATCCCGGTCGCCGCGTGGCAGCGGTAACCGTGCGGGTTCTTCGCCAGGTACTGCTGGTGCAGATCCTCGGCGTAGTAGAAGTGTCCGTCGCCCGCGGCGGCGAGCGGCTTGATCTCGGTGGCGATCGACCCGACACCGGCGGCATCGAGCGCGGTCTGGAACTTTGCCGCCGACCCCTCGACGGTCGCGGCGTCGTCGTCGGAGAGGGTGTAGACCGCCGACCGGTACTGGGTACCGATGTCATTGCCCTGACGCATCTCCTGGGTCGGATCGTGCGACTCCCAGAAGATCTTGAGGATTCCCTCGAGGTCGATGACCGCCGGGTCGAAGACGACGAGCGTCGACTCGGTGTGACCGGTGCGCGCGGTGCAGGTCTCCTCGTAGGTCGGGTTGGGCGTGTGGCCGCCCGCATACCCGACCGCCGTGGTGTACACACCCGGGACCTGCCAGAAGATCTCCTCGATCCCCCAGAAGCAGCCACCCGCCAGGATCACCGCGGACAGGCCGTCGTCGAAGGTGCCGACACCGCCGTTGGCGTAGGAACCGTCGGCCTCCGGCCGACCACGCATGGGGGTCTGCAGGACCAGATGGACTCCGGGGACCGTGATCTCGGTGTCGCGTCCGGGTAGTGCGGAATCGGCCGCGATGAGTTCCTGCTTGTGCGAACTGGCGGCGAAGAGCTGGTCGAGCCAAGACATGCGCCGAGTCTACGCGCGCCGCCTGGCCGTCTCCTGAGTTCCCGAGTTGAGTCAACCGACCCAGTCTGTTTATGATGGCGGTCACATCCTGGCATGTGACTCCCGTCACGTCGCTGCGGCCCTCGGGCTGACGACACCGGGATGCTGAGCCGATCCGCTGATGAAGGGCGACAATGGCGACGCACGCGACCGGAGACTATCGAGGTTCCCTCCGGACTCCTCGCGGCGCACCGCGCGCCAACTACGACGTCGCGAGAAGCTGCCGCACCATCGCGTTGAGCATCGTCGCCCTGTTGGCCGTGATCGTTGCACTCGCTCTGATCTGAGCCTGTGATCTTCAACCGCACTTGATATTTCTTCGGGCCTGTTTGTTGCAATCACCCAGGGTGTGGGGAAGGGTGGAAACATCCGCGTGGCGCCGACACAATCGGCGGACCCACGTGTGAACAGGGAATACGAAAGCACCTCAGAGAGGAACATCGTGGCTGAATACACCTTGCCGGATCTGGATTACGACTACGCGGCACTGGAGCCGCACATCTCCGGCAGGATCATGGAGCTCCACCACAGCAAGCACCACGCGACCTACGTCAAGGGCGCCAACGACACCCTGGAGAAGCTGGCCGCGGCCCGCGAGGACGAGAGCATCGCCGGAAAGGTCTACGGACTGTCGGCGACCCTGTCCTTCCACCTGGGCGGCCACACCAACCACTCGATCTTCTGGAAGAACCTGTCGCCCAACGGCGGTGGCGAGCCCGAGGGTGATCTCGCGGCCGCGATCACCGAGCAGTTCGGTGGCTTCGACAAGTTCAAGGCCCACTTCACCGCCGCTGCCACCACCCTGCAGGGTTCGGGCTGGGCGATCCTGGGCTACGACACCATCGGTGGCAAGCTGGTCATCCTGCAGCTGACCGACCAGAGCGGCAACATCCCCGCCGCGATCATCCCGGTCGTCATGCTCGACATGTGGGAGCACGCCTTCTACCTCGACTACCAGAACGTCAAGCCGGACTACGTCAAGGCTTGGTGGAACGTGGTCAACTGGGCCGACGCCGGTGAGCGTTACGGTCGCGCGAAGACCCAGGGCAGCGGCCTCGTCGTGCCTGCCTGATCCTCTTTCGCCAGACACCAACGGCGCCGGTCACCTTCGGGTGGCCGGCGCCGTTTATTGTCAGAAGACCAGCGTCACCGCGACGGCCACCCCGCAGGCGAGAGCGATCACGATGAGCGCCAGCAGATCTGCGCGTCCCGGCCGGGCCGGATGAGCGGTGAGACGACCGGTGCCGCCGCGGGCGGTGATCGCCTCGGCCATCTCCGCGCTACGACGCAGCGCCGATGACATGGCGGCCGTGATGAGATCCATGATCCCCATCTCCGCCGACGGATGATCGCTGCGGCCCTTGGCCGTCGGCCGCAGCTTGTGCGCGGCGCGCAGCATGCGCAGCTCCTCGATCAGCATCGGAAGCCCTCTCAGGCACAACGCGATTGCGACGGCCCATTCGTCGACGGGCAGACGTAGCCGCCGGAGGGGTCGCATCAACCGTGCGATCGCAGGCGCGACGTCGGCCATCGGGGTGGTCCAGATGACGAGGATCGAACTCGCCACCAGGACGAGCGCGAGGGTCACCGCCCGGAGGAACACGAGCCCGCCGTGCAGGCCGGCGAACGAGACGTTGAAGGCGACGCCGATACCGATCAACCCCCAGAACCACCAGGGCGGACGGGGGATGGCGCCCAACGGGATCCCGGCGATCAGCGCGGTGAGGACGACGATCGCGGCCACCATCCCCAACGCCGGCCACGACGGCAGCACCCAGGTCATGATGCCGAGGATCAGCACGATCACCAGCTTGGTTCCCGCCCACAACCGGTGGACGAAGGAATCGCCGGGGACCTGCCGCAACGGAACCGTGCGCATGGTCATAGGGCACCTCCGTCCCAGCCGGACGGCTGATCAACGTTCTGATGGGTGTCGGGCAGCAACTGCCCGTCGACGAGCCGGACGCGGCGGGTGCACACCGAGTCCAGCGATTCGAAGTCGTGCGAGATGATCACGATGGTCATGCCCTCGGCACGCAGGCGTGCGAGCAGCGCGACGATCTCCTCTCGGGCCAACGGGTCGAGACCGGCGAGCGGCTCGTCGAGCACCAGCATGTCGGGGTTGCGGGCGATGAGGCCGGCGAGCACGACGCGACGCATCTGGCCGCCCGACAGGGAATCGACCTTGCCGGCCGCCATCTGCCGGGGCAGACCGACCAGTTCGAGAACGCGGGCGACCTCGGCGGTCCCGACCTTCTCGCCGCCGGCCGCCATGATCTCGTCGGCGACGGTGACCTTCTGCAGCTGCAGGCGCGCGTGCTGGAAACCCAGACCGACCGCGCCGACATGCTCGGTGACCGGCTCCCCGGCGTCGTAACCGGCTGCGGGAGTGAACTTTCCGGCGGTGTCGAGTAGGTGACACGTTCCGGTGCGCGGCGACAGGAGGCCCGCCATGATCCAGGCGAGGGTCGTCTTGCCCGACCCGTTGCCGCCGACGATGAGCAACCCCTCCCCGCGATACACGGTGAGCGTGACGTCGGTGAGGGCCACGACCTCCCAGGGCGACCCGGGTAGGTGCGCATATCCCACGTGGTCGAGCACCAGCAGCGGCCCGCCGATGTGCGGCCCCGGTGCCGCGAGGGACGTCGACGATGCGGTCGGCGAAGCATGGTCGAGGTCGAGGTGGGGATCCGGCATCCAGTGCGGCGGATGCGGAACCACCCGGCCAGCCTCGAGGTGGATGACGCGGTCGGCGGCCGCGGCCTCGCTGCCGCGATGGGTGATCAGCACGACCGCGATCCCGCGTCGGGCCGGTAGCGTCGCCAGCAGATGCAGGAGCTGCCCGCGGCCCTCCGGGTCGACCATCGAGGTGACCTCGTCGGCGATGAGGAGCTGTGGATCGCGGGCGAGGGCCGCAGCGATCGCCAGGCGCTGCTGCTGCCCGCCGGACAGATCGGTGGTCTCGCGGTCGCCGAGACCGGTCAGGCCGACCTCGGCGAGGAGCGCCTCCACGTCGACGTCGGCATCCGGCGGCAGACCCCACACCACATCGTCGGCGACGCGGGAACCGAGCATCTGGATCTCCGGGCGCTGCAGGACGAGCGCGGTGCCGCCGTGTACGCCGAGCCCGGCGAGACCCGGGCGGTGTACGACGCCGGTGGTCGGGGCACGGCCGGCCAGGATCTTCGCGAGTGTCGACTTACCCGAACCGTTGGCGCCGACGACCGCCACGAACTCACCGGGCTCGATGCGCAGATCGATGCCGTGGAGAACCGGTTTCGCGTCCGGGTTGTAGGCGAAGCCGACACGTTCGGCGACGATCGGCAGCGGCGCGACTTCGGTTGCGGTGGACGCCGGCCCGTCGGAGGTGAGTGTGTCCTCGCTGGGCACGTCGCGCAGTCGCGCGATCACACCGCCGAGAATCCACCAGGCGGCGAGCAGCGAGATCGCGGTGCCGACCGTTCCGGAGATCCAGATCCACGCCCACCAGTGGCCGGCGATGCTGCGGCTCATCGAGTCGAGTGCGTCGGCCACGGCATCGGTGGGCCCCCACCCGCGCAGCCACTTCGCGACGCCGTGGAGGGAGTTCGTCATCGCCTCGATGGTCAGCTCACGCAGGGGCACCAGGACCCAGAGGATCAGGACGGAGACCCCACCGAGGAGCGGCGAGGCCACCAGCGTGGCCAGTCCGAGCGCCCCGAGCCCGCGGCGGCGGCGCTTGAGGTCGCCGACGATCCCGCCGATCAGCGCCGAACCGAGCACGGTGGCCATGGCGCCGGTCCCCGCCATCGCGAACGCGACCGCCGTGGTCGCCACCGTGGCGGTGAGCAGTGCACGCGGCCGCGTACGGGCCGCGATGAGGGCAAGAGGAACCGGGGCGAGTAGCCCGGCCGCCTGCGCCAGCGGGATGACCGAGGCGATGACCACCGCGGCGACGGTCAGGCCGCCGAAGATCGCGACGGACGCGAACTCCATCGGACGCAACGGGGGCGAGTTCTTCACCGGTCCAGTGTGCCTGGGTCCCGGAGCCGTCGGTTGATCGCATGTAAACGAACCGTCACAAGAACGTGGTTCGGCTTGTCCGTTTCGTCCCTGCGGTGGATTCTTTTCACACGGGTGATCTTCGGCGGTCCTGGGTCCCAATGACCAGGTCTCCCACCCGGATTGGAGGTAGGACACGATGCAGTCGATTCCGATCGGACTCACCCCGTTCCAGCATGAGGGCACGCTGAACGGAATCCTCATCTCGGGCCGCTGGCCGGAGTCCACTCTCGAGTGGACGCAGACCCTCGTCGGTTCGGTGCGGATCGCGTGCCGGCCCGGCTTCCTCCCGACCACGACGATCTTCGGCGTCGTCGAGCAACGTCCGCCGCACGGGGGCGAGGACACGGTCGGGATGATGGTCGCGATCGGAAACGTCGTCGACGACAGCTTCGTCGAGGCCGGCAAGTTCCTGAACAATCCCCCGGCGCTCGTCATGCTGCATCCGCCGTCGCAGACCCGTCCGTCGCTGCCGGAGTGTTCCGAGGTCGCGTCGGGATGTGTGTTGCTGCCGGGGCTCCCCGAGCTCGGGCTCGAGCACCGGGCCGGCTGGGCCGAGGCGGAGGCCGACGGGACGGTGGTGAACCTCCGCAACGAGGTGGGCATCGACCCCAACGCCGACCCGGACACCGCGGTGCTCGCCATGCTTCTCGCAGCTTAGGGCCCCGAGGCCTCGGCGAAGGCGTTCTCCCAGGGTCGCCCACACGTCTGGATCAGGGTCACCGAACTTTAGGTTTTGTGCCCCCGACCTGCACAGATACGGGTTACTGACGAGTTGCGTTCGCCAGTTAGGGCTCACTAACCTGGCGTTCGTGATTGCTGCCCTGCTCCTGAGTTTCGGCGTGATCTTCGTCGCCGAACTGGGCGACAAGTCACAGCTGATGGCGATGACCTACGCCCTGCGGTACCGCTGGTGGGTCGTCCTCCTCGCCATCACCGTCGCCACCACCGCGGTCCACGCCGCCTCGGTGTTCTTCGGACATTTCCTCGGGATGTCGCTGCCGACCGATCTCATGTCGGTCCTGGCCGGCCTCGCCATGCTCGTCTTCGGCCTGTGGACGATCTACGGCGACCGCCTCGACGACGAGGACCAGAACCGCGCGACGCGAGTCGGCGCCTCGGTGTTCCTCGCCGTGATGTCGGCCTTCTTCCTCGCCGAACTCGGGGACAAGACCATGCTCGCCACCATCACCCTGGCCACCGACCACGACTGGCTCGGCGTGTGGATCGGTTCCACCGTGGGCATGGTGGCCGCCGACGCCCTGGCCATCGGCGTGGGCGTCCTGCTCGGCAAGCACCTTCCCGAGCGTGTCATCGCGATCGGTGCGGCCGTCCTGTTCTTCGGTTTCGCGATGTGGCTCACTGCGACCGGCCTGGCCGGGGCGTCGACCCCGATGATCGCCGCGACCATCACCGCGGCCGTCGTCATCATCGGCGTGGGCACGTTCCTCATCCGTCGCGACCGGCGACTCCGCACCGACTCCGACTCCGAAGCAGCCGTTCCCGAGCGTTCGCTCGGTGTACACGAGGGCTGAACGCGGACACCCCGCAACAGCTGACTATCGTGAACGTGCACCCCGCGCCGGTGCACGTCGTCCACTACCGGGACACGGGTCCGGCGGCAATCGGTACCGCGAAAGGACTACTTCACCCATGGACGTTTCAGGCGCTTCCGTTCTGGTCACCGGCGGGGCATCGGGCCTCGGCGCAGCCACCGCCCGTCGCTTCGCCGCCGCAGGCGCACAGGTCTTCGGCCTCGACCTGCAGGCCTCGATCGACAAGGCAGCACCCACCGACGGCGTCACCCTGATCGCCGCCGACGTCACCGACGAAGCGCAGGTCCAGGGCGCCATCGACACGATCGCCGAGTCCGGCGCACCTCTGCGTGTCGCCGTCAACTGCGCCGGCGTCGGCTGGGCCGCACGCATCCTCGGGAAGAACGGCCCCCACGAACTCGACCTCTTCCGCAAGGTCATCGACATCAACCTGGTCGGCACCTTCAACGTGATGCGGCTGGCCGCCAACCGCATGTCGGAGGAGTCCACCATCGACGGTGACGGCCAGCGCGGCGTCATCATCAACACCGCCTCGGTGGCTGCCTTCGAGGGCCAGATCGGTCAGATCGCGTACGCCGCGTCGAAGGGCGGCGTCCACGCGATGACCATCTCGGCGGCCCGCGACCTCGCCCGGATCGGTGTGCGCGTCTGCACCATCGCCCCCGGCACCATCAGCACCCCGATGCTCGCGGGCGTCACCCCTGAGTTCCAGAAGACCCTGGCCGAGGCCATCCCGTTCCCGCAGCGTCTCGGCGAGCCCGACGAGTACGCACAGCTGGCCGAGTTCATCGTCGAGCACAACTACCTCAACGGCGAGACCATCCGTATGGACGGCGCGATCCGGATGGCTCCGCGCTAGAGTCCCGAATCCCGGTCCTCGGCTGAGCGACCGACGGACGCCACCTCGGCACCCTCGGTCGCCATCAGCTCCTCGGACAACCTGATCAGCGGTGCGGCATCCGCTTCCAGACCCTCGCCGTCGGCGGGGGCGAGGTCGCGGACCGCGCCGCTGATCTTGTTTCCGGACCCGTCGGCCGCCGCCCTCATCTCCGCCACCGCGGTGCGCAGCAACCGAACCTGCACGTCGGCCTGGGCGTACTCGAACACCGGCGGCAGATACGGGCTGAGCTGTGTCAACGCGTCACGTGTCTCGACCACACGGCGGTGGAGCTGCGTCGTCGGCGACAGCTGCCCCGTGCCGGGGAGGACGACCTCCGGTACCGCGCCGGTGACCAGGCGCCACAACGGCAGGAGTTCGGTGTCGAGTCGACGACGGCGCCGGTTCGCCACGAGGGTCTGAACCCTGGAGTAGACCATCGGGTAGCTGATGCCGAGCAGGAACGACACGACCCCGATGATCGCGAGGACCCGGTTGGTGGTGACGAGCCACGGGGACCTCGCGACATTGGTCGCACTGACCGCGACGAACACGATCTGCGCGATCGCGCCGAGCGCCAGGAACCCGAGTCCGGCCATCAGCAGACCCAGCGACACCCGCAGGTACCCGTCGGCCGTCGCATAGAACTTCCGGACACTGTTGACGCAGGCCAGGAAGCCGTATGTGAGGTAGCCGCTCGCGATCAGCATGAAGAGCGCGAAACCCCAGTTCTGGACGGTCCATTCGCTGATGGTCTCGGTCCGGATCTCTTCCGGGATCACCAGCATGGTGATCTGGAGACCGATGAGCGCCGCGACGAGCGGCAGCGCCTCCCAGCCTGCGCGTCGTTCGCGGGACACCCGGTCGGGGAAGAAGAACACCACGACCAGCGCGGCCACCCCGATCGCGAGGAGCGCGTAGAACGCCACCCTCGACAGTCCTTCGAATCCCCAGGTGTTGAGCGTGGAGGCCACCGTCTCGTCGACCACCACGAAGGCGACGGTCAAGGATGCGACCGCGACCATCATCGCCAGCGGTTGGAGTCCCCAGCCGGCCCGGCGGATCTGGTCCAGTCGCCAGCAGAACGCGATCGCGAAGACCACGCCCGCAAGCGCATTGACGATGCCGATACCCGCCTCGACGCCCTGAGCGAGGACGACGACCGTGGCGACCGACCCGGTCACAGCCATCCGCGGTGCCCACCCAGCAGACGCTGGAGGCCCCGGACCTCGTCGTGCGCAGCAGTACTCCCGACGCCGGTACTCGCGTCCTCGGCCCAGGTGAGGATCATCGACGCCAACATCTCGGCCTCCCACTCCCGGTCATCGGAGTAGCAGGTACGACGCAGTGCCGCGTCCGACGAGTCCTGTGTGAGTGCGGCCAGCCCTTCGACGGACACCTCGGCCAGCATCTGATGTCCGGCGATGAGATGCCCGAACTCGTGGATGACGATCTGGTCGCGATGCAACGGCGAGGTGTTCGCCTGATAGAAGAAGTAGTCCGCGTCGGCGGCCGCCAACCAGATCCCGTTGGGCACACCAGCGGGCAACGGATGGGCCAGCAACCGGATCGGACGACCCCGTCGCTCGCCGTATCGGTCACACAACTGCGTGACGTCCAGCGGGAGATCGAGATCGAGTCCACGCAACGCGGTGCGACACAGCACCCGCAGAGCACGCTCGGATCGACGCATGTGCACAATCGAACCACGACCCCGCAAGGGCACGCGATTTGTGTCCACCGAGCGCGGAAGAGAACGCCACGAGGCGGTCACCGGTTCGGACTGGTGTTGGGCCGACACCCCACGGCCCATCCTCGTGTCCGACGCCCGGCAACCGGTGCGACGCGGTTCTCGACCGTCAGGCCGAGAACCGGGTCAGTCCTCGCTCGTCTCCCCGACCACACGCAGACGCGAATCAGCCGACGGCTTCTCGTCGCTGAGTCCCGCCGCGATGACGTCCGGCGGATCCTTCGGCAGTCCCTGCTGCTCGCGCAGTACCTTGATCAGTTCGTTCACCACGGTGACCGAATCGCTCGAGAGTCCCGCAAGGCGGAATGCCGCCAACTGCACGTTGGTGTCCGCCTGCAACCGCATCAGATCGATCTCGTCGCGGGTGCGCTGCGCGGCCCGATCCTCGAGGAAGTAATGCACGTCGACCCCGAATGCGGCCGCGATTCCCTCGACGGTTCGGAACGACGGGGACTTGGCTTTCCCCGATCGCAACTGGCTCAGATACGACTCACCCAGACGGAACCCCCGCTCCGTCGACCGCGCCGCAATCGCCTTGGCACTGTATGCCCTCCCGTTCGGACCGGGAACGGTCCGAAAAAGCTCCTCAAGTCGCCGGGCGAACAACCCCGGATCGAGTGCATCCGATTCCTTCGTTCTCGAACGATCGGAGTCGGTGCGTCCGGTGTCGCCCATAGGCTTCTCCGCCCCTCCTGAAGTCATGACCATCTTCTCCGAAATGCGAAACTTGAATTTGCAAACATTAAAGCCCGCTGCACTCGGCCGTTGCAACGACCGGTACGGTCAGAACGTACCGGACCGTCGCACGCCATGCGTATCACCTGTGGTGATGATGTAACGAACGTTAGTGTGGCGTTCTTCACATTTCGGGGGTAACACGTTGTCGGACTGCTTACGACACATGGTCTGGGGACCTCACTGCGACGCCCGGAGGGCGTCGAGATCCCGTCCCGCCCCCTTGGACCTCACACACAACTGTACGCCCGGAGCCGATCGATGACCCACCGCATTCCGGCGCCTCGCCACAGCCGCCGGCGGCGTCGATCCGTGGCATCTTTCTGTGCCGCCCTGGCGATGATCGCGTTCCTCGCTCTTGCTCCCGGCATCGCCTCGACGGCCCCGATCGGTTCCGGCGACTCCGGACCGGGGAACAGCGGGTCGGGCAATTCCGACTCGGGCGGTTACGGCGCACACAGTGCCGACGACGATGCTGACGACAGCGACGATGCTGACGACTCCGACGACGACTTCGGGGTCTCCCCGCCGACCGGCACCGGAAACCCGGGGAGCTCCTGGCACCACGGGCACGGACACGGGCACGGGCACGGACACGGACACGGACACCACGGTCCCGGCACCCCGTCGGGCACCGGGACACCGTCGGGAACCACCACGACGAGCAGCCCGGGAACCGGGAGCTCGACGCCGGAATCCTCCGCATCGGAGAGCTCAGGCACTTCGGCGACGTCAGAGACCTCGGCAACCGGGTCGTCGACGGAGTCCTCGACGACCGGGATCGTGATCCCCCCGCCGCCGGTGAACGTCCGGCCGAACCTGCCGTCGGCTCCGCTGCCCCCGAGCGCCGCCACCCCGCCGCGGGACGGAGAGCGAAAGCCTCCGGCCCCTGACGCCGTCCCGACCGTCGCCGCCCCCAGCGGTCCGCCCGCCCCAGCGGCACCGCCGGCAGCACCCGCCGCCGGAGCATCCGCAGGCGCCGGAGCATCGGCACCCCGCGTCGGCGAGACCCCGAATGCCGGATCGCCGGAGGGGGATTCGCCCGACTCCGACGAGTCCGCCGCGCCGGTGCCGAACCCCCGAGGACCGTCGGACGGTCCAGCTCATGCATTGCCGGATTCGTCCCCCGACACGATCCTGACCGGGGTCAAGAAGTTCCTGGTCGGTGTGGCCCCAGGTGGCCTGATGTTGCTCGGCGCCGTCGCCCTGTTCGGCAGCGGATCGTTCCTGGACTCGCTGCGCACCCTGCGTTCCTGACGGTCCCCCGCCTGATCCCCCCGGCCTGATCCCACCGCCTCGGCAGGTCAGTAGTCGGTCCGGGCCAGCAGATCGCGTTCGTGGGGGACGTCGTCGACGGCACTCCCGGAGATCCACTCCCGCAACACCTTTGTGGCCCGCACGTCGTCCTCGTTGTACTCCAGCAGGCGCTCGCGCTGTCCGAGATCGGGGCGTCCACCGCCCAGCGCGACCGCGGCGCGGTACCACTCCATCGACGCCTCGCCGCTCGCGTCGTCATCGCGCCAGGCGAACCCGGCGACGGGCGCGACCCGTTTCAGACCCTTGCCGCGGGGGCAGATGAAGTTCTCGCCGACGGCCTCGTAGATGTCGACCCACTCGTCGGAGGCGATGAACGCCTCCACCTCGCGGCGTGTCGGGATACCGGGTTCGCCGGCGAACCGGTCGGCCGAGCCCAGCAGCCAACGGTTCTCGGCCTGTTGTGAGTAGCAGTACGCCGCGAAGGTCTTCCCGCTCTGCCGGGCGGCGAGCCGTTCGGCGGTCAGCCAGGCCCAGAACTCGGCGAACGACCTCGCCTCGTCGCGCGTGGGCAGCGGATCCCAGGTGACGAACGGCCGGTACACGACCGGCTCGTCGGGCGCGGTGGTGTCGGTGCGCAGCGTGCCCCACAGGTAGGCACCGTGCTCGCCGTAGCTCTCCATGTCGACGTCGACCTCGACGTCGGCGCGGTACACCCGCGGGGTGTCCAGGCGCCGGACGAGTTCGGTTCCGGTCAGCCAGGCGATCGCACCGATCACCGCATCGTCGAATCGCGCACTGCCCGGCCAGTTCTCCGGCGGATCCCCGCGGTGCGCGGCGAGCTGGTCGATCGTCGTGATGCCCGCCTCGATGAGTGCGGTGCCCTGGTTCCCGGTGGCGACGAGCGACACGTCGCGGACGGCCTCCAGTTCCGGGCCGCACTTCACCCACCACGGGCACGACCGGCATTCGGCGACGCGCCGCGGTTCGGTCGGCACCTGCTGCGCCGCGATCGCCCGGCGCCGGTCCAGGACCTCGTTGTAGTCGTCGAGCATGGCGCCGGTGTCGTGCACCACAATGCAGTCGGCGTCGACGCCGATCACGCCGCCGCGCAGGTCACCGCTCTCCGACGACGGGGCGCGACCGATCTCGACCAGCATCGCGGTGAGCTGGGCGAGGCGTAGGGCGTCGCGCCGGTTGGGCCGGGCGGTGCGATACGGGTCGGGCGTGGGCGCCCAGCCCCAGAGCGGGCTGGTGACCAGCGCCGGCGGACGGCTCGGATCCGGGGCGGTCTTCGCGGGTTGGGTTATCCGGTGATTGACGACGATGACCGGGACGTAACCGTCGCCCACCCTCACCAGGAGTTCGGCGTGGCCGCGACGCCCGTGCTCGACGTCGGTGGGCAGCGCCGCATTCCAGATCCACGCCACACCCGCGTCGCAGGCCTTCATGGTGGCAGCTACCCGGTCCGCGGCCCTCGACTCCGGATCGACGGCGAGGAACGCACCCGGCTGATCGCTGTGGATGCCGCGGAGCAGATCACGGACCGCGGCCCGATGGTCGGCCGCGGCCTCTTTGCGTCGCTGCACACCGGGCTGGTCGGGTTCGGTGCCGGGACGGCCCTCGTGACCGAAGTCGAGGGCAACCCGGTGCTCGCAACCCGCCAGATCGCGCGGCGACAACACCACAGAGGCCACGCCATCCCTTTCTCGGCTCGAGCAGTCGGACGCATGGCCCCGGCGGGCCACGTGTCATGCTTGTACTTGTTACCACGCCCGCAGCGGTCCACTCGGCAGCAGCGAAAGGTCATTCGATGGGTTTGTTGTCCTCCGACGGTAGGTCTCGCGCTCAGCGCCGCGCAGAGGCCAAGGCTCTCAAGACGAAAGCCAAGCTCGAGGCGAAGTTCGACGCCAAGCACCGGCGGAAGGAACAGAAGGCTCGTCGCAAGACCGAGCACAAGTACCTGCAGAAGGATCTGAAGGCCGAGCGCAAGACCGCCAAGCAGTTGGCGAAGGCCCAGGAGAAGGTGGTCAAGGCCGAGACCAAGAAGGTCAGTGCCGAGGCGAAGGCGGCCGCCGACGCCAAGGTGTTCAGCCCGGCCAGCGTCAAGCGCTACCTCACGGTCGCGCGCCTCGTGGCTCCCATCGCCGTTCCGATCGCCTACCGTGCTGCGGTCGCCGGCCGCGCACAGCTCTCGGCGCTGCAGGCCAGTCGCGCAGGTGTGTCGCCAGAAGTGTTGCGCCAGTTCAGTGGCCACGGTGCGGCCCTGTCCGCGCGGATCGCCACGACGCGCACCGCCCTGGACAAGGTCGTCGCGCAGGACACCAGCGCCGACGCCAAGGACTTCGTCGCCGCGATGACCCGGCGTCTGGACAACCTGGACGTCGCCGTCGGCGCGGCCGAGAGCATGTCCGCCGCACAGCGCCGGACGGCTCACCAGTCGATCGACGACGAACTCGTCGCGATCGACGCCGACATTCTCGCGAGGCTCGGCGTCCGATCCTGAACCTCTAAGATGGGTTCCACGCGTCGCGTCGGGGGTCTCCCCTGCGCGCACACCCCGGAGACACACGCACGCCCGGGACACACGCAAGGGAGCGCCGTATGACCGAGCAGGAGCCGAACGTCACGCCGTCCGACGACGGTGCGAACAACGACGAACCGACCCTGTTCCCCGTCACTCCCCCGGAGTCGGCCGCGACCGACCCTGCGCCGGCTCCCGATCAGCCTGCGCCGAAGCAGACCCCGGCCAAGAAGGCGCCTGCCAAGAAGGCCGCAGCGGAATCCGGCGGCGACAAGTTGCCGGCCAAGAAGGCCGCGAAGAAGGCACCGGCGAAAAAGGCCGCCCAGAAGAAGGCGCCGGCGAAGAAGGCCGCGAGCGCTGCGCCCGCCAAGAAGGCTCCCGCGAAGAAGGCACCGGAGAAGAAGGCACCGGAGAAGAAGGCACCGCCGAAGTCGGCACCGCCCGTCACCGAAGCGCCCGCCGCGGCGACTCCGGCGGTATCCGAGGCCTCGCCTGCGACTCCCGCCCCCGCGCCGGCGCCGGCGCACCCGCCGGTCGATGTCGTCGCCGAATCCGATGCTGCGCGAGCCACTTTCGCGCAGTTGCGCTCCGGCACGCCGACCGAGCCGCCGACGACCAACCTCACCCCCGCTTACGCGGGGCTGGCGGCGGTCGTGGCGGCGCTGGTCTTCGTGGTGCTGCGGCGCGTCCTGCGCTGAGACTCGTCCTACCGGGGCGGCGGTGAGACCTGCACACCGCCCGACTCGTGCTCGGGTCCGGCGTTCGGGTGGTCGGCAGGTAGCCGTCCGCGGAACCGTGCGGCCTCACTGGGGCCCTGTTGCTCTCCCCTGGAGTGAGGCGGCCGGTGGTAGGCGCCGGGCTTCGGCCGTGGCTTGCCGCCGGGCAGGGCCAGTCGCGCGATGGTCCGGTGAACCTGTGCCCACTGCTGGCCGAAAGGCCCTGTGTTGTAGGGCAATCCGTAGCGCTCGCAGATGTCTTTCACCTTCGGGGCGACCTCTGCGTAACGAGTGCTCGGCATGTCGGGGTACAGGTGGTGCTCCACCTGGTAGCCGAGGTTGCCGCTGATGACGTGGAACAGCGGGCTGCCCTCGATGTTCGCGGCTCCGACGAGCTGCCGGACGTACCAGCCGCCGCGGGTCTCGTTCTCGACCTCTTCCTTGCTGAAGGTGTAGGTCTGATCCGGGAAGTGACCACAGAAGATGATCGCGTGCGCCCACACATTGCGGATGATGTTGGCGGTGAAGTTCGCGGCCAGGGTGCGCACGAACGTGCTCTCTGCGCCGGGCAGAACCTGGTCGGCGAACTTTGCCGCCGCAGCGGCTCGTCCTCGACGGCCGGCGCGGCGTCGGATCACATTGCCGATCCGCGAGGTCGACGGCTGCCGGATGGCGCCACCGGTCGCGGCCTGGCTCAGCAGGAATGCCCCTGCGCTGATCGCAGGCCAACCGAGATAATCCTTCACGACCTGACGGCGCATCTTGCCCGCGATGCCCTTGAGGTCCTTGACCAGTTCCGACATCGGCTTCTCACCGCGACGAATCGCCTCGAGGTCGAGATCGTGCAGCGCGACCCCCCATTCGAAGAAGGCGGTCAGCAGGACGTTGTAGAACGGCTGGAGCAGATAGACCGGATGCCACTTCTGGTTCGGGTCGATGCGCATGATCTCGTAACCGAGATCCTTGTCCAAGCCGCGGATGTTGGTGAACGTGTGGTGGATGTAGTTGTGGGAGTGCTTCCACGCCTCGGCCGTGGACGCGGTGTCCCAGTCCCACACCGATGAGTGAATGTAGGGATCGTTCATCCAATCCCACTGGCCGTGCATCACGTTGTGGCCGATCTCCATGTTCTCCAGGATCTTGGCCATGCCGAGGCAGGCGGTCCCGGCAACCCAGGCACCCCTCGAACGGGAGTTGAGGAGAACGATGCGGCCGAGTGCGGCGAGTTGTCGCTGCGTGGCGATCACGGTCTTGATGTAGCGCCGGTCGCGGTCACCGAGGTCGCCGTAGACCTCGTCGTGGATGGCGTCGAATTCCTCGGCGAGCTTGTCGAGCGTCGCCTGGTCGAGGTGCGCCAACGGGCTGGTCACGCGCTGTCCGGTATCGGTGGCTGTCATTTTCTGGTCCCTTCGGTCAGTGATGGAGAGGTTGACCTTCGGTCAGAGGTCGACGTCGACGTCTCCCTCGGCGGTGTTCACACAGATGCGGATGCTCGATCCCTCCGGCGAGCTCACCTCGCCGGTTCGCAGATCCCGGATACTTCCCTGCTTGAGTACCCCGGTGCAGGTGTGACAGATCCCGATCCGGCAGCCGAATTTCAGCTCCAGACCGTTCTCTTCGCCGGCGACGAGGATCGGCTGGCCCGGCTCGCAGGTCACCTCGGTGTCACTGCGCGTGAACCGGACAGTGCCCCCTTCACCCTCACCCGCGTTCCCGCCGATGATTGGCTGGAAACGTTCGAGATGGATTCGATCGCCGACGCCCTCGGACTCGAAATGCTCGACGAGACTGTCCAGGAGCTCGCGGGGTCCGGAACACATGGCCTGCCGTTCACGCCAGTCCGGACACAGTTCGTCGAGGTCGGTCGCCTTGATCCGGCCGTCCCGCCCCGTGATGCGCAACGTCAGATCGAATCCGTCGTGCCGCTCGTCCATCGACTCGAGATCGGACTTGAACATCACCTGCTCGTCGCTGTGCGCCGAGTGGATCGCGACCACGTCATCGACCCGATCGCGATGGTCGAGGTCGCGGAGCATGCTCATGATCGGGGTGATACCGCTGCCCGCACTGATGAACAGCATCTTCTCCGGCAGCGGATCGGGCAGCGTGAACACGCCCTCGATCTCACCGAGCCGCACGATCTCCCCCGGGCGGATGCCGCGGACGAGGTAGGGCGAGACCTTGCCTTCCTCCACCAGCTTCGGCGTCACGCTGATCAGACCGTCACGAGGGTGGGGGTCGGAGGTCAACGAGTAAGCGCGCCAATGGAACACCCCGTCGATGACCACGCCGAGACGCACGTATTGTCCCGGTTGGTGGCCCGGCCACTCGTAGCCCGGTTGGATCCACACCGTTGCCGCGTCCGCACCCTCGGGTCGTACTTCGACGACCCGCCCGCGCAGCTCCCGAGTGGTCCAGAGCGGATTGATCAGCTCCAGGTAGTCGTCGGGGTGCAGGGGGTTGAACAGGTGCCGGATCGCGCCGAGGAAACCTCGACGCAGCGGGGAGACCTTGGGTGTTGCGCCGCGTTCAGCCACGGAAAAGCCTTTGTTGCAATTCGATTCGTGTCACGAGACCTCGCAAGCGGTCGTCGGTTGCCTCTTCGTTCCCACGAGCTGCTCCATGGGTACCCTTCGAGCGATCTGGGTCCGACCCTACGACCTCAGGGGCCTCGGGGTGGGTCACTCGATCAGATCGGTTCACATCGGCCGGATTACCTACGCGATCAGGATCTAAACCCAGGTCGAAGCATCAATCCGGATACGTTCTCCGACAACTGGGACCTGTCGGACAGCCGACGACTCGATGCGCCTGCAGATCGCCGCCGCCACCTCGTCCGGCCGGGATTCCGGGAGCCAGTGATCGGCACCCGGCAGGACGACGAAGTCGTACGGAGCGTCGACCCATCCCGAGGACAGTTGCGCACCGACCCTGCCCAGGGCGATGTCGCGGTCGCCCCAGAGGTACGTCGTCGGAACCCGCACCTGCCGGGGCGTCGACCTCTTGTCGGGGATGGGCATCGCCCGATACCAGCCCAACGCGCCGGGCAACGCCCCGTACTCCGCGACGTCCGGAACGATGCGGGAGGCGAACGGTTCCGGAAGCCCCATGCGCACACCGAAATCCGGCCGGACGGTCATCAACGACCCGAGCAACTTCTCGGGCAGCGCCGGGATCTGGAACGCGAGCATGTACCAAGACCGGAGGAACTGTCCACGGGGCATCGCCTGCAGGAACGCACCGGGGTGCGGAACCGACAATGCGGTCAACGTCCGCACCCGGTCGGGGTGATGGGCCGCGAGTGTCCACGCCACCGCCGAACCCCAGTCGTGTCCGACGACGTGCGCATCGTCGACACCCGCGGCGTCGAGCAGCGCCAGCACGTCCGCCACCAACTCTCCCTGGACATAGTCCCGGCGTCGGGTGGGTCGCGCCCCGGGCGAGTAGCCGCGCTGGTCCGGGGCGATCGTGCGGAACCCCTTGTCGTGCAGCAGAGGAACGACGAGATCCCACGAGCTCGCCCGCTGCGGGAATCCGTGCAACAACACGATCGGTTTCCCGTCGCGCGGACCGGCGTCGAGCACGTCGAAGGTGTACGGACCGCGTCGGAACGTGGTCAGCCTTTCGGTCGTCACCGGTCTCCCGCCATCGCCGTCACACCATGGCCAGGACGCGGGCGGGGCCTCCGGTCCCGTTGGCGAACTTCGGCGCCCCGACCATCACCGTGGCGCCGAGGGGTGGGACGGCCTCGAGCTCGGCCATGGCCTCGACCGCATATCTTCCGGCCCCGAGAATCGCGGTGTGGGCTGCGGTCTCGTCGAAGATGTCGATGCTGAGGGTGTCGGTTCCGATGGCCACGATCTGGCGCTCGGCGACGAGCATGTCGACCACGTCACCGGAGAAACCGGCCGCGTGCGCGCCACCCGTTCGCGGCTCCCAGCCGGTGTGCAAGGCGACCAGCGCACCCCGCGGAATCCGGCCGTGGCTCTTCTCCCAGTCCGCGACGTCACGTTCGCTCAGTCTCGCGCGCGGGTTCCTGCGCGCGTGCCCCGCGATGCTGATGACCGCAAGCGGCGCCACCAGGTTGCGCGGGTCGATCCGGTCGACGGTGATGCCGTTCCCGATCTTGTGCGCGGGCGCATCGACGTGGGTGCCGCTGTGCTCGGCGAAGGACATCCAGTTGGTGGCGAAGCCCGAATTGCCCGGGCCGACCCGGGAGGTCGGAACCGTCACGACGGGCGGCTCGCCGGGCCACAGCGGGAACGACGAGGACAGCGAGTGGGTCAGGTCGACTACCCGCCGACCTTCCCCCGTACCGGGCGCCGCATGGGCCATGGCCGTCACCCCGACCCCGGCGGCCACCGCCGCCGCCGACACACCCGTCGCCACGCCCGCGGCGACCCGGATCGCCTTGCGCCGCGACATCCGCTGGGCCTCCTCGTGCGCGTGACGCACGATCGACTCGTCGCACACGCCTCAGTCCTCCCAGCGCACCCGTAGGATGCGATCGGTTCCGTCACCATCGCTCGTGGTCAGCACCAGCGATCCGTCGGGCGCTATGGCCGCACTCCGCAGGCGGCCGTGCTTCTGTTCGAGGGCCTCGGTCTTCGACACGACGCGGCGCCCGTCGTCGGAGAGCTTCAGGAAGACCAGTCGCTTCCCCTTCAGTGCGGTGAGCACGAGTCCTCCGCTGTAGGGTCCCCAGCCGGTGTCGGGCAGGAAGGCGATGCCCGGTGTCGCGATCGTGGAGTTGCCCGAACTCCACACCGGTCCGATCGCGCCCGGGACCCGCTGCGTGTCGGTCATGGGCACGGACTCGTCGTAGATCAGCGGCGTGCGGTCCGGCTTGTAGCCATAGTTGCCGCCGGCGACGACCAGGTTCAGCTCGTCGTCTCGGCTCGTCCCCTGTTCGGCCACGTAGACGCGGCCCGAGCCGGGGGCCACCGCAACTCCCTGGATGTTGCGATGGCCGAGGCTGTACACGGGGCTGCGCGAGTCCGGGTTACCCGGCGCCGGGGTGCCGTCGAGGCGGAGGTGCAAGACCTTGCCGCCCAGCGACTTCCGGTCCTGGGGAACCGACGGGGTGGCGGAGTCACCGGTGCCGACCCAGATGCTGTCGGCGGTGGCGGCCAGACCGCACCCTGCGTGTCGGCCGGAGGAGGTGACCGGGATGCCGCTGAGCAAGGTCCGTTCCCGGGTCATCCGGGTCCAGTCCGCGTTGACCCGCCACGACACCACCTTGATGGTCTGGCCGGTCTGGGGCGCCGGGATCGGGAGGTCGGCGACCGACCCGGGCAGCGTGAACGCTCCGGGCGTCGTGTACTCCGCCTGACACGAATACACGCGCCGGGTGTCGGAGAAGCGCGGGTCGATGGCGAGGCCCATCAGCCCGGCCTCCTTGACCGCGAAGATCTTCGACAGGTCCGCCGCGACGTTCACCCGCTTCCCGTCGGGACGCACGGCGAGGAACTTCCCCGAACGCTCCCCGGTCAGCACCGTGCCGTCCGGTGCGACGACGACGCCCCACGGGATGGTCAGGCCGTCGGCGACCGTCGAAACCTGCAGCGGCGCCTCGGCCTGGGCCGTCGGGGCGGCGACGAACATCCCTGCGATCGCAGCCGCGGAGGCGGTTATCGCCGCCAACCCCCTGGCTGCCGGTCGGATGAGCTTCCTGTGTTCACGACGTGTCGGGGTCACAGAGTCACGGTAGCCACGACGTCGTGGCTCGGTGGGGCGAAACGGCCAGATCGAGATCTAGCGGCCGGGAAGGTACTTCAACGCGCGGACCGCGGTCGGTGTGATCGCACGGTAGATTTTCTTGGGCACCAACGGAGCACGATCGATGCCGATGAACCGCTGCTCGGCGATCGTCTGCGCCTCGGTGTACTTGAGCAGGCCCTCTTCGCCGTGGCGTCGGCCCACGCCGGAGATACCCATGCCACCCATCGGTGCGGCGGTCGACGCCCAGGCGGCGGCGTAGCCCTCGTTGATGTTGACCGTGCCCGCGCGCAGTCGTTCGGCGACGGCCTGCGCCTCTGCGCTGCTGCCCGCGAAAACGCTTGCGTTGAGCCCGTATTCGGTGTCGTTGGCCAGCTTGATGGCCTCATCGGTGGAGTCGACCGGGTAGATCGATACGACCGGCCCGAAGGTCTCGTTGGCGTAGCACACCATGTCGTCGGTGACGTCGGTCAGCACCGTCGGCTCGAAGAAGAACGGTCCGAGATCGGGGCGGCGCTTGCCGCCGGCGAGGACCTTGGCGCCCTTGGCGACCGCGTCCTGGACGTGTGCCTCGGCGGTGTCGATCTGTGCGGCCGACGCGAGCGAACCCATGTCGGCGGTGAAATCGTAAGCGCCCGAAAGCTTCATCATCGAGACAAATGCCGCGAAACGCTCGGCGAACTCGTCGGCGATCCGCTTGTCGACGTAGATCCGCTCGATGGAGATGCAGAGCTGGCCGGAGTTGGAGAACGCGGCGCGCGCAGCGCCCTGCACGGCGTTGGCGATGTCGGCGTTCGCGGTGACGACCATCGGGTTCTTGCCGCCCAGTTCGGCCGAGAAACCGATGAGTCGACGTCCCGCCTGCTCGGCGAGGCCGGCGCCGGTCTCCGACGAGCCGGTGAACATCACGTAGTCGGTGGACGCCATGATGGCCTGGCCCACGACCCCGCCCGGTCCGGGGACCACGGCGTAGAGCTCGCGCGGCAGACCCGCCTGGTACAGCAGATCGGCCAGCGCGAGAGCGCAGTACGGGGTCTGGCTGTCTGGCTTGATCACCACGCCGTTGCCGGCGACGAGTGCCGCGACGGCATCCGACACGGCCAGCGTCAGCGGGTAGTTCCACGGGCTGATGACGCCGATGACGCCCTTGGGCAGGTGGCGCACCCGGACGCTGGTCGCGCCGGGCAGCATGCCCTTGACCTTGCGGTCGGCGAGCAGCTTGGGTCCGGCGGTCGCATAGTGACGCGCGGTGATCGCGACGTCGATGACCTCTTCCTGCGCGTAGATCCGGGCCTTGCCGGTCTCGGCCTGCGCGATGTCCATCAGCGACTCGGCGTTGCGGAAGACGAGGTCGGAGAACTTGTCGAGGACCTGGGCGCGTTCGGCCGGGGTCCGGGCGGCCCACCCCTGCTGCGCTTGGCGCGCGCGGGCGACCGCGGTCTCGAGGTCCTCCGCCGTCGCGACCGGGATGGTGGCCATCTCGGTGCCGCTGAAGGCCTCGAGCACCGACCGGGTGGGACGGCTCGCGGCGTCGTCGATCGCGACGAGGGCCCCGAGACGGGCGAAATATTCGGCAGTGGGCTTCGGCATTTCGGGTCTCCTCAGTGCAGGCTCGGGACGTGTTGCGATGGACCGGTCGAGGACCGGGCGATCAGCTCTCGGGACTGACGAGCACGATGCCGTCGTCGTCGGAGTAGACGATGTCGCCCGGGTTGAAAGTCTCGCCACCGATCGTCAGCGGCACGTCACGGTCGCCTGCACCGGTCTTGGTGGACTTGCGCGGGTTGGTGCCCAGCGCCTTGACGCCGATCGTCATCCCGCCGATGGCCTTGGCATCGCGGATGGCGCCGTTGACGATGATCCCCACCCAGCCGTTGGACCGGCCGAGTTCGGCGATGATGTCGCCGACCAGCGCGGTGTGCACCGAGGCGTCGCCGTCGATGACCAACACGCCGCCGGGGTTGGACTCGCTCAGGATGGACTTCAGCAGAGCGTTGTCCTGGAAGCACTTGACCGTGGTGACGCGGCCGACGAACTCGCGGTTCCCGCCGTACTGGTTGAACTGGGTGTCGCAACTACGGACGTCGGCCCCGATCTCGTCGACGAGATCAGCCGTCGGGGTGAAGGTCAGCTCACTCATGCCGACCAGTTTAGGTGTTACCGCAAGTTTCGGGTTACTCCCGGGTAGGTTCGGGCTGCCGTTCTCCACCGAGGCCGTCGATGATCTCCGCGACCTCGTCGGGCCGCTCGGAGACCAGGAAGTGCTTGGCCTGCGGAAGGACCACGATCTCGTCGGCGCCGAGGATCTCCGAATAGCGCCGTTGCTTCCACTCCCAGAACACCCGCCATCCGCGCAGCGTCGACGAGGCGACCACCACGACGACCGGTACGCGGGGCATCGGGGCGGTTCGCCGCAGACCGCGCAGGGTCTTGTTCATCGCACCGAAGGCGGCGTTCTCGACGAGCATTGCCAGCAGGAACGGCGGCTGTCCGAAGATGCGGGCTCCCCAACGGCGTTGTTGCTCACCCCGACCCTCGGGAGGCGCCGGTACGACCCGCTTCCACACCTGCAGGCTCGGCCAGCGTTGGATGCCGACGCGGCTCGTCACCGCTCGCGCAACACCCATCAGGCGGTGCGCGTTCCCGACCCGGAACGACAACGGCACCAGGCGCCACGGCACAAGCACATAGGAGCCGTCGAGCACGACCACTCCCGCCGTCCGGTCGGGGTACTGCCGGGCGAAGGCCTCCACATAGAGCGAGGCCAGCGAATGCCCCACCACGACAACGGGTTCGGTCACACCGCGGGCGTCCAGTACCGCGACCATCCGTTCGACCTCGCCGAGCAGGGTCGGGAGGTGCTGGCGCCCGACCGGACTCGACAACCCGTAACCCGGACGGTCGTAGCGGATCACCCGCCACGACACGGAGAGCCGGGCCACCAGCGGATCGAGGTCGAACCAGTTGCTGCCCAGAGCCGCCATCAGCAGCAGCGGCGGGCCCGAACCCTCGTCGAGCACATGCAGCCGGTGCTCCCCCACGGTGACGAAGTCGCCTGGCGCGGAGGCCTCGTCGCCGTCCGTGCGCGTCATCGGGTTCACCCGACCAGTGTGCCTGCGCTCAGGCGTCCTGCGGTTTGGCCAGCGGGAATGCCAGCGATTCGCGGATCGACTGGCCGGTGATGAGCATGACCACGCGGTCGACGCCCACGCCCAGACCACCCGTGGGTGGCATCGCGTACTCGAGGGCCTGCAGGAAGTCCTCGTCGAGCTCCATCGCCTCCGGGTCGCCACCGGCGGCCAGGATCGACTGCTCGGTGAGACGCTTGCGCTGCTCCACCGGATCGGTGAGCTCGGTGTAGGCGGTGCCGAGCTCCACACCCCACGCCACCAGGTCCCAGCGCTCGGCGACGCCGGGCTTGCTGCGATGCGCGCGGGTCAGCGGCGACGTCGACGTCGGGAAATCGGTGTAGAACGTCGGGAAGGTCGTACGGTCCTCGCCGAGGTGCTCGTAGAGTTCCAGCACGATCTGTCCGGCATCCCAGTCCGGGCGGTAATTGATCTCGAGACGGTCGCAGACGGCGCGGAGCTGCTCCACCGAGGTCTCCGGGGTGATCTCCTCCCCCGCGCCCTCGGACACCACCTCGTGGACGGTCTTCACCGGCCACTCGCCCGAGATGTCCACGCGCTCTTCGTTTCCGTCGGCGTCGGTGCGGATGATCACCGGTTCGCCGTAGGCCGCCGTCGCCGCGTGCTGGATCATCTCGCGGGTGAGGTCGAGCATCTTGAGGTAGTCGCTGTGTGCCTCATAGGCTTCCAGGCTCGTGAACTCCGGATTGTGACTGAAGTCCACTCCCTCGTTGCGGAAATTGCGACCGATCTCGAAGACCTTCTCCACACCGCCGACGCACAGGCGCTTCAGGTAGAGCTCCGGCGCGATCCGCAGGTAGAGATCGAGGTTGTAGGCGTTGATGTGCGTCTGGAACGGAGTCGCGTTGGCGCCGCCGTGGATCTGCTGCAGGATCGGCGTCTCGACCTCCAGGAAGCCGCGTGCGGCGAGGAAGTCGCGCAACGACTTCACCACCAGGCTGCGGATCGCGAGGTTCTTCCGGCTCTCCTCGTTGATCGCGAGGTCGACGTAGCGTTGGCGCACGCGGGCCTCGGGATCGGTGAGGCCCGCCCACTTGTCCGGCAGGGGACGCAGGCACTTGCCGTTGATCCGCCACGCGTCGATCAGGATCGACAGTTCACCCTTGCGGCTGGTGCCGACGACACCGCGTGCCTGGATGAGATCGCCGAGGTCGACGTCGGTACCGAAGTCGGGAGTCCCCGGGATGACCCGCGAGTCCTCGACGAGGATCTGAACCTCGCCCGACCAGTCGTGCATGTCGGCGAACACCACCTTGCCGAAGTCACGCAGACGCGTGACGCGGCCGGCGACGGTGACGACGGTGCCCTCCGGTTCGGATCGCGCCTGCGCGATGGTGTGGGTCGGCTGGTCGGCGGGCGGATACGGATCGAAACCACGCTCGACGAGCCGGTCCATCTTGTCGAGACGGACCCGGACCTGCTCGGGGCGGTGCACGACGGCACCCTCGGGAGTCGCTGCCTCCGCTTCCAGTTCGGCGATCAGCGCCGGCGCGTCGACGCCGGCCGGGATCGACGGCTGCCCCTCGGAGTAGTGCCTGGCCCGCCCGAACTTGGGCAGGGTGATGAACCCTTCGGTGACGATCGCGGCGAGTCCGACGCGCGGCAGGATGCGGTTGTCCTCGAAGCACAGGTAGCGCGACTGCCAGTCCGGCAGGTACTTGGCGTTCGACTTGTACAGCGACTCCATCTGGAAGAACCGCGAACCGAACATCAGGACGGAGTAGCCGGCGCGCATGACCGGGCCGGCACCGATCTGCGGCCCCTGCTCGAAGAACGCCCGGAAGGCGGCGAAGTTGAGCGAGACCTCGGTGATGCCGAACTGTTCGGAGTTGCGGCACAATTCGGCGACCATCGTCTCCACGACGCCGTTCGGTCCGTGGCGATCGCGTCGCATCAGGTCCAGGGAGGCGCCGCGACGGCCCCACGGGACGAAGGAGAGCATGCCGACGACCTTCTCGTCGGGGGTGCCCTCGCCGACGACGGCCTCGACCAGCAGACAGTCGTCGTCGGCGCGATCGCCGATGCGCGACAACGCCATCGCGAAACCGCGTTCCTCGTCGGTGTCGCGCCAGTCGTCGGCACGGGCGACGACCTTGGCCATCTCGGCGTCACCGATCTCCCGATGGCGCCGGATACGCACTGTCACACCGGCGCGCCGGGTGCGGGTGACGGCCTGGCGCACGGCCTTCATCGCCGGGCCGCTCAGGCTGAACTCACGGGTGTGCAGGATGGCCTCGTCGCCGATGTTGAGGGAGATGAAACCGGCGGCGTCGTAGGCCGCGGCGCCGCGTGCACTCGACCCGATCGAGGCCGGGTGCCAGCCGTACTTCTCACAGAGGGTGAGGAATTCGGCGATGGCGTCGGGCCAGGATTCCGGATCACCGATGGGGTCACCACCGGCCATGCCGACGCCGACCTCGACCCGGTAGGTGATGGCGGCGCGGCCGTCCGGCGTGAACACGACCGCCTTGTCCCGGCGGGTGGAGAAGTAGGCGAGCGAATCGTCGTCGTTGAACCGGGTGATGAGCGCGCGGATCAACGACTCGTCCTCCGCGGTGATCAGCCAGCGCAGTCGTTGCGACCGGAACAACACGACCGCCGCGGCGATCAGCGCCAGCGCGCCGAACAGACCGAGCAGACCGTTGACGAAGACGTGCGTGTGGCGACCGTCGAAGGAGGCGTCCTGGTCGATCGCACCGAAGGCGACCACGCGGTTGAACGCGTACGGCAACCGATCTGCCCGGGTCAGGGTGTGCGGGAAGGCCCAGACCAGCGCCCAGCCGAGCAGCGTCGCGATGCCGAGACCGACGACGAGAGTGGCGAGCGACGCCGGGATCGCACCGCGGCGGACGCGGGTGTGGAACTGCCGGTAGGTGGACAGCAGGAAGACCAGCGCGGCGAGGTCGATGACCAGACCGATGTAGATGTTGGTGCGGTCCCAGGCCGTGACGTCGAGATCGTCCTCGAGGGACGGGATCAGGTACAGCACGTTGCCGACCATGAACAACACGAGGTAGATCACGCTGATCCACCAGGCGATCCGCTTGCGTGCCGACAGCGCGACGGCGATCAACGCCAGGACGAACGCCCACGCGAAGCTCGTGTCGGGCAGGGTGATGATGTAGTCGTCGACGTAGCGCCGCGGGTCGTGGATCAGCCGCCGGAATGCCGGAATGAGGCTGGACAACAACGCGATCGTCGCCAGGACGCCGACGACGGTGCCCGCGATGTGCGGCGCGTTGCGACCGAATCCGGTAGGGCGCCTGATCTTGTCGAGGAGGACGAGGGAGCGGCGGTCAGCCGCGGTGGGTGTCCGCCGGAGTGCCTCGGGATGTTCGTCGGGGCTGGACGGGTCGACCGGCGCAAGGGGGGTGTCGGTGGCCATGCGTCGACGGTAGTCGCCCGCGCGGTAACGCTCCGGCACTCCACGCTGATTCGATCATGCGGCGGCACATATCTGCGTCGGTGTACCGGTGCGCTCGTACCGGTGTGGCCGACTCCGCGCACACGGGGCATGATCGGGACCGTGTACGACGTGACGATCCGCGACGACTGCATCCGCCTCGGCCAGTTCTTGAAACTGGCCAACCTCATCGAATCCGGCGCCGAGGCCAAGGAGGTCATCGCCGACGGTCTGGTGACCGTCAACGGTGAGGTCGAGACCAGGCGGGGTCGTCAGCTCACGCTCGGCGATGTGGTCGAGGTGGGCGGGATGAGTGTGCGGGTCGCCCGCGAAGAGGTTTGAGAATCCCCCCGGACACCGAAACCCCCGGTGTTGATCCCCCCGGATCAGGAACGGACGCCGAGCCGGCTGAGCTCGGCGGGAGTGATGAGTCGTTCTGCTTCGGCGGGGAACGTCGATGAGTGAACTCGACGGCCGCCGAGTCGCCCCCCGGTGAGCGAATTCAGCAATGAGCCCCGGCGGGGCGAGTGAAATGTGTCAGCCAACTTCATGACCAATCACTTCCTGGTGCATTCACATTCGTTACAACGGACTCTGACTTTGATCTACTGTAGCGACAGTACTCATCGCTGTCTCCAGGAATTTTCGTGGTTTGCACCACTCACCCCGAGCCCCGTCGACATGTGAGATTCCACGTCCCCGGTGTCCCGGATTCGTGACCGTCGTACCTGCCGACTAGATCGATCATGGCATGCAGGGCGTTACGGTCCGGGTAGCGACACGGCATCTACCAGCACCAATGCTACGCAGCGAACCCGGCGGCGTATGCCATCCATCCGGACCAATTCGCCCGTCGGCGGCGGGACCCGCCGGGACCTCGGGCTCTGGTGGGTGGGGGCCGGATCCAGTAGGTTCACGTGGACCTTCACTGTTCTTGACCGAAAATAGCGCGAACATGTCCGACATCGACGACCTCCTGTCCCGCCTCCCCTACGACACACTGGCCCAGCAGCTCGGCGTCGACGAGGATTCCGCTCGCGCTGCCGCCGGGCAGGCGATCCCTGCTCTGCTCGCCGGACTGCAGGCGCAGACCGCGAACGAAGCGTCGGCACAGAAGCTCGTCGGCGCCCACCGGCTGCGGCCGTCGATCAGGGCCTGGTCCAGAAACTGCTCCCGATCCTCGCCCCGATCGTGCTGAGCTACATCACCAAGAAGGTGCTGGGCGGAGGTGGCGGTACCTCTCAGGCCGGCACCGGCGGCCTGGGCGATCTGCTCGGCAGTGTGCTGGGTGGCGGCAACAGTGGCGGTGCTGCCGGAGGACTCGGCGACCTGCTCGGCGGAATGCTCGGGGGCGCAGCCGGCGGTGGCGCCAAGCAGGGCGGCGGCGACCTCCTCGGCGGTATCCTCGGATCGATCCTGGGCGGCCGGAAGTAGGTCAGGCCAGACCGGCGAGGAAACGGTTGGCCCAGGTGACCGCGCTGACGCCGGGCTTCACCTGGAAGTCGCCGTAGGTGCCGTGCGAGCCCGACTGCAGGAACTTGTTGAACGAGATGATCTGCTCGCGGGCCCGCTTGTTGCCCAGTTCCTGGACGATCGCGCCGGGGCCGCCGAGCGTGAGCAACTCACGCACGATCACGGCCGCCTCCGCCTGGTACTGGAGGATCTGGCTCGGCGTCGGATCACTGGTCTCGGCCAAGTAGCCGGCGATACGGGTGATGTAGAAGTCCCGCGGCGTGTTGCAGTACATGTCGGTCGGCTCGCAGAGTGTGAATGCCCGCGGGAGAAGCCAGCCCATCCCGTCGAGTCGGGGTCCGCCGCTGCCCTCACCGCGCAGGGCCGGGCCGACTACGTTGTCCTTGCGGGAGCGTCGGGGATCGGAGATCAGCACGACGCCGGCGACCTGACCGGGGCGGATCATGCCGCGGCCGGTGCCGATCTCCGAGGCGAGGTCGCCCGCGGCGTCGGCGCCCTGGCTGTACCCGACGAGTGCGATCCGGGTGCCCGGGCACCGTGCCAGCATCTGCAGGGCGAGGCCGCGGGTGTTGGCGACGGCCTGGGCCTTCGACTTGCCGTAGATCGCCTTCTCCCATGGGAACGCGGTCGCGTCGTAGCCGACGTACTGGACCCTGGTCTCCGGCCCCAGGCCGGAGGTGACCGCGCCCAGGACGCCGGGGCTGACGCCGTTGGACCAGGTTCCCGGAACGGCGAGGACGTAGATCTTCGGGCAACCGGCCGGCGCCGCGTCCGCACGCGGCGTGCTCAACCCGAACCCTCCCAAGACCGCACACAGCAGAGTGCACATGATGGCGAGGATTCGACGCATGGGCTGCCCCTTCGGTGGATGGATTGCGATAGCCCGAGTGTATGACCGCGCCCCCCGGGTGTGTAGCCGAGAAAACGAAACTCCCGCCCACCTTTTCGGTGAGCGGGAGTTCTCGTTCGTGGTGGCCGTCAGGTCAGCGCTGGGCGACCTGGGTCGGCACGATCGGGGCCGGTAGATCCGACGCACCGGTGAGGTACTCGTCGGCGGCCGCGGCGGCCGAACGACCCTCGGCGATCGCCCAGACGATCAGCGACTGGCCACGGCCGGCGTCACCGGCGACGAACACGCCCGGCTGGCCGACTGCGGCGAAGTTGTTGTCACGCTTGACGTTGCCGCGGGCGTCGTACTCGACGCCCATCTTGTCGAGGAGATCCTCGCGCTCCGGGCCGACGAAGCCCATCGCCAGCAGGACCAGGTCGGCCTCGAGCTCGAAGTCCGAGCCCTCGATCTTCTCGAAGCGCCCGTCACGCATGACGACCTCGTGCGCCTTCAGGCCGGTGACCTTGCCGTTCTCGCCGAGGAACTGCTCGGTGTTGACCGAGAAGACACGCTCGCCGCCCTCTTCGTGGGCCGACGACACGCGGTACATCAGCGGGTAGGTCGGCCACGGGGTCGACTCGGCGCGCTCGATCGGCGGCTTCGGCATGATCTCGAACTGGTGGACGATCTCGGCGCCCTGACGCAGCGAGGTGCCCAGGCAGTCGGCGCCGGTGTCGCCACCGCCGATGATGATGACCTTCTTGCCCTTGGCCGTGATCTGACCCTCGACGGTGTCGCCGAGCTGAACCCGGTTGGCCTGGGGCAGGAACTCCATCGCCTGGTGGATGCCGTCGAGCTCGCGGCCCGGGATCGGCAGGTCGCGACCGATGGTCGAACCGTTGGCGAGGATGACCGCGTCGAAGTCGGCACGCAGCTGCTCGACAGTGATGTCGACGCCCACGTTGACGCCGGTGCGGAAGACGGTGCCCTCGGCCTCCATCTGCGCCAGACGGCGGTCGATGTGGCGCTTCTCCATCTTGAACTCGGGGATGCCGTAGCGCAGCAGACCGCCGATGCGGTCGGCCCGCTCGAACAGCGTCACGTCGTGTCCGGCACGCGTGAGCTGCTGTGCGGCAGCGAGTCCGGCCGGGCCCGAGCCGACGACGGCCACCGACTTGCCGGTCTTCTCCGACGGCAGGACCGGGGTGACCCAGCCGTTGTCGAAGGCGTTGTCGATGATCTCGACCTCGACCTGCTTGATGGTCACCGGCGGCTGGTTGATGCCGAGCACGCACGACGCCTCACAGGGTGCCGGGCACAGGCGACCGGTGAACTCCGGGAAGTTGTTGGTCGCGTGCAGACGCTCGATACCGTCGCGCCACTGGTCCTTGTAGACCAGGTCGTTCCACTCGGGGATCAGGTTCCCGAGCGGGCAACCGTTGTGGCAGAACGGGATACCGCAGTCCATGCAGCGGCTCGCCTGCGTCTTCAGGTGATCCTTGTCGAAGTCGGTGTATACCTCTTTCCAGTCGAGCAGTCGCAGCTCGACCGGGCGACGGTCGGGCAGCTCCCGCTCGGGGTGCTTGAGGAATCCTCTGGGGTCAGCCACGTGCGGCCTCCATGATCGCTTCGTTCACGTCTCGCCCGGTCTTCTCCGCTTCGGAGATGGCCAGCAGCACGCGCTTGTAGTCCCGCGGCATGACCTTGGCGAACTTGGTCTGGGCAGTGTCCCAATCGGCGAGCAGCGCTGCGGCGACCGGGGATTCGGTCTCGGCGCGGTGTTCGTCGATGATGGCGGCGAGGAACTCGATGTCCTCGGCCTCGAGCGGCTCGAGGTCGACGAGCTCGGTGTTGAGGTTGTCGGCCAGCTTGGCGTCCGGGTCGTAGACGAACGCCATACCGCCCGACATACCCGCCGCGAAGTTGCGGCCGGTCTCGCCGAGCACCACGACGCGTCCACCGGTCATGTACTCACAGCCGTGGTCGCCCACACCCTCGACGACCGCTGTCGCACCCGAGTTACGGACGCAGAAGCGCTCGCCGACGATGCCGCGCAGGAAGATCTTGCCCGCGGTGGCACCGAAGCCGATCACGTTGCCGGCGATGATGTTGTCCTCGGCGACGAAGTCGGCCGGCGCGTTGCGCGCCGGACGGACCACCAGGCGACCGCCCGAGAGGCCCTTGCCGACGAAGTCGTTGGCGTCGCCCTCGAGGCGCAGCGTGATGCCCTTGGGGACGAAGGCGCCGAAGCTGTTGCCCGCCGAACCGGTGAAGTCGACAATGATCGTGCCGTCCGGCAGGCCCTGTGCGCCATAGGTCTTGGTGACCTCGTGGCCCAGCATGGTGCCGACGGTGCGGTTCACGTTGGTGATCTTCGACGTGAACGACACGCGGGTGCCGTGGTCGATCGCATCGCGGCTCTGCGCGATGAGCTGCTGGTCGAGCGCCTTCTCCAGCGAGTGATCCTGGACGCCCGAGCAGTACAGATCCTGGTTCATGAACGGCGATTCCGGCATCGTCAGGATCGACGTCAGGTCGAGCTTGCCCGCCTTCTCCGACTTCCAGTGCGCCAGGGCCTTGGTGGTGTCGAGGGCCTCGACGTGGCCCACGGCCTCCTGGAGCGTGCGGAAGCCGAGGCGTGCCAACAGCTCCCGGACCTCTTCGGCGATGAACAGGAAGAAGTTCTCGACGAACTCCGGCTTGCCGGCGAAACGCTCACGCAGAAGCGGGTTCTGAGTGGCGATGCCGACCGGGCAGGTGTCGAGGTGGCAGACGCGCATCATGACGCAGCCCGAGACGACGAGCGGTGCGGTCGCGAAACCGAACTCCTCGCCACCGAGCAGTGCGGCGATCACGACGTCGCGGCCGGTCTTCATCTGACCGTCGACCTGGACCACGATGCGGTCGCGAAGACCGTTGAGCAGCAGGGTCTGCTGGGTCTCGGCGAGACCGATCTCCCACGGCGCACCGGCGTGCTTGAGCGACGTCAGCGGCGAGGCGCCGGTGCCGCCGTCGTGACCCGAGATGAGCACGACATCCGCGTGTGCCTTCGACACACCGGCGGCGACGGTGCCCACGCCGACCTCGCTGACGAGCTTCACGTGGATGCGCGCCTTGGGGTTGGCGTTCTTCAGGTCGTGGATCAGCTGGGCGAGATCCTCGATCGAATAGATGTCGTGGTGCGGCGGCGGCGAGATCAGGCCGACGCCCGGCGTCGAGCCACGGACCTCGGCGACCCACGGGTACACCTTGTGCGGCGGGAGCTGACCGCCCTCGCCGGGCTTGGCGCCCTGCGCCATCTTGATCTGGATGTCGGTGCAGTTCGACAGGTAGTGCGAGGTGACGCCGAAACGTCCCGACGCGACCTGCTTGATCGCACTGCGACGCCAGTCGCCGTTCTCGTCGTGATGGAAACGACGCGGATCCTCGCCGCCCTCACCGGAGTTCGAGCGACCGCCGAGACGGTTCATCGCGATGGCCAGGGTCTCGTGGGCCTCGGCCGAGATCGAGCCGAAGCTCATCGCGCCGGTCGAGAACCGCTTGACGATCTCGCTGGCCGGCTCGACCTTCTCGATCGGGATCGGGTCGCGGTCACCGAAGTTGAAGTCGAAGAGGCCGCGCAGCGTGCCCAGACGGGTCGACTGGTCGTCGACCATCTTGGTGTACTCCTTGAACACCCCGTACTGGCCGGTGCGCGTGGAGTGCTGCAGCTTGAACACCGTGTCCGGGTTGAACAGGTGGTACTCGCCCTCCCGACGCCACTGGTATTCACCGCCGACCTCGAGCTCGCGGTGCGCGCGCTCCGAGGGTCGGTCGCTGAACGCCAGAGCGTGGCGGGCGGCGACGTCGGCAGCGATCTCGTCGAGACCGATGCCGTCGAGCTGGCTGATGAGTCCGGTGAAGAACTCGTCGACCGTCGCCTGCGACAGGCCGATGACCTGGAAGAGCTGTGCGCCGGTGTAGGAGGCGATGGTCGAGATGCCCATCTTGCTCATCACCTTGAGCACGCCCTTGCTGGCGGCCTTGATGTAGTTCTTCTTCGCGGTGGCGAAGTCGACGTCGCCGAGCACGCCGCGCTCGACCATGTCCTCGATCGACTCGAAGGCCATGTACGGATTGACCGCTGCCGCACCGAAACCGACGAGCGTGGCCACGTGGTGGACCTCGCGGCAATCACCGGACTCGACGATGAGGCCGGCGCGGGTGCGCTTGCGCTCGCGCACCAGGTGGTGGTGCACCGCGGCGGTCAGCAGCAGCGACGGGATCGGCGCGAGGTTCTCGTCGGACTCGCGGTCGGACAGCACGATCAGGTTGGCGCCGTCCTCGATGGCGGCGCTGGCCTTCGCACGGATCTCGTCGAGTGCCTTGCGGAGTCCGGCACCGCCCTCGGCCACCGGGTAGAGGCCGTGGATGTGCACGCTGCGGAAGTCCGGCAGCGACTCGTTGTCGTTGATCTGGACCAGCTTCGCCAGCGTGTCGTTGTCGATGACCGGCTGCGGCAGCTCGATCTGGCGGCACGACACGGGGCTCGGGTTGAGCAGGTCGGCCTCGGAGCCGATGGTCGAACCGACGCTGGTGACGACCTCCTCGCGGATGGCGTCGAGCGGCGGGTTGGTGACCTGCGCGAACATCTGCTGGAAGTAGTCGAACAGCATGCGCGGACGCTTGGACAGCACGGCGATGGGCGTGTCGGTGCCCATCGAACCGAGTGCCTCGGCGCCGGTCTTGGCCATCGGCGCGACGAGGAGGTTCAGCTCCTCGCTGGTGTAACCGAAGACCTGCTGGCGCAGGGCGACCCGGTCGTGCGGCATGTGCACATGGGGCTGCGCCTCGATGTCGTCGACGGCGACCATGCCCTTCTCGAGCCACTCCGCGTAGGGGTGCTCGGCGGCCAGCTCGTCCTTGATCTCCTCGTCGTCGACGATGCGGCCGGCGGCGGTGTCCACGAGGAACATGCGGCCGGGCTGCAGACGCATCTTCTGCACGACGTCGGCGTGGTCGATGTCGAGGACGCCGACCTCGGAGGCCATCACGACGAGGCCGTCCTTGGTGACCCAGATGCGGCTGGGGCGCAGACCGTTTCGGTCGAGCACGGCGCCGACGACGGTGCCGTCGGTGAAGCACACCGACGCCGGACCGTCCCACGGCTCCATGAGCGCCGAGTGATAGCGGTAGAACGCGCGGTGCTCGGGCTTCATCGACTCGTGACGCTCCCAGGCCTCCGGGATCATCATCAGGACCGCGTGCGGCAGGCTGCGGCCGCCGAGGTGAAGCAGTTCGAGCACCTCGTCGAAGCGAGCGGTGTCGGAGGCACCGGGGGTGCAGATCGGGAAGATCTTCGACGCGGCGTCGGCACCGAAGGCCTCGGTGTCGATGAGCGCCTCGCGGGCCCGCATCCAGTTCTCGTTGCCCGTGACGGTGTTGATCTCACCGTTGTGGGCGACGCGGCGGAACGGGTGCGCCAGCGGCCACGACGGGAAGGTGTTGGTGGAGAAGCGCGAGTGGACGAGGCCCAGCGAGCTCTCGACGCGCGAATCCTGCAGGTCGACGTAGAACTCCCGCAGCTGCGGGGTCGTCAGCATGCCCTTGTAGACGAACGTCCGGCCCGACAGGGACGGGAAGTAGACGGTCTCGCGACCGGGGCCGTCGGCGCCGGCGCCCTTGTTGCCGAGCTCGTACTGGACGCGCTTGCGCACGACGTAGGCGCGGCGCTCGAGTTCCATGCCCTCGGCGCCGCCGATGAAGACCTGACGGAACGTGGGCATCGCGTCGCGGGCGAGCGCACCGAGCGAGTTCTCGTTGGTGGGCACCTCGCGCCAGCCGAGCAGGGTCAGACCCTCGGACTCGATGACCTTCTCGACGCCCTCGCAGGCGAGCCGAGCGTCTTCGGAGCCCTGCGGGAGGAAGGCGATACCGGTCGCGTAGCTGCCCTCGGCGGGAAGCTCGAAGTCGACCGTCTCCCGCAGGAAGCGGTCGGGAACCTGGATCATGATCCCGGCACCGTCACCGGTGTTCGGTTCGGCACCCGCGGCACCGCGGTGCTCGAGGTTGACCAGGGCCATGATCGCCTTGTCGACGATGTCGCGACTGCGTCGTCCGTGCATGTCTACGACGAACGCCACGCCGCACGAATCGTGCTCGTTGCGTGGGTCGTAGAGACCGACCGGTCCCGGAGCCTGCTTCATATTCGCCTCACTTTGCGTGCGAAGGGGTGCACGCACTAACCGTCGTCAATGTTTGGGGGCCACCCCCGCCTGTATCACCGGCTCCGTTGCCGGCCTGATCGCCTAGCGGACCTCGCTGTCCCCCACAGCTGCGTCTTCTGCCGCCCCTGGGCGCTGACCCGGGGCAGAGCGGACAATCACATGGCGGTGGGCCCCGTCAGCGCCGTTGCTGACGGATTCCTCCGGGCCGCATCGTCGGGGCCCGAACACCCTGCTCATCTCGGCTTACGCGCAGCACTACAGAGGGCGCCCGCGGGCTGCCGTATGAGCATTGTGTGTCATTTTTCCACGTGGGGTGCCCACTATCGAAATCCGGCTACCACAACGACCGCCCTACTGCACGTCAGAGGAGAAATCGGGCGTGTACCGACATCACCGCGATGTGCCTGCCGAGCAAGTCGCCGGCCCTCGCACGTAACGACACGGAACCATCGTGGCAGCCACTCGATCGCGGCCTGGTCCCGGTCCGGTGACGCCCCGGCCGATTGCCGCGCTTCGGACATCCTGCGCCGATACCGTCGGGTGATGAGCGTCACCTCTGTGCCGGGCGGTGCCCCGTTCCTGCCCGCGGACGACGAGAACCCCTTCGGCCGACTCGGTGTGGACCCGCACGGATCCCGTCGGTCACGTGCCGTCAACGCCTACCTCGCCCGCGTGACCTGGCCGATGATGCTCGCCGCGCGGCGAAGCCATCCGCGGGTGACGGCGCAGATGATCCAGCGGGCCCGCCCCGGACTCAACCTGACCATCGAACGGCTCAACCCGCCCCCGTCGGGGACGAGCGTCGTGCCGGTACGCGAGACGTTCCGCGGAGGCCAGATCCGCGGTGAATGGGTGACGGGTCGTCGTGCCGCGGAGCCGCGACCGGGCAGCCGGGTCATCTACTACCTCCACGGCAGCGGATATGTGGTCTGTTCCCCGCGCACCCACCGCGGGCTCGTCGCGCGACTGGGCAATCTGACGGAGCTGTCGGCATTCAGCCTCGACTACCGGCTCGGTCCCGAACATCCGTGGCCCTGCGCGGGAAACGATGCGATCCGGGGCTACCGATGGCTTCTCGCACAGGGTTATCGCGCCGAGGACATCGTGATCGCCGGCGACTCCGCCGGTGGACACCTCGCGCTCGACATCCTCGCCGTCAACCACGCGACCCGCACCCCGCAGCCCGGCTCGATGGTGCTCTTCTCCCCGCTCTACGACCCGACTTTCGATCTGGCAGTGGACAATCAGCGCAGCGGCGTCCACGACCCGATCATCAACGCGGTCACCGCGCGCAAGATCCTCCGTCTGTACACCCGGACCGCCGACCCCGACCATCCGCGCATGCGCATCCGCCTGACTCCGGGGATGACGCTTCCCAAGACGCTCATCCAGTACGGGGCCCTCGAGGTCATGGGTGCCGATGCCCGGGCCACCCACGCCGAGATCGTGGGTGCCGGTGGCGTTTCGGTGATCCAGGCGTGGCCGGACCAGGGGCATGTCTTCCAGCTGATGCCGCGGTTGTCCTCCGAGGCCCGCCAGGCCGTGGAGACCGCGGCCCGGTTCATCACGGTGACGGCACCCACTCGCACCGACTCCGCGAGCTGAGGCGCCGAACCCGGAAAAGACACAACGGCCGGTGACGACATTGGGAGATCGTCACCGGCCGTGCGGTGTCCATCCGGACGAGGACCCACGAGGATCGCTCCACCACCGGGGGATGGTGGGCATGTATGGAGTGATCCTCGACCCGTCGACGTGATGGACACGCCCGGCGGCACCGTCGCGCTTCCGGCCGGGATCGCCGTTCTGCCTTCCCGATCCGGAGGTCGTCGACCGACCGAAAGGTCCTTCACCACAACGCCACTCACGTTCTCCAGCACGAGCTGTGCAGGTGTGGCACCGGCGCGTTCCGGCGGATCCGGGTAGTAGTCCGTCAGCCGCCGGCCGAGGATGTCGGCGACCAGGTCCGAGCGGGTGAGTCCCGCGGTGGACCGGGTGAGAACCCGCTTGCCGTCACGCAGCACGGTGACGGAGTCGCAGTCGTCGAGCACCTCGCTGAGCCGGTGGCTGACGAAGATGACGCTCGAACCCAGTTCGGCGACACTGCGCATCATGGCGGTGACCTGTGCCGCCTCGCTGTGCGACAGCGACGCCGTCGGTTCGTCGAGAATGAACAGGTGACCTTCGTGCCCGTCACCGAGCGCGCGAACCGCTCGGACCAGACCGACGAGCGCACGCTGCGCCGGGCTGAGGTCGGCGACCAAGGTGTTGAGCGGCAGTTCGATGCCGAGACGTTCGGCGATCTCGCGGCAGGCCTTGGCCTCCTGGCGATCACGCACCCAGCCGAAGCCGCGGGTGCCGTAACCGGTTGCGACGCCGATGTTCTCGAGCACCGTCATCTCCGGGGCGAGACCCAGGTCCTGATGGATGACGGCGATGCCGTGCTCGGCCGGGTTGCGCACCGGCAGGTCGAGCTCGCGACCGAACAGACGCACCCGACCGCTGTCCGGCCGGTAGTAGCCGGCCAGGCACTTGATCATCGTCGACTTGCCACTGCCGTTCTGTCCGCACAGGGCGTGAACCTCGCCGCGCTTGACCTCCCAGTCGAGCGGGTGCAACGCGTAGTTGCCGTCGAACTGCTTCGACAGACCCTCGATCTGCAGTGCGGGACCCGCGGTACCGCCCCCCTCCCCGACCCGGGAGGGTGGCGGCCGCCGACTCCGGCGTCATCACGCGGCTCCGCGACGCTTGCCGACGAGCTTGGCGAGGGCGACGGCGATCATCAGTGCCAGACCGTTGAACAGCGGGCTGACCCACGATGCCGCGCCGGCCAGCTGGAGGCCGGTGATGCCGACGACCAGGAGGTAGACCGCGACGAGGGTGCCGATCGCGTTGAAGCGGCCGACGGTGATCGCGGTGGCACCGAGGAACGTCGCGGCGAACGGGGCCAGGAGGTACTGGCTGCCGATGCCGGGATCGATCGCGCCGAGGTTGCCGACCAGGATGATGCCGATCAGGGCACCGGCCACACCCGAGACCACGTAGGTGATCGTGCGGATACGTGCCACCGAGATACCCGCCAGCAGAGCGGCATCACGGTTGCCGCCGATGAACAGCATGTAGCGGCCCATCGGGGTGCGCTGGTACACGAACCACAGCACGGCCACGAGCAGCCAGCCGTACCAGGTGGTCATCGGCAGGCCCAGGAGCTTGGCCCGCGAGAGCTCCACGTAGAAGTCCGGGACGCCGGTGACGATCTTGGAACCCGTGATGGCGTATCCGATGCCCGAGAGGGCGGTGAACATACCGAGTGTCGTGATGAACGAGTCCACCCCGACCTTCACGACCAGAAGGGCGTTGATCAGGCCGACGATGAGCCCGACCGCCAGAGCAGCCGGGATCACCGCGGCCGGCGAGTACCCGTTGGTCGACATGACCGCGACCACACACGCACTGGTGACCATGACGCCCGGGATGGCGAGGTCGAAGTCACCGGTCCGCAGCGCCAGGGTCGCGGCCAGCGCGAGGAGCAGGATGATCGCCTGCGAGTTGACCATCGCCGAGACGATGCCCGTCGACCGGAACTCGGGCAGGAAGACGGCGCACAGCGCGAACGCGAGCACCAGGAGTCCTACCAGCGCATAGCGTTCCACGAACGATGTGCTCTGGCGGGCTTTTGTGGAGCCGGCCACCGATTCGGTCGGTGACTTCTGGATCGCCGGTGGGCGTGAGGGGGGCGCCGCAACGGTGCCGAGGTCATTGCTCATGATGTCTCCGTGTGTGTGCCGCGGGCATGCTCAGCCCGCGCGCGGATCAGTTCTTGGACCGGGCCTCTTTGAACGAGTTCTGGAAATCCTTGTAATTGGGGTTCACCTCGGCGTTCGAGCCGCCGATGTTGGTCTCGTCCACCAGACGGGTGGGGATGACGATGTCCAAGGGCTGGGCGCCGGTGACCGCGCGCACCGCGTTGTCGACCATCACCCAGCCGAGCCACGCCTCCGGCGGCCGCCATGGTGACGTCCTGGCCCTTGCCCGAGCGGATCGAGTCGAGGCTGGTGGCGATGCCGTCGCGGCCGAGGATCTTGGCGTCGGGGTTGGTCATGGCGACGGTCGGCTCGACGAAGGTGACGCCCCGAGTCCCAGTTGGTCATCACGTAGGTGGTGTCCGGGTTGCGCTTCATCGCCGTCTCGACCTTCTGCGGGAGGTCGGTCGCGGCGTTGGCCAGGTCGATCTCCTGGATGTCCAGCGAGCAGTCGTCCGGGCAGTTCTCGCGGTAGACCTTCTCGGCTCCATTGGCCATGTTCTGGTAGATCTCGATCGCGGTCGGCTGCGCGAAGAACGTCGACGCCGAGCAGTTGGAGTCGACCAGCGTCCATGCGGCGAGGGAGGCGCCGTCGGCGGTGTAGTCGGCGCTCACGTTCGCGAAGACGCGGTTGGCCAGCGGCGCCGATGCGTCACCCGACAGGGCGTTGATGACCGGGATGCCCGCGCGCGCAGCGTCGTTGAGCGAGCCGGACAGCATGGCCGGCTCGATGCCCAGCAGGACGATCGCGTCGGCCTTCTGTGCGATGGCCTGCGCCATGCCCTCGTTGAACTTGTTCGTCTGGCCCCGGCGAAGTTCTCGATGCGGAGGGTGGCGACGCTGTACGACTTCAGGTCGGGTGAGTCGTACACCGCCTTGGTGAACGCGGCGCACTCCTCGGCCGAAGTTCTCGATGAGGATGTCGGCGGTCGCGATCAGGTCGCGGGCGATCTGCTGGCCTTCCGGGGTCCGCAGGTTGCAGGTCACCGACTTCTTGTTCCGGCCGACGACAGGCCACCAGAGTGACTGTCCCTGAGCGCTTTTACGGCCCCACTGACGCATCGGGTCACCACGGCCCGGATCCATGCCGACGCGGGCAACCGGACGCCGACCACCGCCTCGCGCACCGACCCGGGCTCGGAGTTCCGTCTGTTCGAGTTCATCGAGGAGCAGCACGCCGAGTAAGGCCCCGAAACCCGTGTAACCGGGTGAAACGCGTTGTATGCCCCGTATTCTGGGGCGATGGAAACCCTCGTGACCGCGGTCGTCGTCGACGATCACCCGTTCTTCCGGGACGGGGTGTCGCGGGGTCTCACGCAAAGCGGTCGGGTGCGGGTGGTCGGCGAGGCCGCTGACGGCGCCGCCGGCCTCGAACTCATCCGGCGCGAGAACCCCGACGTCGCCGTCGTCGACCATCAGATGCCGGGGATGACCGGTGTCGAGCTGGCCCACGCGGTCACCCGCGACAAGCTGCCGACGCGTGTCCTCCTGCTGTCCGCGGTCACCGAGGGACCCATCGTCTTCCGGGCGCTGCAGGAGGGCGCCGCCGGTTACCTGTCGAAGGATGCCGACCGCGACGAGATCGTCGGCGCGGTGACCCGGGTCGCCAAGGGCGAGACCGTGGTACCCCCGGGGCTCGCGGCCGGCCTGGCCGGGGAGATTAGAGCCCAGACCCAGCGGGACGCACCGGCCCTGAGTGAACGCGAACGGCAGGTCCTCGCCGGTTTCGCACGCGGACAGTCGATTCCGCAGGTTGCCGCCGAGTTGTACATCGGGGCCGCGACCGTGAAGACCCACACCCAGCGTCTCTACGAGAAGCTCGGAGTCTCCGACCGTGCCGCCGCGGTGGCCGAGGCGATGCGTCGTGGCCTTCTCGAATAACCGGCGGGTGATGCGCAACTCCGACGTCGAGATCGCCGGTCTGACCGTCTATCTCGGCTTCGGCGAGTTCGCCGACGAGCCGCGTATCCACCGAATCCTCGTCGACCACGCGATCCGCGGAATCCGGATCCAGGTGCTCCTGCGACTCTTCCTGGCACTCTTCGTGCTCCTGACGGTCTGTCTGGATCCGCCCGACCATGCGGCTGTGTTCAGCGTCGTCACCGCCGTTCTCTATGCGGCATGGTGTGTCGCCGGAGCGGTCGTGGCCCGGAGTCACCAGTCCTGGATGGTCCGCTACTCGTGGATCGCGTTGCCGATCGACCTTCTGCTGCTGACGATCCTGGCCGTCGTCGCCGGTATGTCCAACGAGGTCAGCTGGACCACCGATGCGCTGATCGCCGGCTTCGCTCTGGTCCCGATGATCGCGGCCATCTCGCTGCAGCCGCGCCTCTGCGCGATGGTCGTGGCGTCGACCGTGGTGGTCTACGCGGTCGCCAACATCCTCGCCCGGGACTCGAACGGCGAACCCTGGTCGATCATCGTGTTGCGCATCCTCGTGGTCGCAGCTCTCGCGGTCGGGGCGGTCCTGTTGTCCCGGCTACAACGATCCCGGGTGACGACCATCGGATCACTCGCCGCCGAACGCGCCCGACTCCTCGACGCGACGATGGAGATCGAGGAGCGCGAACGCCGTGACCTCGCCGACAGCCTCCACGACGGCGCACTCCAATATGTGCTCGCCGCACGGCAAGAGCTTGCGACACTGCGGGGCTCGGCCGATCCCGTGACCCTGGACCGGGTCGACGGCGCCCTGCGCGACTCGGCACGGTTGCTCCGCTCGACCCTGAGCGAACTGCATCCCGCGGTCCTCGAACAGGCCGGGCTCGCCGTCGCACTGACCGACCTCGCGTCGTCGTACGGCAGCCGCGCGGGCGCACCGTCGATCTCGGTGGACACCGCCGCCTGGCCGACCGAGCTGCGCACCACCGCCGACTCGCTGCTGTTCGCCGCGGCACGCGAGCTGCTCACCAACGTGGTCAAACACGCGGACGCCGACACCGCGGAGGTCACGGCCGAGTTCGACGACGGGGTCGCGCGATTGGTCGTCGTTGACGACGGCGTCGGACTGCCCGACGAGATCGAGGTCGAGGAACTGATCCGGCGCCGCCAGGCCGCCGGCCACATCGGCCTGGCCTCGCGGCGAGTACGTATCGAGGGGGTCGGCGGTGCATTCTCCCTGCAGAACCGGCCCGGCGGTGGGACCGCCGTCGTGGTCGAGGTGCCCGCGCGCGAGGTCTGACCCCGGCCCGCCGAAAAGCGACCCCGATAAGAGCCCTGTGCAGCGGCCTCGCTGTCACAATGCCGTCGGCCGGGCTGTGGAGGGTGCATTGCGGGGGCGGATCCCAGGGGCGGTTTTCAGCGCCGGTCTGGGCTTGTGTCCACCGATCGGTGGATGCGGCAATCCACCGGTGGATCACCCGGTCGGCGGAATCCGGGCGGGGTGTTTTCCGACGAAAGTCATTGGTGTCACCGGGACAGCCCGGAACAACCACACAAAAACCCTCACCAGAGACTGGGAGAACCCCATGAAGATCGCGTCCCGCATCGCAGCCGGAACCCTCGGACTCGCCGCAGCCGCCGGCATCGCACTCGGTGCCTCCGGAGCAGCCCACGCCGGCACCATGCCGATCACCCGCCCGGGAGAGCCGACGGTCGCGATGACGATCACCAACCACACCGACAAGCCCGAGTACCTGATCGGCAGCAACGCCGACGGTGGCCAGTGGGTGAACGCACCGAAGAAGGTCCTCTACCCCGGTGCCACCGAAACCATCACGGCCGTCGCACCGTTCAACAATCATCTCGACGTCAACGCGATGTACCGCATCGGCCTCTTCGGCCCCACCGCCAACTACCAGCTCACCAACCACAAGTTCAACGTGAACACCGACATGAGCGGTATCTGGGGTCCCCGGTCGCAGCAGTACTGGATGAACAGCAACATCGACACCGGCTTCCCGCAAGCCAATGTCGGATTCGACCAGTGGTGAGTGGAGGACGCCTGCTGATCACTGGAAACACCACAGGCCCCGTGACCGAGAGGTCGCGGGGCCTGCGGTGGTTTCGGACAAGCTCAACCGGCACGGAGAACAGGCTCGGCGGGAGAGCACTCAGTCGGGGGACGGTCCGGGGACGCGGATGATGCTGATCATCCCGTTGGGTTCGACGTAGGCGCGTTCGACCGACGCGAGCTCGTCGACCCCGTGCAACCTCAACTGGGACATCACCTCGTCGTAGGTCATGAACTCGCGCAACATCACCTTTCGGTTCAATGTGCCGTCCTCGATGAGAGGGCGCGGCCTGGCCTTCACCCAGCCGGCGATACGCGGGAACCGATAGGCGAGCGCGTCGAGGCTGACGCTCCAGAACAGAACGGTCGCGACAAGTATCGTGCCGTCGGACACCGAGGAGATACGGCTGCCCTGCAGCCCGGCCGCGGCCGCCTCGGACATCAACACCACCAGCAACACATCGGTCAGACCCAGCCCACCTGATTCCCGCTGCCCCACCACGCGCATCAGGACGAACACCACGAAGAACGTCACGGTCCCGCGGACGATCGACTCCTCGACCGGCACCGAGAAACCGAAGATCGACGACCAGTTCACCGCAGCTCCCTTCTGCCGCCTCGGCCCTCGTGTACGGCGTGTCGCAGAAGTACCTACGTGATGTTGGTGCCAAACACCCGACGCAGCATGACGGACCCGCGACCGACCAGGTCGCGGGTCCGTGCAAAGCGTTGCGTCGAATCAGGCCGACATCACGGGAAGAGATTTTCCAGCGAGCCGAAGCCACCGGCGTCATCGGTGGCCTTGAAGTTCGTGGTGCAGCCGTTGAACGAGACATTGTCGATGTTCACGGTCCCGGTGCTGTCCGTTGGCTGGCTCGAGATGCCGTAGTGGTCGACGACCGCGTCGTCACCGGCAGCCTGGATGAGCTGAGCCAGGGTTGCGGTCTGAGCCCGCGGGATACCGGGGAGGTTTCGCGTCGCCCACCACTGGTCGGAATCGGTCGCGTCGGCCAACGTCTTGCCCTCGGGGGCGGCCCAGACCAGAGTCGCGAAGCCGTTACCCTGACCGGTCTCTGCTCCGGTCACGCGGATCTGCCAGTTCGCCTGGCCCGCCGACTTGTGGAATGTCAGCGGCTTCTTGGCCACGTCAGCGAGCGGCAACTGGCCTGCGGCGTGATAGGAGGCCTGTCGCGGCGTGGTCGCGGTGGTCACGAACTGCAGCGAACCGTCCTCGTCGTTGACGTTGACGTCGGAGTACTTTCCGGCCTGGCCCTGCTCATCCGAGAAGGTATTTCCCCAACCGGCGGTGTTGCCCGGCGTCGAGACCTTTGCGCAATTGTTCTCGTCCACCGGTGCGGCATTTGCCACGCCAGGTGCGATGAGTCCCGCGATTCCGAGAGCTGCGCCGACAGTGGTTGCACGAATGAGATTACGTTTCATGTGTTTCCCGACCTCCATTTATTTCGATTTATGGACATCGGCGAACGTAACAAACGAAAACAAGGGCTACCACCCCTTTTGAGGAACACATCACACAATTGAAATTGGTGAATTTCCGATCGAATAACATCGATTTGCGACAACTCGGACAGAGCACGCGAGCGTCACATTGTGCTTACGAGGTATGAATTGCACCCTTAGGTGGGTATGAATCGTATTCTTTCTTGGGGATGAAATCGCGAAATCAGCTGTATCCCGCGGCCCGTAATGCGGCCATCAATTCCGAGCGCGAACCCGCATCCAAACGGCGTCGGATACGGGATACATGGTGTTCTACGGTTTTCGCCGAGATGAACAGTCGGGCCCCGATCTCCCGATAGGTGAAACCCTGCAACAGTTCACGTGCGACCTCGGCCTCGCGCTCGGTCAGCAGGCCGTCGACGGGGCGGGGACGGCGACGATCGGCGTCGACCGACCGGGCCGTCTCCAGCAGGCCCGCCGACCTGCCCGGGTCGTCGGTGCGTAGCGCCGCGATCCCCGCCAAACGCCCTGCCTCCCAGGTCAGTCCACGCAACCGAAGGGCAGCCACCGCGGCGGCCACCTGCGCGTCGTCGACGCTGCCGACCGGCTCGAAGGTGAGCGCCATCCAGGTGCGGGCGACCGCCTCGAGGCCCGAGGCGGTCGCGTTGCTCCCGGCAACTCCCTGGAGCAGTCGTTGACGCTCGGTTGCGAGCTCGGCATCACGAGCGATGACCCCCGCCTGGACTCCGGCGAAATGCCACGGTGCCGCCCAGGTCACCGGATTGCCCACTGATTCGAGCAACCGATCGGCCGCGCTGATGTGCCGGTCGATCGACGCCGTGACGTCCAGTCGTGCAGCGGCCTGCCAGAACTCGGCGAGGGACCGCAGGAGATAGAGGTCGATCTCGGTCGCGGCGAGCAGCGCCGGCGCTTCGGGCCACAGCGCGGCGAGTGCCGAGGTGTCGCCGTTGCGGCGCGCGTGGCCGAGGCGGACGGCATGCGCCCGCAATCGGTCGGCTGCCCCGGCGGGCTCCTCGGTCGGCAGCAGACGAGTGACCGCATCGAGGTCCCCGCTGGTAAGCGCGATCTCGGCCTCGAGCAGAGCTCCTGCGGCGGAGTCACCCGCAGCTTTCCGAAGCGCGCGGGCCGCATCGAGGTCACCGCTGTTCAGCGCCAGTGCGGTCGCGGCATGCAGGGTCCTCCCGGTCGAGGGATCGCGCCCGCCCGGAACGGCCGACGTGAGCCCGCGGACCACGAGACCGACCGCGTCGTCACCGTCTTCGTGGTCGGCGCACACCGACGCGAGCAGACCCCGGACCGCCCGTGACCGTATTGCTCGGGCACCCACCGGCGGGCGCCCCGCATCAGCGGCGGCGACCGCCGCGGCAGATGCCCTGTCCCCGACCGCCACCAATGCCGTGACGGCCGAAAGGGATTCGGCCGCAATGTTCTCCGGGCCGAGCCAACGGTAGAGATCAGCTGCATGAGAACCGAGACCACGCTGGGCCGCGACGAGGGCCGCGATCCCCACCCAGTCTTCGATCCCCTTCTCCGTGGGGCGAGCCGACTCGAGACGGAGGTCCGCGACCTCGCCCGCGCCGTCGACATCACCGGAAACCAAGGCGCGCTGGGCCATCAGGAGGCGGACGTCGTCACGCCCCGGTTCCAGACGATCGGCGGCACGGAGCAGGACCACCGCGCGTGCCGCCGTGGCATCAGCCGCACCGGCGAGCAGGGTGTCGACCAGACGCGGGTCCTCGATCCCCGCTTCCGCTGCGTGCAACGCGTCGTCGACGGTCAGTTCACTTGCCCGCAGACGTACCGCCACCGACGTACGGCGGAGCTGGTCGAGCCGTCGATTTCCGACAACCGCGCGTAGCGGATCACCTGCCGCGGAAACGAATACGTCGGCACCGCGCAGCAGGCCGGTCCCCCGCGCACGGTCGAGTGCCTCGACCGCTGCCTCGTACGGGACGTCGAGCGTCTCGGCGAGGCTCCCCGGGTCCAACGGCGCCCGCAGCGAAGCGAGGGCCAGGACGGACAGTGTCGTCGGGTCGAGGCCCCGGAGCAGACGATGGTGACGGTCGCGCGCCACGCGCTCGACTATCACCAGCTCTTCGACGGTCTCTCCGGGCACCGCTGCCGTCGCTTCCTCCCGGATCGAGAGCAACGCAGCGGTCACGACGTTGCGCGCACCACCGCAGCGTCGTCGGATCAGCGACGCGGTCGCCGGCGTGAGCGTGAGACCGGCACGAGCCGCCTGAACGAGTACGTCCGCCGTGCTCATCGTGCCGAGCTCGAGGACCGCGCCCGAGCGGCGGGCGAGGTCGAGCACCGCGCGAAGGGCCGGGTCGGTTTCCCGTGGTTCGGTCGTCGCGATCAGACCGATGGTTCCGGCGTCGATCATCGTCGCCATCCGCGCGACGAGGTCACCCGGCCAGGTGTGGAGGTCGTCGGCCAGCACCAGCGTCGGGCCGACCGTGTCGCCACCGGCCGGCATGCCGACGCTGACCGGGATGTCGACTTCGCGCAACCGTTCGTGCACGACGTTCAGCAGCGCGCTGCGTCCGCTTTCCGGGATGCCGACGACAACCGCGCAGAGCGGGAACCTCGTGCGCGCACGGCCGAGGATGTCGTCGACCCAGGTCGACGCGGGATCCCGGCGATCACCGCTGGTCGGGGTGGGCGAGACAGTCGCCCGCCCGGCCTCAGCAGACGACACGGGTGACGCCACACAGGACCTGACCGGTGCCGTCGAGAATCCGGCCGGGCACCTGCAGGACACCGCCCGAGCGGCCCCCGCCTCCGCCCCCGGTGCTCGGCTGCTCGGAGACATCCGGGCTCGGTTGCGGATCGGGCACGGGCGCGGGAACCGAATCGACGGGCGCCGGCGCAGGAGGCGGGGCCGCCGGAGCGGGGGCCTGTCCACCGGTCGAGGGTGCCTGACCGCCGCGGGGCGCGCTGGTGGTTCCCGGGGCCGAGGTACCCGCCGGGGCGGCCGCGGTCGATCGTCGCGGGGCCGGGGTTCCCGTACCGGTGCCGGTTCCCGCGGCCCGCGTACCCGTGCCGGTGGCGGCGGCCCGGGTTCCGGTAGTGGCCTCGGTGACGGTCGGCGCCGGTTGGCCGGGTTTCCCCGGAGTCGCGTCGACCGTCGTCACTGCACCGGCGGGAGGCGGCGTCGCCTCGCCGGTGGACCCGACGAGACCCGTCCCCACCGACAGTCCGGTCGCCGAGACCAGCACCAACGCCGCGGCGCCCGCCGTGATCAGGATTCCACGCCGACGCCGGGTCAGACGCGGCGCCGGAGTCGCGACCGGAGTACTGGGCGCCGGCTCGATCTCGCGCAGCGGACGTTCCCCCGGCAACGGTGCGAGCGCCTGCCCCGGGATCTCCGTGGTCGGTTCGAGCGCGGCAGAGGCACGCGCGCCGAGCGCGGCGATACCGAGCAGTGCACCGCCGGCCGCAGACGCCGAACCGGGTTGGGGGTCGAGGAGGACCGGCGTGCGCAGGGTTGCCGACAGCATCTCGGTGACGAGTGGGATCGACGCGCCCCCGCCGCCGAGAACGATCGCCGTCACCGGGCTCGGGCGTCCTCCCGGTTGGTCTGCCCCCGCACTCGCGAGGGCCTCGCGGATCAGCGCCACCGATTCCGCGATCGGTCCCCGGACCAACTCCTCGACGTCGTCGCGAACGAGTCGGGCGACGGTGGTCGTCTCCCCCACCCGGACGTCGACGACCGCGTCGGTGTCGACCGACAGGGCTTCCTTGGCTGCTCGGCACTCGGTGCGGAGTCGGGTCAGATCGTCGAGGACCGCGGAGGCACGACCGGGGTCGGCGAGTTCGGCGTCGACACCGGTGACCCGCAGCGTGTGCGCCAGCAGCAGCCGGTCGAACTCGTTTCCGCTGACCGAGTCGAGGCGCAACGGCCGACTCACCACACGGGGTTCGTCGCCGGTGGCGAGCACGGTGACGGTCAGCGCCGATGCGCCGAGGTCGTAGCCGATCACGAGGCCCTCGCCGAGGGCACCCTCGCTGTGTTCGACGGCGGCCAGCGTCGCGCGCGACTCCGGCACCCAGCTGATCTCGCCCGTCGGCAGGTCGTCCCGCTCGAGGAGGGCAGCGTGGGCTTCGTCGACGGCCTGCGACGTCCACGTGTCCGCATGCACGACGGCCAGGTGATCGACCGGATCGGCGAGGTCGAGTCGGGTGAGGAGCGCGGCGACCGCCTCGGCGTGGATCTGTGCGGCGGGTCGGCTCCGTCCGCGGTCGTCGAGCACCGGTACCGGATCGCCGACACGGTCCAGGAAGTCGCCGGAACCCACCAGGCCGGTGGTCTCGACGGAGAGCGAGTTCTCCCACGAGTGTTCGGTGGCGACGACCGCGACACTGTTCGCGCTCCCGACCTTCACACCGATCGTGATGCCCATGTCGGTCAGCTCCTGTTCCCACCCGCGGGGTGGTCGATGGCGATCACCGTCCGGCCACTCGCGCGGCGTGGGTGTTCGTCTGATGGCGCGTGCCGCGGCCGATGCGGGCGCTGCACGTCACAGAGTGTGTCGCGGGCCATGACCCGACCGTTAGCGTTTCGGCCGCGATTAGGGGAAAACTCCCTGCCCCCTACCGGTGCACGCGGACTCCCGGGTCGATCCCCCGTTCACCGGGTCCGTGACAGGACTAGGGATTTGCCCCGATGTCCCGGAGCCCACCGCTGCCTAGCGTCGAACTCGACACGGGATCGAACTGCGATCTCTCCGACGCAAGGAACGACGCCATGCCGACCAATGCGGTACTCGACTTCATCCTCGGTCTGCTCCGCGACGAGGACGCGTTCAACACCTACTGCGGTGACCCCCAGGCCGCGATCGACCGCGCCGGGCTCACCGGGATCACGCCCGCCCACATCTCGGCCGCGGCGCCGCTCGTCGCCGACTCCGGCCTGGCTGCCGGCGGCGCTGCCGGTGGTGGCCTGGGCGGTGCCATCGGTGCCGGCGGCGGAGCGATCGGCGGGGCCGTCGGCGGTGGCGCCGGGGGCGGTATCGGGTTCGGTCTCGGTGGGCTGGGCCTCGGTGACGTCGATCTCGGTGGCATCAACGTCGGGGGTGGTGGCCTCGACCTCGGCGGGGTGAACCTCGGCGGAATCGGACTGGGCGGAATCGGATTGGGCGACTTCGACTTCGGCGGTCTCCTCGGCGGTATCGGGCTCGGGGATGTCGACCTGTCCGGCCTCTCCCTCGCCGACCTGGACCTCGGCGGTATCGCCTTCGGTGATCTCGACCTGGCCGGTCAGCTGGCCGTCGCCCTCGGGGCGGCGCTGTCCGCCGGGCTGGGCGCGGGGGGCGCGGTGGCGGCGCAGTTCGGCGCCACGCTGGGTGCCGCCCTCGACTCCCTGGTCGCCGGTGGCCTCGAACTCGGTGCGGGCGCCGGACCGCTGATCGCCGGTGCGCTCGCCGGCGCGATCGACGCCGACGGTGCGCTGGCCGGTCAACTCGGCGCATCGCTCGACGCCCTCCTCGCCGCGGGCGCCGGCCTCGGACTCGGTGGCGACCTCGCCGCCCAGCTGTCGACGGCACTCGGCGCGGGCGGCGAACTCGCGGGCGAGTTCGGCGCGACCCTCGGCGGACTCCTCGGCGCGACCCTCGGCGCCGGCGGTGCGCTCGGCGCCGACCTCGCCACCGCCCTCGCTGCCGGACTCGGTGCTGGCGGCGCCATCTCCGCGGTCCTCGCCGGTGCGCTCGGCCTCGATGCCGACCTGTCGGCCGACCTCACCGCCGCCCTCACCTCGACGCTCGACGTCGCGGGCGACCTGTCCGCCACGCTGTCCGGACTGCTCGACGCACAGGCCGTCGCCGACCTGTCCGGCGAACTCGGTACGACCCTCACCGGCGCCCTCGGCTCGACCCTGGCGGCGGGCGGTTCGGCTGCCGCGTCGGTCGGCACCGCGCTGGGCGTCGCCCTGACCTCCACCGCCGCCGCGGCCGGCGGACTGGCGCTGACCGGCGCGGCCGGTGCGAACGCGGTTCTCGCCGGCGCCCTGACCGCCGCTCTCGGAGTGGGTGGAGGCGCCCAGGCCGGTCTCGCCGCGACCCTGGAATCGGTGCTCGCGGCCGGTGGTCTCGTCGACCTCGACGCGGCCCTCGCCGCGGGTGGCGACCTGGGGTCCACGGTCGCCGGCGCGCTCGCCGCAGGCCTCGAGGCCGGTGGCGACGCCGCAGGTGCCCTGGGCGCCGCACTCGGCGGCACCCTGGCCGCCGCGCTGGACGGTGGCCTCGCCGCCGACCTGACCGCCGGACTCGGCGGAGGACTCGAGACCGGCCTGGGACTGGGCGCGGGACTCGGCAGCGTCTTCGAGGGCTCCGTCGGGGGCGCCCTCGAAGGCGGGCTGAACGTGATCGGAGGCCTGGGCGGCGAGCTGGGTGGCGCACTCGGCGGACTGCTGTCGGCCGGCGTCGGACTCGACTCCGCCCTGAGCACCGTGCTCAGCGGCGTCCTGGGAGCAGCTGCCGGCGCCGATCTCGGGGCCGCGCTGGGCGGTGCGCTCGGCCTCGGTGGCGTGCTCGGCACCGACCTCGCCGGTCTCCTCGACGCAGGCCTCACCACCGACCTGGCCGCCCAGTTGGGGGCCGCACTCGGTGGCGGTGGCGAACTCGCTGCCCAACTCGGTACCGCGCTCGGCGGTGTACTCGGTGCGACCGCGGGTGTCGACGGCATCATCGACGCCGCGGCGGGTGCCGGTCTCGGTGTCGGTGAACTGCTGGCCGGTGACCTGGGTGGGGCCCTCGGGGTCGACGGCGCCCTCATCACCCAGCTCGGCGGGGCACTGGACGCCGCACTCGGGGCGGGCGCCGACCTGGGCCTGGTCACCGAGACGGCCGGCGACCTCACCGCCACGCTGGGGACGGTCCTCGGAGCCGGCGGCGATGTGGGAGCCGACCTCGGCGCATCACTCGGTGCCGTTCTCGGTACCGCGCTGACCGGCGACCTCGGCGGCGAACTCGCCGGACGGCTGGCCGGTGGAGCGGATCTGGGCGGTGCGCTCACCAGCACGCTGAGCAATGCGCTCGACGTCGATCTGGCGGCCACGAACGGTCTGGTCACGACCCTGGAGTCGACACTGCAGGGCGGTCTCAACGGGGCGTTGACGGGTGAGCTCGGTGCGGTCCTCAACCCGAGTCTGGTGATCTCGCCGGAGGACGGCATCAACGTGGGCGGCCCGATCCTGACCGGCGGCCTCACCGGCGGCGCCGTCGGCGACCTCACCGGTGGCCTGGAGACGGGACTCGGCGGCGGACTCGCCGGACTCGGAACGACCCTGGAGTCGGGGCTCGGTTCGACCCTCGGCGGCGACCTCGGTCTCGGTGGTGGACTGGGTCTCGGTGGTGGACTGGGCCTCGGTGATGGACTGGGCCTCGGTGGTGGACTGGGCCTGGACAGCTCGCTCCCTGCGGAGGTCACCGGTGACCTGACGACCGCCGTCTCCGGTGCGGCCGACGGCGCCGCGACCGTCGGCGGGGACGCGACCGCGGCGGTCGGTTCGACGCTGGGCGGCACCCTCGACGCGACAACCGATGCGATCGGCAACCTGGGCACCGACCTCCCGGGCGACCTCTCCGGCAGCCTGACCGGCGGACTCACCGGCGGCGGCGAAGCCGGTGGCGGCGTCGACCTCGACGGCGTCGTTGACACCGACGCCGGACTCGGTGGCGCCCTGGACTCGACGGTCGGCGGGGTGACCGACACGACGAGCAGCCTTACCGGAGGTCTCGCAGGTGATCTCACCGGCGGCCTGACGGGTGGCTTGACCGGCGGTCTCACCGGCGGGCTGGGTGCCGACGCGGAAGCCGGTACCGCTGCATCCGGAGACGTCGACGCCGGACCGGACGCCGGCTGACGCCGGACCCGACGGCTTCGCCCCGGCATCGCCCGACGCCAGTCCCACTGGACGTCGACGGTGCCGGGGCCGACCTCGTCTCTGCGGTACGCGCCGGAACACCTCCCCAATGCCGACCGCGTGCGTCGACACAGAACTACCGTGAGGACACCATGACAAGCTCACCCGCCGAGTTCCCGGCCAGCGGTCGGACGGTCGACGTCGCGCAGGCGTCGGCGGCCGCCACCCCGACCGCACCGTCGACCATCGGCGATCTGCTGAGCACGATGTCGGAGGTGGCCCGTGAAGCCGGGCGAACCGATCTCGTCACCCGCCTCGACGGCGCGCGGACCCGCATCTCCGACCCCCGGTTGCGAATCGTCGTGGTGGGTCAGCTCAAACAGGGCAAGAGCCACTTCGTCAACGCCCTGCTGGACCTCGACGTGTGCTCGGTGGGAGACGACGAGACGACCGCGGTGCCGACCGTGATCTCGCACGCGCCCCAACCGACCGCCCACCTCGTCGTCGACGGTCCGTCCGCCGACAGTCGCGTCCCGGTCCCGATGGACGCCATCGGCGCCGTCACCCCCGACTCGCCCCTCGCCGGCGGCCGTGAGGTGCTGCGACTGGAGATCGGTGCACCCGGTCCGCTGCTGGCGGACGGACTCGTGCTCGTCGACACCCCCGGGGTCGGCGGTCACGGGCACCCCTATGCCGCAGCCACGCTGGGCATGGTCGCGGCCGCCGACGCGGTGCTGGTGCTGTCCGACGCCAGCCAGGAGTTCACCGCGCCGGAGATGTCCTTCCTCCAGCAGGTGATCGGCCTGTGCCCGACCGTCGCCTGCCTGCTGACCAAGACCGACCTGTACCCGCACTGGCGGGCCGTCGCCGACGCCGACCGCGCGCACCTCCGGGGCGCCGGAATCGACATTCCCCTGCTGCCGGTGTCGTCGGTGCTGCGTTCTCACGCGCTGCGCCTGGGCGACGAACAGCTGAACGCCGAAGCCGGTTTCCTCGATCTCTACCGATACCTCCGCGATCACGTGGTGGCGACCGCCCGACAGGCGACCCGCGGGGCGGTGGCCACCGATCTCCGTGTGGTCAGTGAACATCTCGCACTCACCCTGGGCAGCGAACTGGCCGCTCTGCGCGATCCGGACACCGCGAACAAAGCCGTCCGAGCGCTCCACGAGGCCAAGGCCGACGCGGAGGCGATGCGCCGGCAATCCGCGCAGTGGCAGCAGACCCTGGCCGACGGGGTCGCCGACCTCGCCGCCGACATCGACCACGATCTCCGCGACCGGCTCCGAGCGGTCACCCGCGAGGCCGAACGCGCCATCGACGAGGGCGACCCGGGAACCGACTGGGAACAACTCGCCGAATGGTTGACCGAACAGACGGCGACGGTGATCGGCGACAACTTCGTCTGGGCTCACGAGCGGTCGGTCTGGCTGGCCGAACGGGTCGCCGATCATTTCGCGGCGGCAGGCCAGAATTCGCTTCCCGACTTCGACATCGCCGATCTGACCGGTGTCCTCGACTCGGTGTCCGAACTCGCCGAACTCGACAGCGGCAAGGTCGGGGTCACACAGAAACTGCTGATCGGGATGCGGGGATCGTACGGCGGCGTGCTGATGTTCGGGCTCATCTCGACGATGGTCGGCATGGCCCTGATCAACCCGGTGTCGGTGGGTGCCGGACTCCTGCTGGGCACCAAGGCCTACCGTGACGACAAGCAGGCCAAGGTGCTCGAACGCCGAGCCAAGGCGAAGGTGGCGGTGCGGGCGTTCACCGACGACGTCAGCTTCCAGGTGGGCAAGGAGTCCCGGGACCGGTTGCGGGTCATCCAGCGCGTGTTGCGCGACCACTTCAGCTCGGTCGCCGAGCAGACGGCCCGCTCCATCTCCGAATCCCTCAGTGCCGCACAGTCTGCCGCCACTTCCACCGAGTCCGAGCGGACCCGTCGAGCCGCCGAGCTCGAGTCCCGGCTGGCAGCGGTCGCCGCCCTGCGCAAGGCCGCCGATCACTTCGACCCTCAGCAGGTCGTGACCGCCCACCCCGAACCGGCCCAACCGAAGGTCGGTCGCCACGCGTTCGGGCAGTCCCGCTGATGGCCGGGATCGATCGTGCGCGTGCGCTTCTCGACACCGCTCGTGGCGCCCTCGCCGATGACCCGCGTGCGCAGGCCGAACTCGATCTCTGTGAGCACCGGATGTATCAACCGGTGCGGGTCGCGTTGGCGGGCTCGCTGAAGGCCGGCAAGTCGACACTGCTCAATGCGCTTGTCGGACAGGACATCGCCCCGACCGATGCCACCGAGTGCACGCGGGTCGTGACCTGGTACCGCAGCGGCCGGTCGCCGTCGGTGACCGCACACGTCGACGACGGTCGAGCCATACCGATCCCGGTGACCCGTGTCGACGGACGCCTCGGTTTCGACTTCGGCCGCCTCACCGCCGATCACGTGGACCATCTCGACGTCGAATGGCCCGCCCGTGCACTGCAATCCACCACGATCGTGGACACACCGGGCACCGCGTCGCTGTCGACGGAGCTGTCCGACTCCACGATCCGCCTCCTGGCACCCCGGGGCGACGAGCACCGGGGCCAGTCGGGGGTCGACGCGGTCGTCTACCTGCTGCGATCTCTCACCGCCACGGACACGGCCATGCTGCGACGTATCGGCACCGCGATCGGCGGGTCGTCGGGTCCGTTGGGGGTGATCGGCGTCGTGTCGCGGGCCGACGAGCTGGGCGCCGGCCGGATGGACGCGATGATCTCCGCCCAACAGATCGCCGGGCGCTTCGCCGGTGAACTCGAGCGGACCGGCCTCTGCCAGGCGGTGGTCCCCGTCGCGGGGCTGCTCGCCCTGGCGGCCCGCACGCTACGCGAGGTCGAGTTCCGCGCACTGGCACAACTGGCCTCGACGCCGGGGCCCGAGCTCGAGGCGGCGTTGCTGACGGTGGATCGCTTCGCGCGGCCCGACATCCTGCCCGACATCCCCGCCGGTCTCCGGCGATCACTCGCCGAGCGGTTCGGCGTCTTCGGCATCCGGCTGGCGGTCACGCTCATCCGTTTCGGCGCGACGTCGTCGACCGCGCTGGCCGCGGAGCTCCTCGACCGCAGCGGCCTGCCGGAGTTGAGTGCCATCATCGACACCCAGTTCGCCCAGCGCGCCGACGAACTCAAGTCCCATTCGGCACTGGTCACTCTCGATCACCTGCTGGCGACGTCCGTGGCGACTCAGGCGGCTCAGCTACGGGTGTCGGTCCGACGAGAGCTCGCCGACGTGCACGGTTTCCGCGAACTGCGACTCCTCACCACCATCCGCGGCGGCGGACTCGACCTGCCTGCGGATCAGATCGCCGATCTCACCCGCCTGATCGGCGGCTCGGGGATCGATCCCGCGACACGTCTGGGTCTCCCCGCCGGAACCGATCCGCCGACTGTTCGTACGTTGGCGATCGAAGCCGTTCGAACGTGGCGGTCCCTCGCCGCCCACCCGCTGATCGCACCGGACGTCGCGTCGGCCTGCCAGGTGGCCGCGCGCAGTGCCGAGGGCATCGTGGCGCGCCTCGACGAATCACAGACAGCTGCCGGCACAACCGGTTTCAGCGCAGAGATGCACTCACCGCGCGGGTGAAGGCGACGCCGGTGGCGATCAGCGCGATCACCGCCGCGGCCACCGGCAGCCACAGCACCGGCGCAGACAGGCCGGCGTCGGCGAGCCCGGGCGTCGACGGATCGACGGTGAGGCGGAATCCCACCGCGCCCGCAGTTGCGACCAGGGCGCCGACCGCCAGCATTGTCCGCCCCGCACGACGGCCGGCCCACAGACGGAACGCTCCCGCGACGCCCGACACGACGACCACGAGCGCAAGGCCGGCGCCGATGAGCAGGGAGATGTCCACGGCGCGTCCGGCATCGGTGCCGCTGTCGGGGTGTTCGCGGATCAGGTCGGCGGCCAGGACCGCGCGGAGGTCGTCGAGCGACGCCACGATCAACAGGACGGTCACCAGGGTCAGCGCGACGGTGCCGATCCACCCCAGGACGACCCAACGGACAGCCCCGGCGCGTTCGGTGTTCCGCCGGGGCCGCATGGGGGTGACGGCCACGCGGGGTCGTGGTGGTGGGGCATCGCCGGGCATCGACATCCTTCGATCGTATGCGCTCGAAGCCGCCTGTCCGGGAAACCGAGAATGCGCCGTGGGTATCGTATTTCGACACCCACGACGCATTCTGTGGAGCTGACCGGATCAGGGTCCGGCGGTCGCACCCGTCAGCGGGGGCGACGCGGCGAGGAGTTCGTTCTCCTCCTCGGTGAAGGCCCGGGCCCGGGAGAGGAAACGCACGCCTTCGGGCGCTTCCAGACTGAACCCGGCGCCGCGTCCCTTCACGACGTCGAGGATGAGCTGGGTGTGCTTCCACAGCTCGAACTGGTCGCCGTTGATCCAGACCCGTACTGCCGGAATGGGTTCGGGGAGTTCGATCTCGCCGACCAGCACGTCGCGCTGACCGACCCGGTACTCCCCCACCGGATAACACATCGGGGCCGAGCCGTCACAGCATCCACCGGACTGGTGGATCATGAGACCGCCGTGCAGCTCCGACAACTTGGTCAGGAGCTGCACGGCGGCGTCTGTGGCGACCACCCGATCAGGAGCAATCTGTTCGGTGGTCATTCTCAATCACCTTCTGTGGGTTGCCCTTCGATACGCCCTTCGCAAGCTCCGGGCTACTCAGGGAGCAGACCTGGGGCCCTTCGCAAGCTCCGGGCTACTCAGGGAGCAGACCTGGGGCCCTTCGCAAGCTCCGGGCTACTCAGGGAGCTAGTGGATCAGAAGAACCCCTTCGCGTTCTGAGCGTAGCCGACCAGGAGGTTCTTGGTCTGCTGGTAGTGCTCGAGCATCATCAGGTGGTTCTCGCGACCGATGCCGGACTGCTTGTAGCCGCCGAAGGCAGCGTGTGCCGGGTAGTCGTGGTAGGTGTTGGTCCACACACGTCCGGCCTGGATCTCGCGGCCCGCACGGTAGGCGGTCGCACCGTCACGGCTCCACACGCCGGCGCCGAGGCCGTAGAGGGTGTCGTTGGCGATGTGCATGGCGTCGGAGAAGTCCTTGAAGGTGGTGACCGCGAGGACCGGGCCGAAGATCTCCTCCTGGAAGATGCGCATCTTGTTGTTGCCCTGGAAGACGGTCGGCTTGATGTAGAAGCCGCCGGACAGGTCGCCGCCGAGGTCCGCGACCTCGCCGCCGGTGAGCACCTCGGCGCCCTCGTCGCGGCCGATGGCCAGGTACGACGAGATCTTCTCGAACTGGTCGTTCGATGCCTGCGCACCCATCATGGTGTCGGTGTCGAGCGGGTTGCCCTGCTTGATCTTCGAGACGCGGTCGACGGCCTTGGCGATGAACTCGTCGTAGATGTCCTGCTGGATCAGCGCGCGGCTCGGGCAGGTGCACACCTCGCCCTGGTTGAGCGCGAACATCGAGAAGCCTTCGAGCGCACGGTCGAGGAAGCCGTCGTCGGAGGCCATGACGTCGTTGAAGAAGATGTTGGGGCTCTTGCCACCCAGCTCGAGGGTGACCGGGATCAGGTTCTCCGACGCGTACTGCATGATCAGGCGGCCGGTGGTGGTCTCACCGGTGAACGCGATCTTGCGGATGCGGTTGCTCGAGGCCAGGGGCTTGCCGGCCTCGACGCCGAAACCGTTGACCACGTTGAGGACACCGGCGGGCAGCAGGTCGCTGATGAGGCTCACCAGGTAGAGGATCGATGCCGGGGTCTGCTCGGCGGGCTTGAGCACCACCGCATTGCCGGCGGCAAGAGCCGGGGCCAGCTTCCAGACGGCCATGAGGATCGGGAAGTTCCACGGGATGATCTGGCCGACGACGCCGAGCGGCTCGTGGAAGTGGTAGGCCACGGTGTCTTCGTCGATCTCGGAGATTCCGCCCTGCTGGGCACGCAGAGCGCCGGCGAAGTAGCGGAAGTGGTCGATGGCGAGCGGGATGTCAGCGGCGAGTGTCTCGCGGACGGCCTTGCCGTTGTCCCAGGTCTCGGCGACCGCGAGCTTCTCGAGGTTCTCCTCCATGCGATCGGCGATGCGCAGCAGTGCGAGGGAGCGCTCGGCGGCGGAGGTCTTGCCCCAAGCAGGTGCGGCCTTGTGGGCGGCGTCGAGGGCGAGGTCGATGTCCTCGGCCGTCGAGCGGGCGACCTCACAGAAGGTCTTGCCGTCCACCGGCGAGGGGTTCTCGAAGTACTGACCCTTCACCGGCGGGGTCCACTGGCCGCCGATCCAGTTGTCGTAGCGCGACTCGTAGCTCATCACCGAGCCATCGGCACCGGGCTTTGCGAAGACGGTCATGGTCACTCCTTGCGTGTCGGCCTCTTCTCGAGGGCGCTGGACTCTGTCACGTGGGACACCCCTGGATGTCCGATGTGATCTGTTCCACACGGTAGGTGTGAGCTCGTTGCACGAGAGTTGCAACGTTCACAACGTGTCCCTTCGTGACGGTCCTCCGCAGGCTCCGGACCTCCTCAGGGAGCAGGGGGCGGTCCTCCGCAGGCTCCGGACCTCCTCAGGGAGCAAGGGGCGGTCCTCCGCAGGCTCCGGACCTCCTCAGGGAGCAGGGGGCGTTCCTCCGCAGGGAGCGGAGGTCGTCACACTCCGTAACGCTTGTCGAGCAACCTGATGCGCCCGCCGACGACGGCCCGGTCGGGGTGCCCGACCGGCAGCCGGTGTTCGAGGCGACGCCAGGCGACGAGGTCGTCGCGCCCGTGGACCGACGACGTCCACTTGCGCAGCGCGACGACGTCGCCGGCCGCGATGAGTCGTGAACGCAGGTCTTCGCGTAGTTCCTCGAAGATCTCGACGATGCCCGGCGCCGTCGACTCGACCAGCAACCCGCCGCGGCCGAGGTCATCGACCACAGATGCCAGGTCGCTTCCGCTTTCGATGCGTTCCCGGATGTCCCCGATGTCGGAGGAGATGTCGAGGGTGAGGCGGTAGGGGCGGCTCGCGACGACATCGGCACCGAGGTCGCGTCGGAGTCGGGAGATCTCAGCTCGCACGCTCACCGGATCGAGCCCTTCTTCGGCGAGCTTCAGGGCGAGCTGCTCGGTGTTGAGTCCCTCCGGGAAGGCTTGCAGGAGAACGAGAATCTCCGCGTGGCGCGGGGACACGGTGCGCGCACCGGTCGCGTCTGCGATGCGGCGCCAGCGATGCGGACCGTCGCCGAGGACGGTGAGGTGGGCGGCGCTCGACCGCACGACGCCGGTGTGGAAGGTGGACGGGTCGGCGAGATCCACGGCGCTCGACTGCAGTTCCCGCTCCACCGCGGCGACCACCGATCGGACCGCCGCGAGCGCGAACGGAGCCGCGACCTCGCGTCCTCCGGTCACGTCGATGACGCCGATGACGTGCCCGGTGAACGGGTCGTGCACCGGCGCCGCGGCGCAACTCCACTCCTGGACCGGGCCGGCGAAGTGTTCGGGGCCGACGATCTGGACGCCGCGGTCGACGGCCAGGGCGAGACCGGGCGCGTTGGTCCCGACCGCCTCCTCGCTCCAGACCGAGCCCTCGACGAAGTTGATGTTGCCGGCCTTGTCCCGGGCGGCGGAGTCTCCCTCCACCCACAGGAGTCGGCCGACCTGGTCGGTGAGGGCGACGACGACCCCTGTGTCGGCGATCGCATCGACCATCAGCGACTGCACCAGTGGGCGGACCGCGGTGATCGGATGGGTGGCCCGATACTCGGCGAACTCGTCGGCGGTCATGGTCGACACCGCTTCACCGGTCGGCAACCCGTCGGCGGGACCGACGTCGCTGGGATCGATGCCGCGACTCAGCGACCGTGCCCAGGAGTCACGGACGATGGATCGGACCGCATCTGTCGGGGGTGTGACACCGGAGAGGAAATCCTCATACGCACGGCGGATGCGTGTCGCCACCGCAGCCGCGTCTGTCATGCGCCCTCCGTCGCTCGCCATATGCCGACAATTCTGCCTGGCAAGGTGTGATCCCGGCAACAATCCGGGTTCGCCAGCGTGTAGAGAGTACTCGTCCTGGTCAAGCGAACCGCGAGGAGAACTCCCGCGGGGTCATCCCGGTGACGGCCTTGAAGTCGCGGACGAAGTGGGCCTCGTCGGCGTACGAGAGTTGCGCGGCGAGGTCGGCCAGGGTCTCGTCGGGTTCGCGAAGCCGTTCGGCCGCCTCCTGGAGGCGTCGGCGTTGGATCAGCCATTTCGGGGTGAGGCCGAGCCGGCGGCGGGTGAGGCGTTGCAGGCTGCGCTCGGTGATGTGGAACCGCTCGCAGATCTGCGCGACCGCGACCACTGTCGAGTCGTTCTCGACCCAGTCGACGATCGCGTTGATCAGGCGACCGTCCTCGTCCATCGGTGGATATCCCCGCAGCCAGTCCTCGACGATGTCCGTCGCCGCACGCTGGGCGTTCTCGTCGTCGGGTGCAGGAACCATCACCGCACGGACCCACCGGGCGAGGTCCGCGCCGGGCTCGCCGAAGACCACCGACAGCTCGTCGAACCGGTCGGTCCACTGCGCGACGTCGCCCACGAGCAGACCCCCGGCCCCGGGAGTGAACATCACGCCCACCGCCCACCCGTCACCGGTGAGGACCGTCTCCGACAGGCCGGTGACCACCCCGTAGAAACGGGCGTAGGTGTTGCTGATGACGGCCAGGCACACGGGGTACTGCAGCACGCGCTGCGGAGCCTCCGCCCCCGGCGGGACCGACCAGACCGGCACCCAGAACCGGCGCACCATCTCGTCGAGATCCGGGCCGGGACCCCACCGGCCGATGCGGTAGCTCGCATCCGACGTATCGACGAGATGCGCGCGCTCGACGTCGTCGAGTCGCGTCGATCCCGAGTTGTCGGGTTTCATCAATCACCGTCCCCTGCACAGGCGCTTGACTGTCATCATGACCACCACCACAGACAATGCACCACTCCTTGATCGCTACAACTCCTACGCCGACGGTTTCGGCGCCGTCCTCGCGACCGTGCCCGCCGACGCCTGGTCCAACCCGTCACCCTGCGACGGCTGGACTGCCCGCGACGTCGTGGCGCACGTCGTCGATTCGCAGCGGGACTTCTTCGCCGGACACGACGTCGACCTCGGTCCCGCCCCCTCGCTCGACGATCCCGTGTCGGGCTGGCGGACCCACCGGGAGGCCGTCGCCGCCCGCCTCGCCGATCCGACCGTCGCCGACCGCGGCTTCGACGGGCACTTCGGTCCGACCACCATCGGCGAAACCCTGGTCCGTTTCTACGGTTTCGACATGATCGCCCATCGCTGGGACATCGCCTCGGCCGCCGGGTTCGACCATCGGTTCACCGACGACCAGCTCGACGAGATGGAGGCCGCTGCCGACGGCTTCGGCGATGCGCTCTACTCCGAGGGGGTCTGTGAGCGCATCGACGTCCCGGCCGACGCCGACCGTCAGACCGCCTTGCTCGCCCGACTGGGGAGGCGAACCGCTTAGGGAATCCAGCCGTTCCGCCGGGGATACCGCACCCGCAGATAGCTGTAGACGTAGGTGCTCACCAGCAATGCGGCACCGGCGCCGATCGCCGGCCACAGGAAGGCATTGTCGAGGGAGTCGCGGACGGCCGCGACTGCCCATCCGATCACGAACAGGACGAGCGCGATCGTCGCCAGGATCCGGATCACGAGGACGAGCGTGGCGACCAACGCCCACACCGCTTCCCGCGTCCGAGTCGACCGTCCCCGCATGAGGACCAATCGTAGTGCGAGCGGTCCGCACACCTCGAAGTCAGTGCTGGTCACGCTTTCGTCCCCACCGGGTTGCCACACGTGGACAATGGACGGATGAAGACCATCCTCAACGTGATCTGGCTGCTGCTGTGCGGGCTGTGGATGGCGATCGGCTACGTCGTCGCCGGCATCATCTGCTGCATCCTGATCATCACCATCCCGTTCGGCATCGCGTCGTTCCGGATGGCCAATTACGCTCTGTGGCCGTTCGGGCGCACCGTTGTGCGCAAGCCGTCCGCCGGGGCGGCGTCGTTGATCGGCAACATCATCTGGCTCATCGTCGCCGGCGTCTGGCTGGCGATCGGTCACATCGCCACCGGCCTCGCCCTCTGCATCACCATCATCGGTATCCCGCTGGGTATCGCCAGTTTCAAGATGGTGCCGGTCTCACTGCTCCCGCTCGGCGCGGAGATCGTTCCCACCGGCCAGCCGATGCCCGGTGGCGCCCCCGCACGCATCTGAGTCGCCCGACCCATCCGACCACGGCGTCGAGTCCGAAGAATGGGGCATGAGGTTCACGACCGGACCCCTTCGAGCATCGGGGCCCTGCGTCCGCAGATGCGGGCGGATATCTGCCGGCCATCGGAAGGACAGCAGCAGAAGGTGAACGCGGTACGACACCGAGGGAAGGAGGTGTGCCATGACTGATCATCTCGATCCCGAATCAGCAGAACTGCTCGAACTCGCGCCGGTGGTCGGGCTCAACGCATTGACCTCCGACGAGCTGCGCGACATCGAGGCCCGGGTCGCCGCCGCTCCCGCGGATTTCCGCGAACTGTTCGCCAAACAGGTCCGGGCGACGCGGGAGGCGATGGCCGCGGTCAGCGCCGCCACCGCGACCCCTCCACCGCCGTCGTTGCGCGAGCGGGTCCTCGCCGCCGCGCGCGCCGAAGCAGGGCTCGACGAACCACCGGCGCGCAACGTCCCACCGGCTCCGTCTGTTCCGTACGAGCCTGCGATGCCGTCCGACGGGGATCTCGGGGTCGAGGTACCCGAGCCCGTTCGGTCGGAGCCCGACGAACCCCTCGCGGAACTCGATGCCCGTCGGCCCCGTCGCTCGCGTCGATTCACCTATCTGACCGCGGCCGCCGTCGTCGCGATCGCGGCCGGCGCGCTCGGTTGGGCCATCGGCTTGTCGAGCTCCGATGAGTCGGGCTCCCCCGCACCCGTCGCAGTACCGGCCCAGCAGGTGTTCTCCGCCGAGGATCTGCGCTCGACGAGCGCGCCGGTCGCCACCGGCAGCGCCACCGTCTACGTCGCCGAGTCCACGGATACCGCTGTGCTGGTGATGAATTCGGTGCCGCCGCCCGAACCCGGCACGGTCTACCAGATGTGGCTCGTCGGCCCCGGGGGCACGCGTTCCGCCGGCACCATGACCGACGAGGACGTCGAACCCGTCACCACCGCCGTGCTGGCCGGGATCAACAGCGCCGACGCATTGGCGTTCACCGTCGAACCGCCCGGCGGCTCGACGCAACCGACCAGTTCGCCGGTCGCGCAGCTGTCGTTGAGCTGACCGTCCGCACTGCTACTTGAGGAGCGCCCGGATGGCCTCGATGCTGTCGGCGAGGTCGGGCGTCTTGTCGGGTCGGTATCGGACCACCCGTGCGAACCGGAGTGCAACGCCTCCCGGATAGCGCGAACTACGCTGCGCCCCATCGAGTTCGATCTCGACGACGATCTCCGGCCGGAGGTAGACGGTGTGTGCGTCCCGACGGGTCTCGTGCTTCGGGAACTCCTCGGTCTGCCACCGGAGGATCTCGTCGGTGAGACCCTTGAAGGTCTTACCCACCATGACGAGCTCGCCGGTCTCGGGGTCGCGGGCACCCAGGTGCAGGTTGGAAAGCCAACCGGTCCGGCGGCCCGATCCCCACTCGGCGCCGAGCACGACGAGATCGAAGGTGTGCGTGGGTTTGACCTTCTGCCAGGCCTTTCCGCGGCGCCCGGCGACGTAGAGACCGTCGAGGGACTTGACCATCACACCTTCGTGACCGTCGGCCATCGCGGCGTCGAAATGGCGCTTGGCCTCGTCGGCGGTCGGTCGGGTCACCGCGGGTATCCGCAGCTGCGGTGCGATCGAATCGATGGCGGCGAGACGCTCGGACAGCGGACGGTCGATGAGGTCGGTGCCGTCGAGGTGCAGGCAGTCGAAGAAGAACGGCTTGAGTAGACGCTCCGGCTCGCCGGCTGCAGTCGGCCCGGAGCCGAAGCGGCTCATCGTGTCCTGAAACGATCGCGGACGTCCGTCGTCGCTGAGCATGAGGGTCTCACCGTCGAGGATCACCGCGTCGCAGGGCAATCCGGCGATCACCTCGACGAGGTCGGGCACGTTGTCTGTGACGTCGCGGAGCGTGCGGGTGTAGACCGAGATATCGGAACCCTTGCGGTGCACCTGGATTCGCGCGCCGTCGAGTTTATAATCGACGACGCAGTCGGGGCCCAGGAGTTCCAGGGCGGCGTCGAGGTTGTCGGCGGGCGTGGCGAGCATCGGTTCGACACCGCGCCCCACTTCGAGGCCCACACCGGCGAGCGCCTCGGCCCCGAACCGCGCGAGGGCAGCGGTCTCCGGGAGCGAACCGGTGAGCATGTGCGCACGACGCACCGCGGTCAGCGGTTCACCGGTGACCTTGGCGATCGCATCGGTCATCACCCCCGCCAGCGCGCCCTGCCGCAACTCTCCGGTCAGCAAGGCGATCAGGAACTTCTGCTCGGGTTCGGTGGCGGCGCCGAACATCGCGGTGAGGATCTCGGCGCGGCGGGTCGTCGAACCGGGTCCGCTCGCGGCGGCGAGTTCACCGAATGCGGCGTCGACCTCGGCGACCTCGAGCGACGGCTCCTCGGCCGGTTCGGAGACCAGCTTCGACAGCGATCGCCAGCCGACCCCGAGACGGCCCTGCGGGATCTCACCGGACAGCCAGGCGACCACGATGGGCAGCTCGGCGTCGGCGGCGGTGGCCAGGAGACCGGCGAGCACCTCGGTCTTACGGGTGCGGGAACGATCGCGTGCGACATCGGAGGAGGTCCGAACCACATCGACCAGTCTCACGTCACACCCTCCCGCCTCGTCCGAGGTCGACGGTACCCCGAGCCGCCGACACTAAACTCGGGCGAACCGTACACGGATCACGGGCATGACCGATCGGGGGCAGACATGACGAGAGACAGGGTTAACCGGCCGAGCCGGACGGTCTCGGATCGGGTCATCGGCCGGATCTGCGTCGTCCTCGCTGCCATCTGCGGGGCGGGTGGGCTGGCGGTGTTCTTCCACATCGGATGGTCCCAGTCGGCCGGCAGCCCGTCCGAGTCGGCGATCCCCGAATCCGTTCCCTGGGGCTCGCGCTCCTGATCGCCTGCACCGGCCTGCTCGTGTTGTCGCACGGCGACGACGAACACGAACCTCGGATCATCGGGTGGCCGGTCGCCGGATGTCTGATCGCCGACGGGCTCGGGGCGCTCGCCTACACCGTGACGAACGAGCCTTCCGTCGTCGGCGCGACCTCGTTCATCTTGATCGGTGTCGGTGCCGCGATCGCCGCGGTGGCCGAGATGCTCGCCCGTCGGTTGTGGCGCAGACGTCGGATACGCGAGAGGGCCGCGATCTCCGGGGTGGACGTCGAGGGGACGGTGACCCACCTGAGCTCGGCCGTTCACGACGACCGCGACGTCTGGTGGGCGACGGTCTCGTTCGCCGTTCCAGACGGCACGACCTACACGACGAAGCACCTGTTCGACCACAAACCGCGGATGGGCGCACGTGTCGGGGTGAGGTACCTTCCCGATCACCCCGGCCGCGCCGTGGTGATCAGACCTTCGCGAGATCCACGGTCTTGGTCTCCCGGACGCTGAGCAGTGCGATCAGCGTCGTGCACGCGGCGACCGCGAGGTAGACACCGACCCAGCCGACGCCGAAGTCGGCCACGATCCACGTCGCGATGAACGGCGCCACCGCGGCGCCGATGATCGAGGAGACGTTGTAGGAGATACCCGAACCCGTGTAACGGACGTTGGTCGGGAAGAGCTCCGGCAGGATCGCGCTCATCGGCCCGAAGGTGAGGCCCATCAGCGTCATACCGAGGATCAAGAAGAACAGCATCCGCCCGTTGTTCATCGACGTCGGATCGAGGATCAGCGCGAAGAACAGACCGAAGACGATGATCATCGCCGTGATCACGAGGAGGAACGCGCGACGGCCGTACTTGTCGGCGAGCCGTCCGGAGACCATCACGAATCCGGCGAAGAAGAGCACGGCGACGATCTGCAGCTCGAGGAAGTCGGCGTAGCTGAACGACAGTTTCACACCCGACGCATCGGTCACCTTGCCGGTGCCGTACGAGACGATCCACGTCGTCACGATGTAGAAGAGCGTGTACGTCGCGACCATGATGAACGTGCCGGCGATCAGCTGACGCCAGCTGGTCTTGACGACCTCGGCGAGCGGGGTCTTGACCTTCTTGCCCTCTTCCACGGCCTTGGCGAACACCGGGGTCTCGGTGAGCTTGAGACGCACGTACAGGCCGATGATGACCATGATCGCACTGGCGAGGAACGGAATTCGCCATCCCCAGGTCATGAACGAGTGGTTGGAGGCCGCGGTCTTCGCGTCGAAGTCGAGACCGAAGATCAGCAGCAGGAACATGCCGTTGGCGAAGAAGAACCCGATCGGTGCACCGAGCTGCGGCCACATCGCCGCCCAGGCACGCTTGCCCTTCTCCGCGGTTTCGGTCGCGAGAAGTGCTGCGCCGGACCACTCTCCGCCGAGTCCGAGGCCCTGGCAGAAGCGCATCAGCGCGAGCAGGGCCGGCGCGAGATAACCCACCTGGTCGAAGGTCGGCAGGAGCCCGATCACGAAGGTGGCTATACCCATCGTGAGCAATGACCCGACAAGAGTCGCCTTGCGACCGATGCGGTCTCCGAAGTGGCCGAACAGGACCGAGCCGATCGGTCGGGCGACGAACGCGAGCCCGAACGTCGCGAACGACGACAGCAGCGCGGCCGTGTCGTCGCCCTTCGGGAAGAACAACACCGGGAACACCAGCACCGCGGCGGTGGCATAGATGTAGAAGTCGAAGAACTCGACACTCGTACCGACCATCGACGCGATGACGATTCGACGCCGGGGTACCGGTGGCTGTTCGGGATGGTCGATGTTGCGGACCGCGGACTCGCTCATTCGTGGCAGGCTACGCCAGACGACTCCGTCACATGATGAGGTAGTCCCGACATCGCCCCGCACCGCGCCGCGCCGGTTGGCCGGCGGACTTTGTGGGTACCCGTGCGAGGCCACGAATCGAGGAGGCCCCCATGGATACCGCAGTATGGATAATCGTCGCCGTCGTCGTCGTGATCGTCCTGCTCGCCCTTCTGGTGTTGTTCCTGCGTAAGCGTCAGGACGTCCGCCGGACGAAGGCTCACCAAATCCGCGAGAACGCGACCGGCCAGGTGTCGGAGATGCGTCAGCGCGAGGCGATCGCCGAGGAGTCCGAAGCGCGGGCACGCAAGGCCCAGGCCGAGGCCGACGCCAAGGCCGCCGAGGCCAAGCGTCTCAACGAACAGGCGCGGGCCCACGGCACGCAGGCCGCGGAGAAGCGCGACGAGGTCGAGAGCACCTTCGCCCGGGCCGACGAGCTCGATCCCGATGTCCGAGGGGACCGCGGCGACCGCGGACCGCTCGGCAACGAGCACCGTGACCCCGCCGGAAACCCGGGCCACGGAACGCCCGGCGCGGGCACGCACGGACATGGGACCCCCGGTGCGGGAACGTCCGGCGCCGGGACCGCCGGCCCCGGACATGCGGGTACCGGGACCCCGGGTACGGGCGTCCACAAGCCCGAAACCCATTCCGGCAGGCACGAATCCGGTCAACATCTGCCCGGCGGCAGTCAGCCGGGGCAACCGCGTCAACCCTGACGTGACATGACGAACCCGGCGCGGGCGGCCCGATGGCCACCCGCGCCGGATTTGTCCGTTCAGTACGCGGATCAGCTACCGCGCTTGATCCATTCCTCGAGATGCGGAGCCTCCGCGGCGACTGTCGTGCCGTCGCCGTGACCGGTGTAGACCTTGGTCTCGGGGTCGAGAGTGAAGATCTTCTCGGTGATCGAGGCGATGATCGTCGGGAAGCTCGAGTACGAGCGGCCCGTCGCGCCCGGTCCGCCCTGGAACAAGGTGTCGCCGGAGAACAGCACGCCTGCCTCGGGCAGGTGGATCACCGACGAGCCCGGCGAATGGCCGGGGGTGTTGATGATCGTCAGCTCGGTGCCGGCGATGGTCATCTTCTGCCCGTCTTCGAGATCCTGGTGCGAGACGTCGGGATGGGTGTCGTTCCACAGCATGTCGTCGCCGGGATGCAGCAGGATCGGCGCGCCCGTTGCCTCGGACAGTTCCGGTGCGACGGTGACGTGGTCGTTGTGACCGTGGGTCAGCACGATCGCCTTCACCGTGCGGTCGCCGACGCCCTCGAGGATCGGTGCCGCCGAGTGCGCGGCGTCGATGATGATGACCTCGTCGTCGTTGCCGACCAGCCACACGTTGTTGTCGACATCCCAGGTGCCGCCGTCGAGGCTGAAGGTGCCCGAGGTGACGACGTTGTCGATACGCAGCGCCGACATCAGAGTTCCACCACCGATCGCAGGACCTTGCCGGCCTCCATCGCCGAGAACGCTGCCTCGACGTCGTTGATGCCGATGCGTTCGGTGACGAACTTGTCGAGCGGGAGGCGTCCCTGCTCGTACAGGTCGATCAGCATCGGGAAGTCGCGCTCGGGCAGGCAGTCGCCGTACCACGAGGACTTCAGAGCGCCACCGCGCGAGAAGAAGTCGACGAGCGGCATCTCCAGGGTCATCTCCGGCGTCGGCACACCGACGAGGACGACGACGCCGGCGAGGTCCCGTGCGTAGAAGGCCTGCTTGTAGGTCTCCGGGCGGCCGACCGCGTCGATGACGACGTCGGCGCCGTTGCCGTCGGTGAGGTCTTGGACCGCGGTGACCACGTCGTCGACCTTCGTGCCGTCGATGGTGTGGGTTGCGCCGAGATCCTTGGCCCACTCGAGCTTGCCCGGGTCGCGGTCGATGGCGATGATCTTGGTCGCGCCGGCCAGCTTGGCGCCGGCGATCGCGGCGTCACCCACACCGCCGCAACCGATGACGGCGACCGAGTCGCCGCGGCCGACGTTGCCGGTGTTCATGGCGGCACCGATGCCGGCCATGACACCGCAACCGAGTAGACCGGCGACGGCCGGGTCGGTCTCGGGATTGACCTTGGTGCACTGCAATTCGTGGATGAGGGTCTTCTCCGCGAAGGCGCCGATACCCAGGGCCGGGGTCAGCTCGGTGCCGTCGGTGAGGGTCATCGGGACGCTGGCGTTGAAGGTGTCGAAGCAGTACCACGGACGACCGCGCTTACAGGCGCGGCACTCACCGCAGACGGCGCGCCAGTTCAGGACGACGAAGTCGCCGACCTCGACGTGGGTGACGTCCGAGCCGACCGACTCGACGACGCCGGCTGCCTCGTGGCCCAGCAGGAAGGGGTACTCGTCGTTGATGCCGCCCTCGCGGTAGGCGAGGTCGGTGTGGCAGACGCCGCAGGCCTTGATCGCCACAACGACATCACGCGCACCCGGGTCCGGGATCACGATGTCGACGACCTCCGTCGGCGACTTCTTGCTGCGCGAGATGACTCCCTTGACTGTCTGAGACATGCGTTCTGGTTCCTTCCGAAACTGCGTTGCCGGCGTTCGTGCTCGTCTGTGTTCCCAGCCGTGGCGACAGGATCCGCCCTTACCGGACACATCGTCACAACCTTATCCGTACCCGCCATGGCCGTCCACTCGTGTTCAACGCTGTTAACCACAGGTGGTCGGTCATGCAGTCGGTGACGGTCCAGGTTTGGTTGTACCCGCGACCGGGCACGCCTCGTGGGAGAACCGTTCGTGTCGACCACCAGGAGGCAGACCATGGCGGAGAAGAAGCGCGACCCGGGACCGTCGGTCAAGGACGACGAGCTGTACGAGAAGCTGCGCGACGAGGGCAACTCCAAGGAGAAGTCCGCGCGCATCGCCAACGCCGCGGCCAACAGTTCCCGGTCGGATGTGGGCAAGAGCGGCGGCAAGTCCGGGTCCTATGAGGACTGGACCGTCGACGAGCTCAAGGACCGCGCGAAAGAACTCGACATCAGCGGCTACTCCGACCTGAAGAAGGACGAGCTGATCGAGAAGCTGCGCAACCACTGAGACACCTGGACAGCACCGAAGCCGCCGGCCCAGAAGGGTCGGCGGCTTCGGCGTGTTGATGGACGATGCCGGTCAATGCGCCTCTCGGCGAGTGGCCGCTCGAAGCGGCAAAGGGTTGAGGCCCGGGGCTTGAATCCGTCACCGTCGAGCTGTTCAACTGCGACCCTCCCCGATCTATTCCGACCTGCTGACCGTGACCTCCGCCACGGCAAAACGTAGAGCGAATGCGCGCTAT